>NZ_JBVPZC010000017.1:0-75789 GCF_055702805.1 Hydrogenophaga sp. LT287 | reverse complement strand
GCTTGAGCGGCAGCTGCGGGCGGTACTTCAAGGTCTTGAACAGCGATTCGGCGTATGGGTTGTCGTTGCTCACCGCGGGGCGGCTGCGGCTGTGTGCCACGCCCAAGCGCTGCATGGTGGCCAGCATCGTTTCGCCCTTCATCGGACTGCCGTTGTCCGAATGCACTGTGACCTGATCCGCACCAACGCCCTGGCGCCGACAGATGTCCTCCAGCAGCGCTGCAGCCCGCTCGGCGCTCTCGCAATCGAAGACCTGCCAGCCCACCACCTTGCGGCTGAAGATGTCCACGAACAGGTACAGGTAGAAGAACAGGCCGCGCACCTGGGTGGGCAAGTAGGTGATGTCCCAACAGTAGATCTGGTCGGGCCTTCTCGCCACCAAGGCGCGGGGTTTGCTGCGCTTTTGCGGCACGCGTTCAAGGCGGCGGTGAGCCAGTTGCCCAGCCTGACGCAGCAGCCTGTACAGGGTTGACTCGCTCGCCACGTACATGCCCTTGTCAGCCAGACGGGGCACGATCTGGCTGGGTGGCAGGTCCTTGAACTCCTCACTGTTGAGCACAGCCAGAGCCGCCAGGCGTTCAGCGTCGCTCAGTTTGTTGGGCGGGCAGTTATGACTGCGTTGATCAGGGGTGCGCCTGTCGCCCACATACAGCGCATTTTTTCCAGCATCCACCCAGCGCTGCACAGTGCGTGCGGCCAGCCCGATGATCTCGCAGGCCCTGTGCAAGCGGGCGCCAGCGATGCAAGCTTCGGCGATCAGCTCCAGCACGGTGGCGCGTTGTGCGAGGGTGCTCATGTGTCCTCGCCCTGCGATTTCAGAACCAAGGCCTGGAACTTTTTTTGAAGGATCAGCAAAGCGGCGGCCTCGGCCAGCGCGCGGTCCTTGCGGCGCACCTCGCGCTCCAGCTGGTCGTGCCGGCCTTGCAACTCGCGCAGCGCAGTGTTGGCCAGGCGTTGCTCAGCGGCGCTGGCAGCAGCGGGTTGCGTCGATGCGCAAAAGGCTTCGCGCCACTGGATCAGCTGGTGCTCGAATAAGCCCTTCTCGCGGCACCAGGCGTGCAGCGCCGGCCCCACCAGGGTGTGGCTTTCGTTCAAGGCCAACAGCCGCTGAACAGGGCTCCACTGGGCTGCGGGCGTATCGCTGGGCAGCGTTGGCGCATGCGCCAACGCTGCCCCCACAGGGCGCGATCTCTTGAGCCAGCCCTTGAGCGTTCCCAGTGGCATGTTCAGCTCAGTGGCCACCGATTCCAAGGTGCGCGAGCCGCGCGTGCGGACCTTGCTCAATGCCTGCTCTATGAACTCTGGCGAATGTTGATTCTTTTGCATGTTGTGTCGCTTTGGCGCGGATCATCCGCGTGAAAAGGGAGGCGACAACTAGTCTGACGCAGGGGGTCTGCGACGAGCAGCGCACCCAGTGCGCCGAGATCGCCCAGCCCAGCGGGTCCTGATGCAACCGCACGTCCGAGCTGACAACTTCAAACTCATCGCGACAGCCACAGAGACCCCCCATGACCAAACCCGATGAACGAACCCGTGCATTGCGCCAAGCATGTATCTTCGGAGAATTTCGGACACGTGTCGGACACGGCGGATCCAGAAAGCAAAAAAGTCAGCGGGCGCTAACCTGCTGACTTTTGATTGACTTGGCTCCCCGACCTGGACATGAACCAGGGACCTGCGGATTAACAGTAGGTATAAACCGGTGACGGCACCCCAGAATTCCGGACTTTTCAAAACTAGAGGTACGGTTCGTCAGTTGCACTGATGCGTCTCAGTCAAGAACGGTTTGTGCAATGTGAATCAGCCCCGGCTGTAGGCCAGTCCGGAGGCCACGCCGCCGAACAGATCGCCCTCGACCAGGGCCACGCCTGGAAACTCGGCCTGCAGGGCGCGCTGGAACGGGCGCAGGGCCGACGAACCGCCGGTGAGGTAGATCGCGTCCAGCGCGCTGTCGGACAGGCCGGCGCGCTGCACGCATGTGCGTGCGCAGGCCACGGTGCGCGCCAGCAGGGCCGCCAGGTGGCCCTGCAGAACGGCGGTCTCCAGCGGTGCCTGCAAGCCGGGCTCGACGATCGACAAGTCGATCTGCGTGCCGGCGTCGTGCTGCGAACAGCGGATCTTGGCCTGCTCCACCTCGTGCGCGATGTGGTGGCCGTGGCGGTGCCTGAGCACCTCCATCAGCCGCGCGTGCAGCCGCAGGTCGTTGTAGTTCACGCGCAGCGCCTGCGCCTGGCTGATCGCCCGCGGCAGGTACTGCCAGTGGATCAGGTGCCAGGTGGCGAGGTCAAAGAACACGCGGCTCGGCACCTCGCGCTGCTGTGGCCCGAGGTGGCGGTAGCCCAGCAGCGGCATGACCTGCTCCAGGCTCAGCTTCTGGTCAAAGTCGGTGCCGCCGATGTGCACGCCGCTGGTGGCCAGCACGTCGCCGCTGCGGTCGGCCAGGGTCATGCGCTCGGGGCCCAGGCGCACCACGGTGAAGTCCGAGGTGCCACCGCCCAGGTCCACCACCAGCACCAGGCTCTCGCGCGAGAGGCGGCGCTCGTGGTCCAGCGCCGCGGCGATCGGCTCCAGCTGGAAGCTCACCTGCTCGAAACCCACGGCCTGCGCCGCTTCCAGCAGCGAGCGCTGCGCCAGCGCGTCGCGCTCGGGGTCGTCGTCCACAAAGTGCACCGGCCGCCCCATCACCACGCGCGTGGGCGCCGCGCCCACCGCCTGCGCCGCGCGCTCGCGCAGCTCGGCCAGAAAGGTGGCCACGATCTCCTGGTAGCTGATCTGCTGGTGGTTGACCTCGGTCTTCTCCAGCAGCAGCGGGCTGCCCAGCAGGCTCTTGAGCGAGCGCATCAGGCGGCCTTCGGTGCCCGCGAGGTACTGCGCCACCGCATCGCGGCCGAAGTGCGTGCGCCGGTCCTCGGCGTTGTAGAACACCGCGGTGGGCATGGACAGCGCCTCGCCCTCGAGCGGGATCAGGCGCGCCAGCCCACCTTCGGCGGCCCAGGAGACGGCGGAGTTGGAGGTGCCGAAATCGATGCCGAGCGTGGATGTGTGGCTTGAAGGTCCTTCTTCCATAGCCTTCGATCCTATCTCGGGCAAAAAGGAAGACATGGCTGGATGAGCGGCCCTCTACGCACCCGAAATGCTCAGCAGTGGACCGTGCTGCGTATTCCGTTGATCGTGACCGATGATTCCGGCATCGTGACCGCAGATTCCGGCGATCGTGACCGGGCATGGTGCTGCGCGGTTTAAATTGTAGGGTGTGCTGTTTTTTTGGGCAGCGATCTCCTTTCTCGGTGTTCGGTTTTGGTCGTTTTGCATTTATTCAAACGAGGCCCCTGCCAGGGCCGCCGGCAGGCATCCCCGGCTGTGCATGTATCCATGCATAGCCAGCAGGCGAGGACCTCCGTGCTAGGCCATGTCCGAGTCGGTGTTTCAGGCGGTCGCGGCCGCGCTGGTCTTTGTGGTGGTTTTTTTGCGCATCGAATCCCCCGTGAGCGTGAAGCGGTGGTGGTTTTGCATCAGCCGGTCCAGCATTGCGTCAGCGATCGTGGCGTCGCCTATCCACTCGTGCCAGTGTTCGATCGGTAGCTGACTGGTGATGATGGTGGCGCGCACGCTCGCACGGTCATCGATGATCTCCAGCAAATCAGCCCGGGTGCTTGCGTCCATGGCCGTCATGCCCCAGTCGTCCAGCAGCAGTACATCCGTGTTCTTGAGCGTCTCCAACCAGCGCGTGAAGGTGCCGTTGGCGTGGCGTATGCGCAGTTGCTCGCCCAGGCGCGGCACACGCTGGTAGTAGGCGCTTTGACCCCGCCTGCAGGCGTGTTGTGCCAAGGCACAGGCCAGCCAGGACTTGCCCGCACCCGTGGCTCCTGTGATCAGCACGGCGTGTCCCTGGGTCACCCATTCGCCCAGGGCTAGACTCATGACCGCGCTGCGCTCTATGCCCCTTGTGCGGCTGTCCATGTCCTCAATGGCGGCCTGCGGGTATTTGAGTTTGGCCAGTTTCAAGAGCCGCGCACAGCGCCGGTCCTGGCGGCCATGGACTTCGCGGTCAACCAAGAGCGCCAGGCGCTCCTCAAAGCTCATGGCGGTCATGCCGCTGGTCTGAAGCTGCTGCTCCAGTGCCTGCGCCATGGTCTCTAGGCGCAGGCTGCGCAGTTGGTTCAAGGTGGTGTTCATCATCATGGTGGGGTCTGTGCTGGTGTTGGTGTTGGTGTTTGTATTGACGGTGTCGGCGGTGCCGCGTCATTGGTAGTAGCTGGGGCCGCGCACATGGGCGTGTACAGGTGAATTCCACTCGGCGGCGCTGGTGCTGTGAACTTGGTCGCGTCCATTGGCCAGCATGTCCCGGATATGGGTGTATTTGCTGGAGCCCAAACTCAGCGCAATGGTGCACGCCACCTCCAGTCGAGGCTCACCATAGCGTTTGGACAAGGACAGCAGGCCCAGACACCCGCGGTAGGCGTGCTCGGGATGACGCTGGCGCTCCAGCATCTTCGTGACCACCCCAGCACAGGCCACGCCGATGCGCTCACCCCAAGCGATCAAGCGCTCAGGTGTCCACTGGGCGTGGGCTTGGTGGGCCAGCGGTAAATGCTCGATCACCGTCGTGTAACCCCCCTTGTGGGCGCAGCGCATGTGGCTGGCCACCCGCTCCCCCCCCGGTGCAAAACTTCGACGGCATGAGCGGTGATGCGCAGCTCCAGCGCCAAACCCACCAAGGCATGGGGCACGCTGTAGCGGTGGCCCTCGAACTCGATGTGGCTGTCGATGTGCACCCGCACCGTCTTGAAGCTGGCCCACTCCCAGGGCTGCGCGGGCAGCGCCGACAGTGCCGGGGCATCGATCTGGGCAAAGGCGCTGGAGCGGCTGCCGGGGAGCTTTTGAAACGGCTTGTTGTTCAGGCGCGTGAGCAGCGGCGCCATTGCGTCGTTGACCTCTTGCACCGAGGCAAAGCGTTGGTGGCGCAGGCACGCCAGAATCCAGCGCTGCACCAGCAGCACACTCAACTCGACCTTGGCTTTGTCTTGCGGGTGGTAGGCGCGAGCGGGCAGCACCGAGCAGCCATAGTGGCGGGCAAAGTCCAGCACGCTGTCGGTGAGCAGCGGCTCGTAGCGGTTGGCCACCGTGACCAGGGCGCGCGGGTTGTCGGGGACGATGAGCTGCGGCACGCCACCAAAGAAGCCGAGCGCACAGGCGGTTCCATGGAGCCAGTCGGCCGCCGTCTGGCGCTCTGTGGCCAGGCAAAAGCTGTATCCAGAAGCGGCCATGGTTGCCACGAAGATGTTGGCGCGTCCCACCAGAGCACCGTGCAGGGTCAAGGCGATGGTGGGGCCCGCGTAGTCGATGAACATCTTCTCGCCCGCGCGGTGGCTCTGACGCATGGAGCGCTTGAGGCGCTTGGCGAACTGGCGGTAGTTCTCGCTGAACTGGGAGTAGCGCAGGGCCTTGATGGGGTTCTCGGCGCAGTACTCATCGTCCACCCGGGCGCTGTACTCCTGCCACAGCAGCATGATGGTGACGCCCTTGCGGCGCAGCTCCTGGTGGATGCGCCCGTAATCCGGTCGGGCGAAGGTGGCGCCCACGCAGGAGCCGAACAAACGCCGCTCCAGATCGGTCTCGCTCATGGCCTGGACGGCGCTCCAGTCCAGGCCTGCCGTAGCGGCGAGGGAGCAGTATTTGGTGACGCTGCCTTTAGCGATGCCCAGAGCTGTGGCTATTTGTTGGTGGCTTTGGTCAGCGTTGAGTTTGAGACGCAGGACGTCTTTGAGTTTGCGCATGGTGATCCTTGGGGTGGGCATGTGACTCCAGACAAACTGCCAGAGGCTACAGACCCACCAAGTTGATTGACATGCGCAGCACCATGCCCACTGGGACATCGGTCACGATCACCGGAATCTACGGTCACAATGCCGGAATCTGTGATTTACCCCCCCCCCGGTCACGATCACCGGAATCGCTGGTCACGATGCCGGAATGTGCGGTCACGATGAAACGGAATATGCACCGTGCCAATCATGGCTTGACGACTGGAGCTGATGCATCTCGGAGAACACCTCTGAACACTGTCGACAAACGTCAGGCTCTTGGGTCATACTGAGACAGTATCAATAAATATGTTCAATATAGGTGAAAACCCGGGGTGAGAAAATTCATTCTAGATGCAGAATTTAAGTCGGCATTCAGAATAATCATCCTGCGCTAATCGGACCTGAGAGATCAAGGCGGACGCATGTGGACGACGGCTGAGCGATGTGCCAAGAACCAAGTAACCCCCGATCGATGGAGACATCCTTATGAACAACAGACAAACGAGAACGGGGCCTTCCGGGGCCGCAGTGCATATGATTGCCGCCGCCGCGGCTTTGGTCGTTACCGGTGGCGCGCACGCCCTGGAGCTTGATACGGGTAATCCCGACCTCAAGGTGCGCGCCGACACCACACTGCGCTACAACCTGGGTGTTCGCACAGAGAAACAAGATCCCCGTTTGTTGAACTTCGCCACGACTGACGAGGGCGATGCCAAGTTCAAACGTGGTGATATCGTCACCAATCGTCTGGATGTGCTAGGTGAGCTTGATGTCAACTACAAAGGGGTTGTCGGCGCTCGCGTCAGCGCGGCTGCCTGGTACGACCATGCCTACCGAGACCCTTCGGTGTCGTCGCCTGCGGGGTATGCCACTTCGTACAACAACGATCGGTATTCCAACGAAGTTAACCGCTTTGTTCACGGACCTTCGGGTGAAATCCTGGATGCGTTCGTATGGTCCAACTTTGACCTGGGCAACGTGCCGGTCAACGTCAAGTTGGGCAAGCACACGGTGGTGTGGGGTGAAGGCCTGCTCATCGGCGGGCATGCCATTTCCTACGGGCAGTCTCCCGTTGATGGTGTGAAGGCCGTGTCGAGCCCTGGTATTGAGACCAAGGAGGTCTTTCTTCCCATCAATCAGCTGACCTTCAAGGCGCAGGTGACTGACAAGTTGTCTGTTGCGGGTCAGTACGCTCTGGACTGGAAGCCGACACGCGTGCCTTACGCGGGCACGTACCTGATGGGTGCGGACAACGCGCCCGGTGTGGATCGTTTCGCGTTGACGCCATGCAATCCGGCGTTGGGCCCTTTGTCCTGCAGGACCATGGCCAACACAGCGGCCTTGACTTCGGGGGATAAAAATTGGGGTGTTTCAGCCCGTCTGGATGTGGACGCCATTGAATCGACGCTGGGTGCCTACTACCGGGTCTTCAACGATACGAATCCGGAAACCGGCATTCAGCTCGCCAATTTCTACCAAGCTATTCCTGGTGTGGCTGCAACAACCCTTCCAGGTACTTACCGCTTCGTTTACCCGGCCGCTACCAAGGTCATCGGTGTGAGTCTTTCCAAGCCGGTGGGACCCGTGAGCGTTGGCGCCGAACTGTCGTGGCGCAAAGATGCACACCTCAATTCCGTCGCCAGCTATACGACCACCAGCACCGGCGCTACCGGTGACACCTTTCATGCGGTGGTGAACGGGGTGTATCTGCTGCCCAAGACGGGAATTTGGGATACCGGCTCGGTGATTGGTGAACTTGCTTACAGCCGATTGAACAAAATCACGGCCAATGAGAACCTTTTCCGAGGTGTGGGTTATGCAGGCTGCGTGAAGCTCGGCACCAGCGGCGCCACCGCCCAGCCGGGTGACATCTCCGACACCTGCTCCACCAAGAGCTACTGGGAGATGGCGGTTCGCTTCACACCCCAGTATCTGGGCATCATGCCTTCGTGGGATCTGTCGGTTCCGATGGCTGTCAACTACGGGTTGAAGGGCACGGCGGCGACCGGCGGTGGTGGTTTCGAGGGTCGTCTTTCCTGGTCGATCGGCCTCGCCGCCACTTACGCAGGCAAGCACGATTTCAACCTGACCTACGCCGACTCGGCGGTTCCCACCAAATACAACGTGGCCGGTACGGCTGCCATCGGTGGCAATGCACTCAACAGCGCTGTGGGCGCGACCGACCGTGGTCGCCTGCTCTTCACCTACAAGACCTCGTTCTGATCCTCAGGAGTCGCCATCATGAAACTTCAAAATATCCTTTCGCTGGCTGCTATCAGCCTGGCTGTACCTGCTTTTGCCGCCGTGACCGCTGAGGAGGCCAAACAACTGGGGACCACGCTGACCGAGTTCGGTGCCATCAAGGCGGGCAACGCCGACGGCACCATTCCAGCCTACACCGGTGGCTTGACCAAGGCACCTGCAGGCTTCAAGGCAGACAGCGGTTTCTGGATCGATCCGTTCAAGGACGAAAAGCCTGTGCTTCGCATCGACAGCAAGAACATGGCCCAGCACGCAGCGCTGCTGAGCGAAGGCCAGAAGCATTTGCTGTCCAAGAATCCGACGTACTACCTCAACGTGTATCCGACGCACAGGACGGCGGCCTACCCCAAAAAGATCTTGGACGCGACGGTTCGCAATGCAACGACTTGCAAGACGACCAAGGAAGGTCTGGCCATCGACCGCAGCTGCCGTGGTGGCATGCCGTTTCCCATCCCAAAGACGGGATATGAGGTGATGTGGAACCAGATTCTTCGCTACCAGGGTGAGGCGATGACGAACACCACAGCATCGCGCTCTTGGGTCGTCGATTCCTCCGGCAAGGCCGTGATGACGGCTGAGCAGGCCACTGTCCAGGACTTCGTCTACTACCAGACCAATCAGGCTGATCGCGATCCCGACATGGTCTGGCGGACGTATTCGATCAGCAAGTCGCCGGCACGCCGCGCCGGTGAGATGACGGGACTCGCTGATTACCTGGATCCGGTGGCTCGCCCTCGCAGGGCATGGAGTTACACCCCGGGCCTGCGCCGCGTGAAACTCTCTCCAGAGTTTTCGTACGACACCCCTGTGGCCAGCATGGGCGGCGTGACGCTGTTTGACGAACTGTTCGTGTTCTCCGGGACCATGGATCGCTTCGATTTCAAGCTGGTCGGCAAGAAAGAGATGTACATCCAGTACAACGGCTACAAGAACCAGTATGACTGCCCGACGGCTGAAAAGGCCTTGCTGCCGGCACACGTCAATCCGGAGTGCGAGCGTTGGGAAAAGCACCGCGTCTGGGTGGTTGAAGCCACTCTCAAACCTGGTCAGCGTCACGCGTACTCCAAGCGCACCTACTACTTCGATGAAGACCTGAGTGGTGCGGCCAACTACGATGCCTTCGACCAAAGCGGTCAGTTGTATCGCTCTCTGTTCCAGACGACCTCGCCGATGTACGACAAGCAGATTCCCTTTTCTGCAAAGAACGTGGTCTACGACTTCAACAAGGGCATGTACGCCTATGTCAACGACGTGATGGTCGGCGGGTGGCAAGTGCTTTCATCGGTTCGCAGCGAGCGCGAGATGAATCCTGAAGCCGTCGTGTCTCGCGAGTCGGCTCGCTGAGCTTCGCAGTTGGCAGACATCAATCGGATCCCCGGACCATGACTTCATTGCGCGTTTCACTGGGTGCATTCTTCCTGCCGCGTTGGTGCGTTGCTGCGGTGGTCGGGGGTGCGCTGGTGATGACCACCTGGGTGATCGCAGCGCCTGGAGTCGCGTCCGTGGATCTGATGGATGTGCCGTCGCGAAAGCTTGCGACGGCGACGCAAACGATGGTCAGTGGGGTGGCCAGTCAGGGCGGGCGTACCGTCGCGGTGGGGCCGCGAGGTTTGATTCTGCTGTCTGAAGACGGTGGTGGATCGTGGCGCCAGGTCACCAGCCCGGTGTCCACCGATCTCGCCACGGTCCGCTTCGCCGGTCCCAACGTGGTCTGGGCTGTGGGTCACGATGCAGTGGCCCTGCGGTCTTCTGATGGGGGCGCCACATGGGAGCGCATGCTGGACGGTCGCAGTGTGCTGAAGCTGCTGCGTGAAGCTGCCCAAGGTTCTGAACGGCTGGAAGCTGAAATCGAGCGAACGATGGGGCAATCGGCCACTGCTGACGTCTGGCCAGCCCCCTTGCTCGACATCCGGTTCGCCGCCGACGGCCTCGCGGGATTCGCCGTGGGGGGCTTCGGCTTGATCTTGAAGACCACCGATGGTGGAAAGACCTGGCAATCCTGGCAGAGCCAAACCGAGAACGATCAGCGATACCACCTGTATGCGCTGACGGGCAACGATAGCGCGGTGTTCGTCGCGGGTGAACAGGGGCTGGTGATGCGTTTGAACGCCGAGAGTCAGCGCTTCGAACGTGTCGAGACACCCTACAACGGCAGCTACTTCGGTATCGATCTGCTGGGCTCAAGACTGGTCGCCTATGGCCTTCGCGGCAACGCTTTCGTGAGCGAGGACGCCGGGCAGGTGTGGCGAAAAATCGAGACCGGTACCGACGCCAACCTGGTGGGTGCGGTCGCTCATGGTGGTGCGGTGCTTCTGGTGTCGCAGAAGGGGGATGTGCTTACCGTGGATTTCGGTGAGTCGCGTACCTCCATCTACGACCAGGCCCCGGGCGCCGAGGTGTATGGCGCGGCGATGACCAGCTCCCATCGGCTGGCGCTTGCCCGCTTGAATGGCGTCGGTGTGATCGCTGTTTCAGCGCAAGGTAAGTGAAGGTGGCCGATCTATTTGGTCCATGCCAGCGAAAGTTCTGATGTCTGCTCATTCCCAACAACCCGCCATGCCGGTCGTCAGCGATCCGGCCCACTTCGATCGCAAGTCGGGCAGCCGCCTGGAGCAGCTGGTGTTCAACAACCGGTTGCCGGTCTTGCTGCTGTGCCTGATCGCTACCGTGGTGCTGGGCTTCTTCGCATTGAAGCTGGAAGTCAACGCCAGTTTCGAACGGATGATCCCGTCGTCCAGTCCGTACATTCAAAACTACTTTGCCTACCGCAAGGAATTGCCGGGGCTGGGCAACACCGTCCGCATCGTTGTCGAGAACAAGAGCGGTGATGTGTACGACGCAGCCCATCTGGAGAAGCTGCGCAAGATCAACGACACCCTCTACCTGATCCCGGGGGTGGACCGTTCCTGGATGAAGTCGCTCTGGATGCCCATCGTGCGTTGGCGGCAGGTGACGGAAGAGGGCGTGGTGGGTGGTCCTGTCATGCCGCCCGACTACAGCGGCACGCCGGAATCGATCGGCAAGCTCAAGGAGAACGTCGGGCGTTCCGGCATCGTGGGAAGCCTGGTCGCCAACGACTCGCGCTCGACGATGATCATCGCGCCGCTGCTGGACCGCCACCCACAGACGGGTGAGCCGCTGAACTACGGCGAATTCTCGCGGGCCCTGGAAGAGCAGATCCGTTCGTTCGAAGACGAGAGCACCGGCGTCTACATCGTCGGCTTCGCGAAGATCGTCGGCGATCTGATCGCGGGGCTTTATGAGGTGATGCTCTTTTTCGGGCTCTCGGTGGCGGTTGCCGCTCTGTTTGTGTACCTGTATACCCGTTGCATCCGCAGCACCTTGCTGCTGGTCAGCGTGGCTGTTGCCGGGGTGGTGTGGCTGCTGGGATTGATGAGCCTGCTGGGTTACGAGCTGGATCCTTATTCGATCCTGGTGCCGTTCCTGATCTTTGCGATCGGGCTCTCGCACGGTGCCCAGAAGATGAACGGCATCCTGCAGGACGTGGGACGGGGGACGCACAAATACGTCGCCGCTCGCTACACGTTCCGGCGCCTGTTCATGGCGGGCCTCACGGCGCTGCTGACCAACATCGTTGGTTTCGCCGTGCTGGTGATCATCGACATCCCGGTGATCCGCGACCTGGCCCTGACCACCAGCATCGGTATCACGGTGCTGATCTTCACCAAGCTGGTGTTGATCCCGGTAACCTTGTCCTATATCGGCGTGAGTGAGTCCGCGGCCCGTCGGGCTTTGGATGAAGATACCGGGCAGAAGCGCGGCATTCTGGGCCGGGCCTGGAGCGCACTGGACCGTCTGACGGAGCGGCGTGCGGCCACGGTGACCGTCGGTGTGGCTGCGGTGATCACCGTAATTTGTACGGTGGTGATGTTTGACCTGCGCATTGGTGACCTGGATCCGGGCGCACCCGAGTTGCGACAGGACTCGCGCTACAACCGCGACAGCGCCTACATCACGGCCCACTACGGTTTGTCGAGCGACCAGTTCGTGGTCATCATGACCAATCCAGACGATGGCTGCCGCCTGTATGGCACCTTGCAACTGATGGACCAGTTGGCCCAGGCGCTGCGCCAGACGGAAGGCGTGCAGGCCACCAGTTCGCTGGCGGAATCCACGCGCTTCATCACCGCTGCTTTGAACGAGGGCAGTGGCAAGTGGCTCACCATCAGCCGGGACCAGGGCATCACCAACGCGGCGGTGGGTGCGGCCATGATCGCCACCCCGGACATCACCAACACATCGTGTGCCGTGTCGCCCTTGATCGCCTATCTGGCCGACCACAAAGCCGACACGCTCAATCGCGTGCTCAAAGTGAGTGAGGCCTTCGCTGCCGAACACAACAGCTCCAAAGCCGAAGACGGGCCGCGCTTTCTGTTGGCCGCAGGCTCAGCGGGCATCGAAGCGGCCACCAACATCGAGGTCGAACACGGCATCCTGCTGATGTACCTGGCGGTATACGGTGCTACGGCATTGCTGTGCCTGCTGACCTTTCGCAGCCTGCGCGCCACCCTCGTGGCCATGATTCCGCTGGTGATGACCACCATCATCTGCAAGGCGTTGATGGTCTGGATGGGCATCGGTCTCAAAGTGGCGACCTTGCCCGTGATCGCCGTGGGCGTCGGTGTCGGTGTCGACTACGCCCTGTACCTGCTGAGCGTTCAGATTGCCATGCAGCGCCGTGGTGCGACGCTCGCCCAGGCGTACCGAAAGTCACTCGATTTCACCGGTCGCGTCGTTGCGCTGGTGGGCCTGACCATGGCCGCAGGCGTGATCACCTGGGCTTTTTCTCCGATCAAGTTCCAGGCCGACATGGGCATTTTGCTGACATTCATGTTTCTCTGGAACATGGTGGGCGCCTTGGTGCTGATTCCCGCCTTGTCCCATTTCCTGCTGAACCCGAAGCAGCCGACGTCTCACGTGCCAGCGGGCTGAACGCGTCCCCTTTTTCACTCTTCCCCTATTTCTGGAGCAACGCCTGTGTTTGATTTGTTGATGAGTGCCGACATGATGCTGTCCGATCCAGACGGCATGGCCGATATTCTGGTGAAGAAGCTGGGTGTGCACGGCCACCCCAAATGGCGCCAGGCCTTTGATGGGCACCCGTACATCGCTCATTTCTTGCGCGTTCACAAGTCGCTGGCCGTGGCGCCCACCCGCATCGAGCCGCAATGTCATCTGGACCAGCCCAATCCGGGTGACCCGATGTTTCACGACTTCCTGGAGAGCCTCAAGGCCTATCAGGGGCCGCACCGCCCCATGGTGACCCACTCCATCGTGCTCGCTGCGCGGGGCGACAAGTTCGACCAGCTGGTGGAGAAGCTCATGCGCCGGCGCTTGCGGTTCCGCATGGCGCAGCGCACCCCCGACATGCCCTTTGACCGCCTCTGGCTCGGCGCCACGCCCGAAGACCCCCACTACCACCCCTCGGTGGATGGCGGCTTGTGCATCGAGGTCATGCCGCTGGAGCCCTTGCAGATGCCGGCAGACACCTTCATGGTGCCGCCGCCCGAGCCGCGCGATTCCCAGCCGGGCGACATGGTGCGCGTCACCTCGCGTGGCTACATCGTTCGCAACCTCGACGAAACCCTGCGCACGGTGTCGAGCAACCTCGACTGGGAGCCGACCGGCCCGGTGGAGTCGCTGGGCAAAGAGGGCTACCGCCGAGCACGCATGGGTTTCACGGTGCCGCACAGCGCCACCTTGGACGTGATCGAAGCCACCCGCTGGAACGGTGACGCCGGCGTGTACCTGAATTCCTGGGGCCCTGGTCCTTACTACATCCGCATTGCCGTCACCGGCCTCCAGGCCAAGGCCGAAGACCTGAAGGCCCGTGGCACCCGTTTCACCTGGATCGACGAATGTGAAGCGGTGGGTGGCAAATCGCTGATTCGTGTCGACCCGGCCGATGTGCGCGGGCAGTTGTTTGAGTTCGAGGAGTATTGAAGCGATCATGGAAACCACCCTGCACAAACCCGGCTCCAAAGTGCGAGATCAAGCCGCAGCCTCCCGGCCCGCCGTAGAGGTGGAGCGTCGGGGGGCCATTGGCTGGATCGTTCTCAATCGCCCGGACCAGATCAATGCCATCAACGATGACATCCGTCGCGGTGTCCCGACGGCTTTGGCCGAACTGGACGCGGACCCGTCGGTGCGCGTGATCGTGATTCGCGGTGCGGGTGCGAGGGGGTTTTGCGCCGGAGCCGACATCAAGGAGCGGCGGGCGGCCGAGTCATCGGTCCAGGTGCGTCGGCGCATGCAGAAGTCGCGCTGGATCGAGGCGCTGGATCGCACCGAGAAGCCGGTCATCGCCGCTATTCATGGGTATTGCATGGGCGGTGGCCTGGAACTCGCTCTGGCCTGCGATCTGCGGTTCGCCGCACCCGATGCCGTGTTCGCCCTGCCCGAGACCGGTCTGGGGTTGATCCCCGGCGGCGGCGGAACCCAGCGTCTGGGGTCCGTGGTCGGGCCGGGCCGGGCCTTGGACCTGTTGCTGACCGGCGACCGGATGGATGCTTCCCAAGCGTTGACCATCGGCTTGGTCACCCGGGTGGCGGGCAGCGCGCAGGCTCTGGACGACGAGGTCACCGCACTGGCCGAGCGCATTGCCGGCAAGCCGCCCACGGCCACCCTGTTCGTCAAGCAGGCCGCGCGCGCGGCCACGCAGTTGGATCTCAAGAGCGGTCTGGATCTGGAACTGGATCTTTTTGCCATGCTGGTCCCGATGCACGATGTCAAAGAAGCTGCGCTCGCGTTTCGCGAAAAGCGAGTCCCTTGTTTCACCGGTGAATGACGCCGGCACGCCCATCAATTTCTGGAGACCCCATGAGTGAACGCAAACTGGATGGCAAGGTCGCCATCGTCACCGGCGCGGGTGCCGGCCTGGGCGCTGAATGTGCCCGCTCGCTGGCTTTGCATGGCGCCCGGGTCGCTGTGGTGGACATCCACCTGGCGGGGGCGCAGTCCGTGGTCGCAGAGATTGAAGCGGCCGGTGGCCATGCCCTGGCGGTTCAGACCGATCTGACCTCAGAGGCCGAGGTGATGGCGATGGTGGCTGCGGTGATCCAGCACTTTGGCCGTGTGGATGTGTTGCACAACAACGCTGCCGCCTTGGCCCCCGCCCAACGTGCCGGGGACCGCGATGTCTGCAATGTGGATATCGCTGCCTGGGACCAGGCCATGAATGTCAATGCGCGCGGCGCCATGCTGTGCTGCAAGCACACCATTCCCCACATGCTCAAAACCGGTGGGGGATCCATCATCTTTGCGACCTCGGGCTTCGGGTTGCTGGGCGACGTGACGCTGACGGCCTACGCCGCCTCCAAGGCGGCCTTGATGGCGCTGGCACGTTCGGTGGCCGCGCAATACGGCAAACAGGGCATCCGGTCCAACGCCATCATGATCGGCTTCGTGCTCAACGAGCACGCTCAGAAGGGCGTTCCTGAAGAGATCAAGCAGATCCTTCTGGACCAGCACCTGACACCCCAGCTGGGTTCGCCCCGGCAGATCGCCGATGTGGTGAGCTTCCTGGCCAGTGACGAGTCCTCGTTCGTCACCGGCGCGGTGATTCCGGTGGATGGTGGCTTCACCAGCCATTCCCCGTCCATGGTGCCCATGCGCGAGTTTTTCGCCCGCATGGGGTCCAACAAACTCTGACCCAATCTCCATTCGATCATGTCTTTTTCCATGTATGCCGCCAGCGCGGAAGTCTATGTCCGCATGCTGCGCAACCTGCTGACCTGGCTGGACAAAGCTGAAGGGCACGCCAAGGCCAGGGGCTTTGACAGCGGGGTGTTCCTGGGCACGAAGCTGGCGCCCGATATGCTTTCCTTTGGCAAGCAAGTGGCCATCGCCAGCGAGGTGGCGCGGCTGGCCGTTGCACGGCTGGGTGCCATCGATCTCCCTGCGGCTCAAGGTTCCGATGAAAGCTTTGACGGGTTGCGCGTTCGTGTGCGGGATGCCATTGCCTTTGTCGAAGGTGTGTCGCCGGAACAGCTCGCCGGGAGTGCCGAGCGAGCCGTGGTCCTGCCGCAGCGGCATGGCGATCCGCTGCACTTCACCGGTCAGACCTTCCTGCAGCAGTGGTCGTTGCCGAACTTCTTTTTTCACGTGACGACGGCCTATGCGCTGCTGCGTCAGGCCGGTGTGGAATTGGGCAAAGCCGACTACCTGGGGCCGATGACCTGACCTGGCCAAGGCCTGAACGTTTGTCTCCAAGGTGGCAAGTACCGGAACGAAGACCGGTGATTGACACTGCACCCCGTTGAAACCGGGGTGATTGAACACCCTGACAAGCCTTGCTGGTTTGTCAGGGTTTTTTTTGACCGGCGGAAGCGGGAGCGTGGCGTCCTCAGTTCGCCTCGCGCGTCGCGGCTTCAAAGGCTTTGAGCTCGAAGCCCTCAGCCGAAGCCTCGGCCGCACTGAGCGGTGTGTGGCGTGCAATCAGCTTGCGTGCCGCCATGTGGTCGGCTGGCCGGTTGCAGGACTCCACCGCCACCAGACGACCGGCGCGAAAACACAGCACACTGATCTGCCTTTGCTCTACGGAGCCCAGCACGACGGTTTCATCGTGTCCATCGGAGAGGCCGGCAATCTGCAGCTTGAGCTCCCCTTGATCGGTCCAGAACCAGGGCAGGGCGGTGTAGCTGGCGGGTTTGCCCATGAGCCGGGCCGCCACGGTCTTGGCCTGATCGACGGCGTTCTGAACCGATTCGAGCCGGATGGGCTGCTGTGCCCAGGGGCTGGGGAAGCTAACCACGTCGCCAATGGCAGAGATGGCCGGATCGCTGGTGAGCAGCTGCGTGTCCACAACGATGCCGTTGTTGACCGCCAGTCCGGCTTCGCTGGCCAGTTCCGCGTTGGGCAGCACACCAATTCCATACACAACAAGATCGGCCGGCAGCGCTTCACCGCTGGCCAGCTGCACGCCGGTCACATGGCCATCAGCGCCAAGGATGGCCGCCAGACTTTGACCATAGTGAATCCGCACGCCCCAACTGGCGTGGGCCTGATCGAACACCCTGGACGTGACCGTGGAGACCGCCCGCGCCATGGGCCGTGTACCGAGCTCCAGGACATCCACCGAGATGCCGCGCGCGGCCGCGACGGCAGCGAACTCCAAGCCGATGAAGCCCGCGCCGATGACCACCGCGCGTTTTGCATGGCCCAGGCGTTGTGACAACCCGTCCGCATCGGCCAGGCTGCGCAACCCGAACACGCCGTCGAGCTCCATGCCTGGGACACTTGGCACGCGGTTGCGCGCGCCTGTGGCCAGCACCAGGTGCTCGTAGCTGAGCTTTTCGCCACTCGTGAGAAGCAGCTGGCGATGGTCACGATCGATGGCGGCCACGCTGCCCTGTATGCGTGCAATACGGTGTTCGTCAAAGTACTCAGGCGGACGAAAACGCAGTGCCGCCACGCCGACTTTTCCCAGCAGATAGGCCTTGGACAGTGGCGGGCGCTGGTAGGGCACGCCGGGTTCGTCGCCGACGAGCGTGATCGCTCCATCGAACCCCTCTTGCCGCAGTGATGCCGCAACCTGATAACCGGCTTGGCCGGCACCGACGATGACGATGGTGTTGATTGACATGGGAGTTCAGTCTGAATGGGTTGGGGCAGGGGCGGTGCTGTGGTCAAAGGTCGGGTAGCGACCCAGAACGAGCAAGGCCAGACCCCCGGTGAGAAACAGGGGACCGCAGACCATCAGCGTCGCCTGGTAGGTGCCGGTGCTCCGGTAGAGCTGTCCGAAAAGCCAGGGTGCCAGTGTGGAGGCCAGGGTGATCAGGCCGAGGTGAATGCCGAACAGGCGGCCGTAGTCGCGCATGCCGAAGTACCGCGACACGAGGAACGCCGCCAGGTCGAATTCAGCACCCGCGCCAATGCCCACGAGCATGACACCGACAACCAGCAAGATGGTGTCGTCTGCACCGCTGGTGCCCAGCAGCAGACATCCCAGGGCAGGCAAGCTCAAGGCCACGGCGGCCACGCCGGGCGCCCAGAGTCGGTCGACCAGGTAGCCGACAACCACCCGCCCCAGGATCAGTGAGAGGCCAAAGCTGCCGAAGATGCGCGCGGCATCCACGGCTTCGAGACCCTTGTCGCGCAGCAAGGGAACACCGTTCGTGACCAGGGTCACCACACAGGCCACCACCATGGACAGGGCGATGTTCAGGAGCCAGAAACGGGGATTTCGCACGCCCTCGCGCAACGAGACGCCTGCCACCCACTCTGACGAGGATGCCTGCTTGCTGGGCGTGCGAGCCGGTGCGCGAGTGGGCTCTTTCATCCATGCGAGAACCAGCGGCAACACCAAGGTGACAGGGAGGGCCGCGAGCAACCAGAAAGCCGCTTGCCAGTTCCATCGTGTGATCACCGCACTCACCGCAGAGGGAATCAGCATGGCGGCCAGTCCGGTGCCAGACAGCACCAGCGCCAGCGCGAGACCGCGATTGTGTTCAAACCACAGGTTCACCAGGTGGGTCCACGTGACGTGCATGGTGCCCATGCTGGCCATGGACATCAGGAAGAAGCTCAGATAAAGCGTCACGATGGACGGCCCCATGCGTGTCATGCCCATGAAGGTCAGGGACAGCACGCACAGCGAAATCACGGTGACGCGCTTCATGCCAAAGCGCAAATTGAGCCAGCCCACGATTTGGGAGGCCACCACCGACCCCAGAAACATGAAGCTCACCGCCGACTGGAGATCGGCGCGGGCCCAGTCAAACGTCTGTTGCAGTGGAACCATCATCGCACCGTACGCATACAGCATGGATGAGTTGGAATTGATCGCCAGTCCCAGCGTGGCCAGGACCACGATGCGCCAGGCGCGTTTGAACTCGGTCAGATCAATGCCCAACCCACGTGGGCCATGTGAGCTGCTGGAGTTGTGTTGTGTCATTCGGTCATACCGGGGAAGGTGAGGGGGTTCTGCTTTGCCGACGCAGGCGGAGGTACGAGCGGATCACTCGCGCACGAGCAGCAGTGAACCGGCGAGCGGTCCTCCACCGGCTGCCGCGATCGCGACCCGATGCGGTGCGATCTGGCGCAGCCCGGCGCGGCCCCAGAGTTGGGTACAGGCTTCATGCACATAGCCCAGGCCGTGGGTCCTGCCGCCCGAGAGCTGGCCACCGTTGGTGTTGATCGGCAGCACGCCGTCGCGGGCGATGCGCGCACCGCCTTCGACAAAGCGACCACTTTCACCCACCGGGCACAGTCCCAGGGCTTCCAGCCACAGCAGGGTGAGGATGGAGAAACCGTCGTACAGCTGGGCACTGCCCACATCGGCGGGTTTGAGGTCGGTTCGTTGCCACATCATGTGGGCGGCGTCGATGCTGGCCCCACCGGTCAGGGAAATCTGGTCCCAGGACCAGGGCTGGTGCAGGGCCGATCCGATCGCCTCCAGACGGATGGGGGGATTGGGCCCATCGCGCGCCGCATCCATGCGCGAGAGCACGATCGCGGTAGCCCCGTCACAGTGCACGTCGCAATCCAACATGCGCAGCGGCGTCGAGATCATGCGCGACGCCATGTAGTCGTCCATCGTCATGGGCGTGCGGTACACGGCTTTCGGGTTGACCACGGCATTGGCGCGACAGGTCAGGGCGATCTGGGCCAGTTGCTCCTCGGTGGTCCCGTATTCGTGGAAGTGCCGCTGTGCGTACATCGCCATCAGATTGATGGCCGAATGCACTTCGTAGGGGGTGTACCACTGCCAGAAGAAGCTGCTGTCACGGCCGGCGGTCTTGTTGCTCAAGGCATTGGCGTTCTTGTCGACCCTCCGGGCGCTCGCTTCGGTGATCGTGCGAAACACCAGCACATGGCGGCACAGGCCTGCGGCAATCGCCATCGCGCCGTTGATCACGCCGGCCAAGGGTCCTGGTCCTTCATAGCCTCCGCCATACCAGTTGACCTTGAGCCCCATGGTGCCGATCAGGGCATTGGGTCCGACGGGTGAAAAACTGTTGCCGTTGTTGTTGTCGCCCGGCCAGCAGGCCACGCCATCGATGTCCTCCCGGGTGAGCCCAGCGTCGGCAATGGCTTCCAGGCAAGCGTCCAGGGTCAGGCGCATGGCGGATTTGTCGGAGGGGCGCGCCACCTCGGACTGGCCCACCCCCGCAATCGCCACGTTCTTTTCGTACAGGTGATCGAACATCATTCGGCTTTCTCGAACAGGGGAAGCCAGACGTCTTCGTGCTGCTCAAAGCGCACTTGAACCGGCATGTCGATCCGCACCTGTTCGGGCGGCATCCCCACCACATTGCTGAGCAGGCGCAAGCCGGGCTGATCATCGAGCTCGATGATGGCGACGACGTAATGTTCGGTCAGCTCGGGTTTCCAGGCCTGGTGATTCACGGTGAACGTGGCCACGTGGCCGCGACCACTTGTGGGCTCCGGGGCCACCTCCATCGAGCCGCAGCGTGGGCACATCGGTGCGGGTGGATGGAAGAAGCGCCTGCAGGCGCCGCAGCGATGGATCATCAGCCGACCAGATTCCCCGCCCTGCCAGAAGGCCGACGAATCGCTGGTGATCTGGGGCAGTTTTCGTGGCATGGACAGGTGGTGTGTGAAGCAGACAGCGGGTGTGGTCAGGGTCACCACGAATTGACGTGGAGGGTTCGAACGAGTTTAATAGCTGAACAGATTACGTCAATATGTCTAACTACTGGTTTACACCAACTACCCGCACTTATGACTGAACTTTCTTTGGCGAACCGCCATATTGTTGTGACCGGTGGCCTGGGCGTGCTGGGCCGCGCGGTCGGGGCCGTGCTCGCCGAGCACGGCGCGCGCGTGGTCCTGCTCGATCGTGCCCCAGCTCACGATGTACCCGGAATGGCTGCTGTGATCGGTGGCGTTGATCTGACCGACCCGGACGCCACACGGTCTGCGTTCGACCAGGCTGGTGAGCGGCTCAATGGCTTCGACGGTCTGGTGAACGTGGCCGGTGGTTTCCGCTGGGAAACGCTGGAAACCGGGAGCCTGGAGTCCTGGGACGCACTCTACGCGATGAACCTGCGCAGCACCGTGGTGGCGTGCCGTGAGGCCTTGCCCCGTCTGGTGAAGGCGGGCGGGTCGGGCATCATCAACGTGGGGGCTCTGGCCGCTCAAAAGGCGGGTGCGGGCATGGGTGCCTATGCGGCGTCCAAGGCGGGCGTCGCCCGGCTGACCGAAGCACTGGCCGAAGAACTGAAAGACCGCGGTGTGCGTGTGAACGCGGTTCTGCCGAGCATTCTGGATACCCCCGCCAACCGGGCCGACATGCCCGACGCAGACGCCACGCGCTGGGTGCCACCACGCTCGCTGGCTGCAGTCATCGCATTTTTGTTGTCGGACGACGCCAGTGCTGTCACCGGTGCCTGCATCCCTGTGGCGGGTCGGGTTTGATGATGGACAACCTGAACGTGTTTTCCGAGTCTTCTTCATCCACGGCCGCCGGATCGACGGGCGGCAGCACCATGACATGGTCCGACCGCTACCTGCTCGGGCACAACGGCATGGACGACACCCACCGCGAATTTGTCGAGTGCGTGGCAGCTCTTCAATTGGCA
The DNA here is from genome assembly GCF_055702805.1 of Hydrogenophaga sp. LT287. Lineage (NCBI taxonomy): Bacteria > Pseudomonadati > Pseudomonadota > Betaproteobacteria > Burkholderiales > Comamonadaceae > Hydrogenophaga > Hydrogenophaga sp. LT287. Next base: position 54,155 of record NZ_JBVPZC010000017.1, on the reverse strand, counting down.
GAAGATGCCGACCTCGCTGAATGCCTGGCCGCTTTCGAGGCACATGCCGTCGAGCATTTCGAACAGGAAAGGCGCTGGATGGACAGCACCGCATTTCCTGCCGCGCAGTGCCACGTGGACGAGCACACCGCGGTCCTCAACTCCGTGCATGAGGTACAGGAGATGCTGCGCAACGGAGGGTCCCGGCAGGTGGCTCGCGATCTCGCCCGTGCGCTCGCGGACTGGTTTCCCGGACACGCGGATTACATGGATGCCTCTCTCTCCCAGTGGCTGATCAAACGCAGTCATGGTGGGAAACCCGTGGTGCTTCGCCGGCGGATGGACCCCGCTGACGCACCGGTTCCGCCCGAGGCCGATTGAATCCTCGCTCACGCCAGGTTCGCTGTTGACCCTGGTTTCCACTTTCCCCAAAGAGACACGCTATGAGACTTGTGACATTTCAGACACCAGGTGAAGCGGCCCGCGCCGGCGCATTCATCGAGAGCGATCAGGCGGTGCTGGATTTGCGGCAGGCCGCACAGGCCGTGCACGGCGGCAGCGCCGATGCGCTGGCCAGCGTGCTGTCGCTGATCGAAGCGGGGCCTGCGGCTTCCGAGCTGGCGCGAGGCTTGATCGCGCGCGCGCCCAGCGTGGCGGTTCGGCAGCGGAGCGAGGTCAAGATCCTGGCGCCCATTCAACCCCCGCCACAGATGCGCGATGCCTCGTGTTTCGAGCTGCACCTGCGCCAGAGCTTCGCGGCCGCGCGGCGGGCCCGCGCGGCGCGCACACCGGACCCAGAAGCCACGCTGAAGGCCATGAACACACGCGCCGACGATCGCGTGATCGAGACCTTTCAGCGCCAGCCCATCTACTACAAGTGCAACCGCTTCGCGACCATCGGCGCGGACGACGATGTGGTCTGGCCCAGCTACAGCAAGCTGCTGGACTTTGAACTCGAGTTCGGTTTCTACATGGGTGCGCGGGCCAAGGACGTGCCCAAAGAGAAAGCGCGCGAGTTCATTTTTGGCTACACGATCTTCAACGACATCAGCGCGCGCGATGCGCAGGCCGTGGAAATGGGCGGCATGCTCGGGCCGGCCAAGGGCAAGGACTTTGACACCGGCAACGTGATGGGCCCCTGTCTCGTGACGGTCGATGAACTGCCCGATCCCTACAACCTGAGCATGGTCGCCCGCGTCAATGGCGAGGAATGGGGGCGCGGCAACTCACGCGACATGTACTGGAAGTTCGAGGACGTGATCGCGCACATTTCGCGCTCCGAAACCCTGTACCCGGGCGAGTTCTTCGGGTCGGGCACGGTGGGCAATGGCTGCGGCCTGGAGCAGATGCGTTACCTCAAGCCCGGTGACATGGTGGAGCTGGAGGTCGAAGGCATTGGCCTGCTGCGCACGCGCATCACCCAGCCATCCACCCAGCCCATCCCCCAGCTCTGAGGAAGGGGCCGCTCGCGGGTACTGGGCGCCGTCGTCATGAAGGGGAGGCGGCGCACAACATGCCTTCGAGCGCCGTGAGCAGGTTGCTTAACGTGCCCTCGGCCGACCAGAACGCATGGGTGGTTTCGGTGCGTTCCAGGCTCGCCTCACGGGCCGCCAGGATGGCGCGCAATGAAATGCTCATGAACACCAGGCGCTGTTCCAGCACCGCCGCAGGGACGGCCGTGACCAGCTGCCGGATGTGCGCCAGGCAACGCTGGTAGCCCGTGTTCAGGCCGCCCTCCAGCACCTCGTTGAGCAGCCCCCGGTTCTGCAGCGCGAGCAGGCTGATGAAGCGCAGGTAGGTGTCTTCCTCGCCGTTGGCCTCGCCCAGGTTGATCGAGGGAAACACCAGCACTTCCAGGACCTGGCGCAGGTGCCTGGGCCCACCCTCGGCCTCCATCTGGTCCAGTGCGGCGTTGCGCCGGTCGTCGATCAGTTTTGCGGTGTCGACGATCAGTTCACGGACGAGGGCGTCCTTGGTCCGGAAGTAGTAGTGCAGCGACCCGGAGTTCTTTTGCTCGCTCGCGGCCACGATTTCCCGCACGGTCACGCCGTCGATACCGCGCCGGGCAAACAGCCGTCTGGCCGAGAGTTTGATGTGCTCACGGGTGTCGTTTCCGCTCATGGATGGCTTCTTTTCTTTGGGGGTTGCATGAATTAGGTCATTTGCTTTAACATGATGACCTAAATGCCCGAGGGCAGGCATTCATCCTACTGGACACCATGGAGGACACCTTGCAAGAACTCAATTTCGACCAGCGCCGCGTGCTGGTGGTGGGGGGCTCCAGCGGCATCGGCAATGGCATCGCCCAGGCATTCCGGGGGCGCGGTGCCGACGTGCACGTGTGGGGCACGCGTGCCAGCGCGGTGGACTACGCGGCAGAAAAGGGCTCCAACCTGGAGGGGTTGCACTACGCGCAATGCGATGTGGCGAACAGCGCTGCCGTTGCCGCCCTGCAGCCCGGTTTTGATGCGCTGGACGTGCTGGTGCTGTGCCAGGGCATTGTTCGGTACGGGCGGGACGAGTTCGAGCCCGAAGGGTTCCGCAACGTGGTGGATGTCAATCTCAACAGCCTGATGGATTGCGCACACAAGTTCCACGGCATGCTCAAGCAGCGCCGGGGGGCGCTGATCATCATCAGCTCGCTGGCGGGCTTTGCGGCCCGCATCGGCAATCCGGCCTATGCGGCTTCGAAGGCGGGTGCCATCTCGCTCACCAAATCCCTGGGTGAGGCATGGGCCCGGGACGGCATCCGTGTCAACGGCGTGGCCCCCGGCCTGGTGCCGTCCAAGCTCACCGGGGTCACCTTTGACGACCCCGATCGGGCCGCCAAGGTGCTGCGTGGCATCCCGGCCGGCCGCTTTGGCACGCCACAGGACATCGCAGGCCCGGTGCTCTTCCTGGCCTCGCCCCTCGCGTCGTACGTGGTGGGGCAAACCATCCTGGCGGATGGCGGCAAAGGCCTGTCCTGACGGACTTGGGCGCCACTCACTCTCCTTCACGAACTTCAAAGACGAGGCATCACCATGGGCTGGGATTTCGAGACCGAACCTGCTTTTCAGGCCAAACTGGACTGGATCACCACCTTCGTGCGCGAGGAGGTGGATCCGCTGGAATTCGTGCTGGGCAACCACTACGACGTCAAGCACCCCGACAACGTGCGCTTGATCCGGCCGCTGCAGCAGCGGGTCAAGGCCCAGGGTTTGTGGGCCTGTCACCTGGGCAAGGAACTGGGCGGGCAGGGCTACGGCCAGGTACAGTTGGCGCTGATGAACGAGATTCTGGGCGCCGCCCGGTTCGGCCCCATCGTTTTTGGCTGCCAGGCGCCCGACACCGGCAACGCCGAAATCCTGGCGCACTTCGGGACCCCCGACCAGAAAGTCCGCTACCTGCAGCCTTTGTTGGACAACCACATCGTGTCCTGCTTCTCCATGACCGAGCCGCAAGGCGGCGCCGACCCGCTGGAGATCCGCACCCGTGCGGTGCTGGAGGGCGATCATTGGGTGATCGAGGGCGAAAAATGGTTCGCGTCCAACGCCAGCCTGGCGGAGTTCTTCATCGTGATGGCGCAGAGCGAGCCCGATGCCGCGCCTCACCAGCGCATCTCGGCGTTCATCGTGCCCGCAGAAACCCCCGGCATCGAGATCGTGCGCGACTGCGGCTACGGCACCGGGACCAAGACCCACGCGTACGTGCGTTTCCATCAGGTCCGTGTGCCGGCCGACCACATCCTGGGCCAGCGGGGCCAGGGTTTTCTGGTGGCGCAAACCCGGCTCGGGGGCGGGCGCATTCACCATGCCATGCGCACCATCGCCAAGGCCAAAAAAGCGCTGGACTACATGCTGCGGCGGGCCGTCTCCCGCAGCACCAAAGGCTCGCTGCTGTCACAGAAACAGATGGTGCAGGAGCGCATCGCGGACTCGTGGATCCAGCTCGAACAGTTCCGGTTGCTGGTCATGCGCACGGCTTGGCTGATCGACAAGCACCAGGACTATCGAATGGTTCGCAAGGACATCGCGGCGGTGAAAGCCGCCATGCCCAAGGTGTTGCACGACATCGCCAGCCACGCGCTGCAGGTGCACGGTTCGCTGGGCTTGTCCGATGAAATGCCGTTCATGCACTGGATCACCGAGTCGTACTTCCTGGGTCTGGCGGACGGCCCAACCGAGGTGCACAAGGTGACGGTGGCAGAACAACTCACGAGGCATGTTGTGCCCGACGACAGCCCCTTTCCCGACTACCACCTGCCGCAGCGCGCACAGGCGGCCAGAGATCGGTATGCCGACATGCTGGAGGCCGATCTGCCATGAGCGATGCACAGGAGAGGCTCGCGTCCATTGACTTTCTGCGCCTGAATCACTGGCTGCGGGTGCAGGGTCTGGCCGATGGGGAGGTGGAAGCCCCCACCCTGCTGGCCGGCGGCACCCAGAACCTGATCGTGCGTTTCCGCTGTGGTGGTCGGGCGTTCGTCTTGCGCAAGGCGGCGGGCACGGCCTACGCCAACGGCAGTGAAACCATGCGTCGTGAAGCCCGGATCCTGGCGGCGCTGGCCGGCACCGACGTGCCCCATGCCCGCCTTATCGCGGCCTGCGACGACGATGCGGTGCTGGGCGGCGCGTTTTACCTCATGGAGCCCGTGGAGGGCTTCAACGTGGGCATGGGCATGCCCGAGCCTCACGCCAGCCAGCCCGCGATGCGGCGCGCCATGGGGTTCGCTCTGATCGACGGGTTGGCCGCGCTGCGACGTGTGGACCCTGTGGCTGCGGGTCTTTCCGACCTGGGCCATCTCGATGGTTTTCTGGAGCGCCAGGTCGGCCGCTGGCGGACCCAGCTGGAGAGCTATGCCCGCTACGAGGGCTGGCCAGGCGCCAACGGGCTGCCGCAGGTGGAAGCTGTAGGGCGCTGGCTGGAGCAACACATGCCCAAAGGTTTCACGCCCGGCATCCTGCACGGCGATTACCACATCAAGAACGTGCTGTTCCGTCCAGACAGTTCGGCGCTGGCCGCCATCGTCGATTGGGAACTGAGCACGGTGGGTGACCCGATGATCGACCTCGGGTGGCTGATGGCCACCTGGCGGGGGCAGGGCGCGGACGACCCCGGATCGCCCATCGAAATCGAGCCCTGGTCGGGGTTCCCCACGGCGGTCGAGCTGGTGGACTGTTACGCCGAGCGCACCGGAGCCGATGTGTCTCAGGCGCGTTGGTACGGCGTGTTGGCCTGCTACAAGCTGGGCCTGTTGCTGGAAGGCACCTTTGCGAGGACTTGCGCGGGCCAGGCCGATCAGGCGCTGGGCCAACGCTTTCACCACAACGCCGTCAATCTGCTGCAACGTGCAGCGAGGTGGACCGAATGAACACACCCATGGACAACACACCGGGGTGGACCACTGGGAACCGCGACACCCCGGTCGCGGCCCTGGCGCGCGCCGTGGCCGCGCACCCGCACAAAGTGCTGTTCGATTTCAGCGGGGAAACCACCACCTACGCCGAGTTCGACGCGCTCACCAACCGAATGGCCCATGCGCTGAGGGCATTGGGGGTGAAGACCGGCGCCACGGTCACCTCCTTGTTCGACAACCACCTCGACGCGGTGGTGCTCTGGATCGCGCTCAACAAGCTGGGTGCCGTGAGCGTGCCGCTGAACACCGCGCTCAAGGGCGAGTTCCTGCGCCACCAGGTGGTGGACTCGGGGGCCGAGATCGTCGTGTGTGACGCGGTCTATGCGCCGCGCCTGTTCGAGGTCTCGGAGCACATCGGCAACGTCAAGCGCGCGCTGGTTCGCGGAACGCTGGAAGTCCGTCCATCCGTTGGCTTTGCGATCGAACACCTGGACGAGCACCGGGGGTTTGATGCCGCGCCCATAGCCGAGCTGCCCGACCCTGCAGCGCTCAACGCCCTGATCTACACCTCCGGCACCACCGGCCCGTCCAAGGGCTGCATGATCAGTGGCAACCAGATGTGCCACGTGGCCCGCCTGCTCTTGCGGGCGGCGCCGTTCGGCCCGGACGATGTGCTCTGGACCCCGCTGCCGCTGTACCACATGAACGCGATCGCGACCGGCGTGGTGTCCACGTTGCTGGTCGGCGCGACGATCTCGATCGCCCCAAGGTTTTCGGTCAGCGGCTTCTGGCCCGCCGTGGAGGCCTCGAGCGCCACCGTGGTGTCGATCCTGGGCGCGCTCGGCACGCTGCTTGCTCAGGCGCCGGACAACGACGCCATGCAACGCTGCTTTGGCCAGATCCACACGGTCAAGGGCAATCCGTTCCCAGAGGAAATCAAGGCCATCTGGCGCACGCGTTTCGGTGCACGCCAGATCGGATCCAACGCTTATGGATTGACGGAGGCACTGATCACATCGGTGCCCGCAGGTGAACCGGTGCCGCCGGGTTCGTCGGGACGCTGTGCGCCCGAGTTTGATGTGCGCATCTTTGACGACCAAGACAATCCGCTGCCGCCGGGTCAGGCCGGTGAGGTGGTGTGTCGCCCCCTGCACCCCGACATCATGTTCAAGGGCTACTGGCGCCGCGCCGAGGACACGCAGAAGGTGATGGGGAACATGTGGTTCCACACGGGCGACATTGGCAAGTTCGACGAGGCCGGGTTCTTCTATTTTGTGGACCGAAAGAAGGACTACCTGCGCCGACGCGGGGAGAACATCTCCAGCTTCGAAATGGAGTCGGCGATCTTGCTGCACCCCGATGTCGAGCAGGTCGCGGTGCATGCCGTGCGGTCGAACCTGGGCGAGGACGATCTCAAGGTCACCGCCATGCTGGTGGCGCACGCCCAACTCACCGAGGAAGCCTTGTGCCGCTGGCTGGTGGACCGGGTGCCTTACTACGCTGTGCCCCGCTACATCGAGTTCCGGTCGGGGCTGCCGGTCAACCCGCAAGGGCGGGTGCTGAAGTACCAGCTGCGCGACGAAGGCGTGACACCCGCCACCTGGGACATCGAAAAGTCCAGCATCAAAGTGCAGCGCTGAAGCTCACGTTCAAGGAAACCCCCATGTCTGTTTCTGAATTGACCGGTCGCCGCATCCTCATCACCGGAGGGGCCAGTGGCATGGGCGAAGGCCTGGTGCGTTCGCTCACGACCATGGGCGCACGGGTGGTGTCCCTGGACCTGAACCGCACCAGCGGTGAAGCCATTGCCACGGCCGCGGGCGCCCGGGGTTTCATCGAGGTCGATGTGGCCGACGAGGCCTCAGTGGCGCAAGCCGTGGACGCTGCCTGCGCCGGTCTGGGTGGCCTGGATGTGCTGATCCACGCCGCCGGCATCGCGCCGTCCTCGCCAGCGCAAGACACCAGCCTGGCGCTGTGGGAGAAGGTCTTCGCGGTCAACGCTACCGGCACTTTCCTGATGAACCGGGCTGTGTTCCCCCACCTGCGGGAACACGGCGGCAGCATCATCAACTTTGCGTCCGCAGCCGGTGCGCTGGGCCTGCCCAACAAATCGGCGTATTCGGCCGCCAAAGGGGCCGTGCTGGCCTGGACCCGCACGGTGGCGCAGGAATGGGCGCCCTACAACATCCGCGTGAACGCGATCGCCCCGGCCATCTGGACACCGATGTACGACAAGACCCGCGCCGAAATGAGCCCGGAACAACTGACCGCGCACGACGCCATGATGGCCAGGGTGATTCCGCTGGGGGGCCAGCTGGGCGACATGGAGCGCGACCTGGTGCCCGTGCTGGCCTTTCTGGCTTCTCCGGGCGCGCGCTTCATGACGGGGCAGACCTTCGCCGTGGACGGCGGTACCCTGATGGTTCGCTGATCGGGAGAAGGCGCATCAGCGCCAGCCGCCGCTGCGGGCTGCGGGGGGCTGATCAAAGTGCGGGGGGCGCACCGACACGCTGGCACCGCCATGCAGGCGCGGCTGCACGGCACCCAGGAAGTTGTACGGGAACAGCGCCGGCAGAGCACCCACCTGGTCCAGCCGGTCGCGCAGTTCGGGCGGCAATTCAAAGTCCAGGGCGCGCAAGCCGTCTTCCAGTTGTTCCAGCCGGGTGGCGCCGAGAATCACCGAACTGAGGGCAGGGCGACCCGACAGCCAGTTGATGGCCACCCGTGCCATGGGTTGCCCCAAGGCCTTGGCGACGGACTCCAGCGCTGCAACGATCTCCCAGTTGCGGGGTGTCAGCTTGTTCAACGCAGGCGTCGCCACCGCAGCGGTGGTCTTGATGCGGCCAGCCTGTTGGGCCTGCGCCTCGACGTTGGGAAGGTACTTTCCGGACAACAGCCCTCCGCCCAAGGGGCTCCAGGCCACCAGCCCGAGCCCCAGCTCCTGGCACATGGCCGGAAACTCGTATTCGATGCCGCGCTGCACCAGCGAATACTCCAGCTGCACGGCGCATGGCCCTTCGAGGCCGTGACCCTGAGCCAGGGTGGTGATGCGGGCGGCGTACCAGGCGGGCACGTCCGAGAGCGCCCAGTGGCGGATCTTTCCGGCCCGCACCAGGTCGTCCATGCTGCGAAGCACCTCCTCTGCCGGCGTGATGCCATCCCACGCATGCAGGTAGTAAAGATCCACGTGGTCTGTTTTCAGCCGCGTCAGCGAGGCTTCGATGGAGCGCATCAGGTTCTTGCGGCCGTTGCCGGCAGCGTTCGGGTTGCCTTGCGGGTTCTGGTGGTTGAAGCTGTATTTGGTGGCCAGGACCACGCGATCACGCGTGCCCGTTTCGGCCATGAGCTCGCCCAGCCAGGTTTCGGCGGTCCCTTGGGTGTAGATGTCGGCGGTGTCGATGAAATTGCCACCCGAGGCCAGGTAGGTGTCGAACATCGAGCGCGCGGTCGCCCGGTCGCAACCCCAGCCGTTTTCGGTGCCAAACGTCATGGTGCCCAGCGCAAGGCGCGAGACGCGCAAACCGGTGCGGCCCAGCAGGTGGTACGGGGTGGGTGTCATCGGATGCTCCTGATCTTGTTTTGTATTAATACAGATTGACAAAAAGTGTTCAATCATTAGACTGTTCGATCCCTGCTCATGTCAAGTACGGGTGGCCGTTCGAGGGCCCTTTCCTCGTCTCTTCCCACTGTTTCAAATCATGCTGATCGACGCCCACGCCCACCTGATCACCCCCGGAATGCTCAATCGCCATGCCTTCTGGGGGCCGTTCATGAAGATGCAGGGTTTCACCGTCGGAGACTTTTCGCTGGGTACAAAACAGAAATCCAAGGCGGCCAGCGATGAAGAGGCGGAAGCGAACCTGTTGGCGAAGATGACGCACGCCTCGCGCCGTGAGTTGATGGCACAGCGGGGCGTGGACCAGATCGTGGTGTCCACCCCGTCGCATGCGTTCATGTACTGGGCGGACGACTTCGGCAGCGAGTACGCGCGCATCTGCAACGAAGAGATGTCCGCCTATTGCGCCCATGACCCGGCGCACTTTGCCTTCTGGGCCCACGCCAACCTGGCCGAGCCCGCTGAAGCCGCGCGCGAGATCGAGCGCGCCGTGACGCAACTCGGGGCCAAGGGGGTTTGTGTGGGCGGCGCCAACTTCAAGGGCTTGCAGGCCTATAGCGAGGAACTGTTCCCCGTCTGGGAAGCCGCCACCCGGCTGGACGTTCCGCTGATGGTGCATGGCTACAACCAGTCTGTGTGGTGGGGCGACAAGCACGCGGAAGACCGCTTTGAAACCACCTCGATCGTGGGCGACTGCGTCGATGAGACCCTGTTTTTCTGGTACCTGATCTGTGGTGGTGCACTGGACGTTTTCCCCACGCTGAAAACCTACATCAACCACGCCGGGGGCATGTCGGTGTTCCAGCTCGGTCGTCTGGCCGAGCTGAACAAGTCGATGGCACCCGACGCCCGCAACAAACGCCCGTTCATGGATTACCTGCCCAGTTTCTGGTTCGACCTGGATGTGCACCACCCGGCCCTGCGTCGCGCTGTGGTGGAGGTGGTGGGCGCTGACCAGGTCCTTTACGGCACCAACTTTGGCGGTGCCTACGACAACGGCGACCTGACCGCCGGGCTCGGCCTGTCGGACGCCGACGTGGCCAAGATCCGCAGCGGGAATGCGTGCCGTCTGCTGAAACTCGACGCCCCCGTCGCGGGGTAACAGGCTTTGTCCTCAGCCGGCGCCAGGTCTGGCTGCCGGTGTGGATCACCCCGTTATAGGGGGGGCACTGGCCCTTCATCAAGTTGGTTGTCAGAGCCTGCCCCGAGGTGCCGTTGCAGGCCTGTCCATGCTGCTGAGCCTGCCTTGTCTATGGGGTGGGCAAGTCAATGCATGAGCCTCTGCGTGTACCCCGGAGGCATCGCCTTGCGGTCGACTAGAACAGAATCCGATCAACTGCTCAAACAGCTGAAAAAGACCCTAAATGTTTGAGGTAGATCAAGAGCGCACATGTTTCGATTTCGGGTAAACCCTTGTAAGTTATACACAAACAATAAAACTGTCTTAAATTAGTTTCCATGCCTGCAATGGTGCTGGCTCCAAGGAGACTGATATGTTGACGCGTAGCAATCCGGTGTTGGCCGATGGAACCAAGATCTCGGACCTCATCAACCTGGACACCCGTGAAGTGAAGATGCGGGTTTTGTCCGATACCGAGCTGTACCAGCTCGAGATGGAAAAAATCTTCGCCAAGACGTGGGTATTTCTGGCCCACGAGACGGAAATACCCAACTCGGGTGATTTTGTTCAGCGGGACATGGGATCGGATTCGGTCCTTGTCACGCGCGACCGCGAAGGCTCGGTGCATGTGGTGCTCAACGCCTGTACCCACCGGGGCATGAAGGTGTCCACCCTGGACATGGGCAATACGCAGGCCCACATGTGCATTTACCACGGCTGGGCCTTCAAGCCCAACGGTGACTTCATTGGTGCACCCGTCGATAAAGAGTGCATGCACGGGAAGATGATGAGCAAGGCAGAGCTCTCATTGACCAAAGCCCGTGTGGCGATCTATGGCGGCATGATCTTCGCCACCTGGAACATCGAAGGTCCGTCGTTTGACGAATTCCTGGGCGATGCCAAGTTTTACTACGACACCATGTGGTGCCGCACCACCAAGGGCATGGAAGTGCTGGGCCCGCCGCAACGCTTCATCATCAAGGCCAACTGGAAGACTGCGGCTGAGCAGGGGGCTTGCGACGGTTATCACACGCTGACCTTGCACCGCTGGCTGGGGGAGATTGGCCCTTACGCGAAGAAGCCCGGTGCCGAGGGCGGCGGTGCTGACCTGACCCCGGAGATGTACGGTGTTGAAGTCTGGACCGACCACGGCCACACCATGCGCTGCATCGATCTGGATCGCAAGGTGCGTCGCATCACCGGCCAGGACCCGTCCGAGCTGACACCCGAGCAGAAGCTGGCGGTGCTGCCACCCCCGGGTTTGACACCGGAGATGATTCCCGACGTGGTGAGCCGCCTCTCGCCCGAGCAGGTCCGGGTGATGAGCTCCAACCCGCCGCAGGTGGGCAACTTTTTCCCCAACGGCCTGTTCGAGTTCATCTACCTGCCCACGGCCGACGGCAAAGTGACCGGCGCGATGGCACTGCACACCTATGTGCCCTTGGGGCCGGACAAGTTCATGTTCATGAACTGGATCCTGGCGGAAAAAGACACACCGCCCGAACAGAAGGCCGCCATGCTGCGCATTTCCTGCCAGTTGCTGGGCACCTCCGGCATGGTCGAGCAGGACGACTCCGACACCTGGCCGCACCAGACCATCGTGTCCAAGGGCGCCATGAGCAGGAACATCACGCTGAAGTACCAGGCGAAATATGAGACCGGCAAGCCCGATGGTTGGCCCGGTCCCGGCCATGTGGGCAGCGGCTTTACCAAGGACGACACCAACTGGAGCTTCTGGCAGTACTGGCACGAACTGATGACTCAGGCGTCTTGAGTTGCCCATGCCAGCCCCACATCACCAGGAGATCACCATGCTTGCCCATTTGCTCGAACCCACACCCTTGCCACCTACCGTGCGCAGCAACCGCCTGCCCGTCGGTAGCCCGTTGTACAACGAATGCGTTGAGTTCCTCATTGATGAAGCCGAAATGCTCGATGAGCTTCGCTTTGCCGAATGGAGCCAACTTCTGGCGCAGGACATTGAATACAACGTTCCCCAGCGCTTGACACGGCCCGTGCGCATGCAGGACGGCACCATCATCCGCACGGTCCAGCACATGCACGACAACCACGCGTCGTTGATGCTGCGCGTGCGCCGCATCACGGAGACCCGCAGTGCTTGGTGCGAAGACCCGCCATCGCGTACGCGCCGCTTGGTCAGCAACGTGCGTGTCTACAGGACCGAAAGGCCGAATGAATTCAAGGTGCAGAGCTACATGCTGCTCACCCGGAACCGGTTCGACTTCGACTACTTTGACCTCATCCCCTGTGACCGGCACGACGTGTTGCGCAAGGACGGAGACACCCTGCAGTTGGCGCGGCGCGAGGTCCTGATCGACCAATCCGTGCTCGGAACGCCCAACCTGGGCATCTTCCTTTGATCTGTCCTCCCACCCTCTGCTGATCAGGATCAAAAAATGACCACCACCTACCGCTCCGAAAAGCTCGAACAAGCGTTCGCAGCACTGTCGGCCAACTACCGGGGAACCGACATCGACCTGTATGCGGCGTGCCGCGACAGGCGCGCGAAAACGCCGGTCGCGACCGGCGACTTCATGAGCAGCATCGGCGTGCCCACCCATGCGGGCGCCAATCACGGCCACCCGACCTTCACCCTGTTCAAGTACAACGATGTCAAGACCGTGCTGCAGGATTCCGCCACCTTCAACAGCCGCTTCATGGCCAAGGGCTTCGGCAGCTTTTTCAGTGCCGATGGGCTCGTCATCACGGCCATGGACGGTGAAGCGCACCGCAAGGCCCGCGGGCTTTTGCAGCCGGTGTTCGCACCCGACGCGGTGCTGCCATGGCGCACCGCCATCGAACACCAGATTCGCGACGAATTCATCCTGCCGCTGGTGCCGGAAAAGCGCGCCGACCTGATGGACTTTGCCCTGTACTTTCCGATCCGGGTCATCTACGGACTGATCGGTTTTCCGGACGAAGAGCTGGGCAACTTTTACGAGTACGCGGCGATGGGACTGACCGTGCTGGCCGGTCCCAAGCTCGACCCGACCGAAGAGGCGGCATCCCGCGAACGCGCCATGAAGGCCACCAACACCTTGTACGAGGCCGTGATGGCGCTGGTCAAACGCCGCCGCGCCGAAGGTGCGCCCGGTGACGACCTGGTTTGCCGCCTGTTGCGTGCCGAGTTCGAGGGCCGCAAGCTCGATGACCACGAAATCACGACCTTCGCTCGCTCGATGGTGGCCGCCGGCGGTGAAACCACCACTCGCACCTTCAGCTCGATCATGACGCTGCTGTTGCAGCGCCCTGCTTTGGTCGAGCGGGTTCGCAACGATCGCAGCCTGGTGGCCAAACTGATCGACGAGAGCGTGCGCTTCGAGCCGGTGTCCACGGTCAAGGTGCGCCAGGCTGTTCGCGATGTCGAGATCCGTGGTGTGCAGATTCCCAAGGATGCGATGGTGCAGTGCGTGGTCGCTTCGGCCAATCGCGACGAAGAGGTGTTCGACAACAGCGACACCTTTGACATCGATCGCCGCCAGAAGCCGTCCTTCACCTTCGGCTTCGGCCCGCACATGTGCATCGGCCAGTACCTGGCAAAGATGGAACTGTCCATCGCCATCAATGCGGTGCTCGACCTGTTCCCCAACGTTCGACTCGACCCGGATCGCCCCGCGCCCGTGATCGCCGGCAGCATGTTGCGCGGCGCTTCCTCGGTTCCCGTGATTTGGGACTGAAGACCCTGACCATGAAACGTGGCGTTCCAACGGTCGTCGACTTTGACGAACACGCCATCGACACCCTGATCGACCCGCCGGTGATCAGGCCCCCACACCTCTGCACATTCCTTTGATCTGGAGACCCTCATGAAACTCGACGACCTCATTCTTGTCAGCGTGGACGACCACGCGATCGAACCGCGCGGTGCTTTTGACCGCCACATGCCAGCCAAATTCAAGGGCCGCGAGCCCAAGGTGGTGCAAAGCAAGGGCCGTGATGTCTGGGTCTTTGAAGGCCGTGCCACGGGCTACATGGGCCTGAACTCGGTGGTGGGTCGGCCGAAGGACGAATACGGCATGGAACCTCTGGGCTATGAACACATGCGCCGCGGCACCTGGGATATCAAAGCCCGTGTCGAGGACATGAACGCCAACGGCGTTCTCGGGTCGATCTGCTTTCCGACCTTTCCCGGTTTCGCGGGTCAACGCTTTCAGCAGTACAAGGACGCGCGGGAGGTCTCGTTTGCAGCCATCCAGGCGTACAACGACTGGCACCTGCACGATTGGTGCAATGCCGCACCGGGTCGGTTCATTCCACTGAGTCTGATTCCCTGGTGGGACGGTGCATTGGCGGCTCAGGAAATCCGGCGCATGGCGAAACTCGGCGTTCACGCGATTTCGCTCTCGGACAACCCGGCACTGCACGGATTCCCGTCGATCCACGCTGACCACTGGGACCCGGTATGGCAGGCCTGCGCGGACAACGATGTCGTGATCTGCTGCCACATCGGTACCGGCGTCAAGGCCGAGCATGCCTCGGACCTCACGCCGATCGATGCCTGGATCACCTCGATGCCGATCTCGATCGCCAACTCGGCCGCCGACTGGATCTGGGCACCCATGTGGAAGAAATACCCCAACCTGCGCATGGCCTTGTCCGAGGGCAGCATCGGGTGGATTCCCTATCTGCTTGAGCGCGCCGACTTCACTTACCGGCACCACCACGAGTGGACCAACACCGACTTCGGCGGCGGAAAGCCCAGCGATGTTTTCAGAAAGCACATCATCACCTGCTTCATAGAAGACGAATTTGGCCTTCGCAATCTGGCCGACATCGGTGAAGACAAGGTGACCTGGGAATGCGACTACCCGCACTCCGACTGCACCTGGCCGGGTTCGCCGGAGATCTTCCATGCCCAGACCCAGCACCTGACCGATGTGCAGATCGACAAGATCGGCCACCTCAATGCCATGCGGGAGTTCTCCTACGACCCGTTCTCGATTCTGGGACGCGAGAACTGCACGGTGGGCGCGCTGCGGGCGCAGGCCCAGCACGTGAGTGTGGAACCCATGCTGGGCATGGGGGGCGCCAAGCCGGTGCGTGTGGCCGGCAAGCCGGTGACTTCGGGCGACATCAATAGGATGTTTGCCGATGCGGATGCCGAAACCGCGCTGTAACCCCAGGAGCACCCGATGAAACAAACCAACGATGGGCCGGGTCAGGTCGATGCCTGGCACCTTGACCCTCAGGAGGTCGCATGATGCGCGCCGCTGTCATCACCGAGCGCGGCCTGGGACCGGTCCTGCAGGACTTTCCTGCTCCGCAAGCACGCGAGGGCGCGACCTTGATCAAGGTCGACACCGCCGGACTGGGAGGCTGGGACGTTCTGGGCGCCTACCGTCTGGGGGTGCAATTCCCTTGCGTCATTCGTGGCGAGGGGGTCGGCCGTGCGTCGGATGGGCGCCGGGTCTATTTTGGTGAGCGCTCGGTGGCGCCCTTTGGCGCCTGGGCCGAGCAAACCCTGGTGCCGACCGAAGAGGTGTGGGACGTGCCCGACGATGTGGACGATGTGCTCGCCATCACCATGGGCATCGCGGGCACGGGCGCGCTGCTGCCGCTGGAGCAGGCCGCTATCAAGCCCGGCGAGAACGTGTTGATCCTCGGCGCGACCGGAACGCTGGGGCAGATCGCGCTTCAGCTCGCGCGCATTCTGGGGGCGGGTCGTGTGGTGGGAGCGGCCCGCGATGCGGCCGCGCTGGAACGCCTGCGCGCCCGCGGCCTGGCCGATGCGGTGGTGGCTCTGGGCAGCGACGACGATGCCGCAGCCCTCAAGGCCGTGGCGGGGGAGGGCTTCGACGTGGTGCTCGATGGCGTCTGTGGACCGCCCCTGCTCGCTGCCCTGAAGGCCACACGCTGGGGGGCACGCATCCTCACCATCGGCACCGGCGCCGGGCGCGACATCCAGCTCAACATCGCCGATCTGCTGTTCCGAACGCTCAGCTGTGTGGGCACTGGTCAGCGTTCACCGAGTGATCGTGAGGCCACCTGGCGCAGGCTCTTGCAGCTGGCACGTGAACACCAGATCACTTTCGATCATGTGGGTTACCGCTTCGATCAGATGCCTGATGCCTGGGCGGCGCAGGTGGCGGGGCCTCATGCCAAGATCACGGCCTCCTTTCGGGGCTGATGCGCATGCTGTGGATGGGCTGATCCAGCAGCAGGGCAATGAGTGGGGTAGAAGATCGGTGTTAACCCTTATTTTTTGCCGCATTTTGCAAATACGAGGGGCTTTATATGTACACAGTTGGATGAATTGTTTATATTAAGTCTTCACCGCTGCTTAACAGATGAAGGAGACGCGCATGCTGAGCCCGACACACCTCACACTTTCCGATGGAACCAAGGTCTCTGACCTGGTCAATGTCGCCACCCGGGAGGTGCAGATGCGCGCGCTCTCGGATCCCGAGCTCTACGAGATGGAGATGGAACAGATCTTCGGCAAGATCTGGGTATTCCTCGGTCACGAATCGGAGATTCCGAACTCCGGCGATTTCATCACCCGCGACATGGGTTCCGACTCGGTGCTGGTCACGCGCGACAAGTCGGGCGAGGTCCATGTGCTGCTCAACCTGTGTTCGCACCGCGGCATGCGGGTTTCAACCCTGGATGCGGGCAACACCCAGATTCACACTTGCATCTACCACGGTTGGGCATTCCGCCCGAACGGTGCCTTTCTCGGTGCGCCGGTTGAGAAGGAGACGATGCACGGCAAGATGATGAGCAAGGAGCAACTGGGGCTGAAGAAAGCCCGGGTCACTCTGTATGGTGGGCTGATCTTTGCGACCTGGAACATCGACGGGCCTTCGTTTGATGACTTTCTCGGCGATGCCAAGTGGTACTACGACATTCTTTTCAAGCGCACGGACAAAGGCATGGAAGTGCTGGGTCCGCCGCAACGCTTCACGGTTCGCGCCAACTGGAAGGCTGCCGGCGAGCAATCGGCCGCCGACGGGTACCACACGCTGACCCTGCACCGCTGGCTCGGCGAGGTCGGCAATTACTCCAAGAAGGGTGAGGGTGAGGGCGGCGGCGGTGATCTGAGCCCCGAGATGTACGGCGTGGAAGTGAGCTCTCCCCATGGCCATGCGCTGCGCTGCATCGATCTGGGGCGAAAGATCCGCCGCATGACGGGGCTGGACCCCGATGTGCTCAGCGTGGACGAAAAGCTCAACGCCTTGCCACCGGCCGGCATGACCAAGGACATGGTTGAGCAACTCAAACGCAACCTCACCCCTGAACAGCTGAAGGTGCAGACCAGCATGCCACCCCAGGTGGGCGGCATTTTCCCGAACGTGCTGTTTGGCTTTGTCTACATCCCTCAGGCCGATGGCACCGTGGTCGGCTCGATGACCATGCACGCCTACGTGCCGAAGGGGCCCGACAAGCTGGAGTTCGTGAACTGGATCTTCGCGGAGAAGGATGCGCCGCAGGAACTTCGCGACAAGATGCTCAGGCAGACCATCCAGCTGTTTGGCACATCGGGCATGGTCGAGCAGGACGACTCCGACACCTGGCCTCACATGACCCTGGCCGCCAAGGGCGCACAGGGCAAGAAGGCGACGCTGAAGTACCAGGCGGTCTACGAAACCGGCGCCCCCGAAGGCTGGCCCGGCCCTGGCATCGTCAATGAGGGCTTCACCAAGGACGACACGCAGTGGCATTGGTGGATGTATTGGCGCCAGCTCATGGGCGGCACGGTCTGAGCCCCCTTCGAGACTTCCTCGCAATTCGTACCCCCCATTTCCGGAGATTCCCATGAGTGAAGCCCAAGGCGCCCTGGTGCCGATTGGATCGCCTGTTTACAACCAGATCCTTCAATTCCTGTACGTCGAAGCGCGGCTGCTGGACGAGATTCGCCTCAAGGAATGGGGTGACACGCTGGCCCAGGATCTGATCTACACCGCACCGCTGCGGGAGACCCGGCCGGTGAATCAGCAGGCTGCGTCGGTGGTGCGCACCATGCAGCATTACCACGATGACTGGCGTTCCGTGATGGGACGCATTGTCCGCCTCACCGGTACCAAGAGCGCCTGGGCGGAAGACCCCCCATCGCGCACGCGGCGGCTGGTGACCAATGTCCTGGTTGAAGAGACCGACAAGCCCCAGGAATACAGCGTGCGCAGCTACCTGCTGGTGACGCGCAGCCGTTTCAACTTCGACGAGTTTGACCTGATCAGCGCCGAGCGCCGGGATGTGCTGCGGGTCGATGGCGAGAGCTTCAAGCTGGCGCGCCGTGAGATCCTGCTGGATCAGGCTGTGCTGGGAACTCCGAACCTGGCCATCTTCCTCTGAGCCTGTTGATCGCCTTCAGACCTTGAAGGCGATCCAGTCCTGGTCGTCCCGGCACAACTGGTCGGGCTGCCAGGTGAAGTTCCAGGTCGAACCCACCTGGCGCAGAGCCAGAGGGGCCCGTTCAGGCTGTTGCGCATAGCAGGCGCCGCTCAATTGGGCGTGCCGTTGGGCATCAAGTGGGCGGTTCTTGCCCATGGATATCACCGCACATCGCCGCAACACCAGGGCCGCCTCGGCCATGTCTTCGCTCAGGTGGCTCAGAGCCCAGCGCGCCATGCCCTGGCGCAAACCGATGCCGCTGTAGGGCGGCGGTCCTTCGATCTCAAGATCCTGGACATCCCAGGCCAGCAGCCGGGTGCCGTCCCGGTCCAGGGTGGCATGGGTGCGCCCGTCGACCCGCAAAGGTATCTCGATGTCATAGCGCCGTTGCTGCAGAGCGCGTGCCGCGGCCGCGGCCGTCAGGCCACTGAGTTCCAGCATGTGGGTGCATTGCTGGCTGGCATCGACCTGGCGCATCACCGCGTGTGCTCTGGTGGCTGGGACCGTACCCACCAGCTGCTGGAGCTGGTCTGCCGCAGAGGGGCACAGGCTGTAGGGGTGGCGGGGCGCTTGCGCGTGCAGGGAGGCGATGAGGCCATCCCGGACCACCAGTTCAACCCGGAAATGGTGGAAGTCGTCCTCAAGCGCAGCCCGGTACCGGATGCCGATCTCCATGGGGTCGGTGGCGATCAGAATGCGTCGTCGGAACAGGGGCATGCGGACTTTCTAGGGTTTCTACCGAGCAGGAAATCCACGGTGTTCACGTCTTCCCGGCTGACACGAGTTGTCTTAAAGTGTACGATAAATAAGATTGTGTTCAATATATATCTGGAGACTCGATGGATCTGCTGAAAGACAAAGTGGCCTTGATCACAGGGGCCGGGGGCGGCATCGGTCGGGGCGTTGCTCGATGCTGCGCACGAGAAGGTGCGGCGGTGCTGATTGCCGAGCTTGACCCGGTGACGGGGGCTGAAGCCGAACTCGAGCTCAAGCAGATGGGTGCCCGCGCCCTGTTCGTTCCGACCGACGTGTTGCGCAAGGAAAGTGTGGAGGCTTCGGTCCAGGCTGCGGTGGACCATTTCGGGGGGCTCGACATCCTGGTCAACAACGCCTTTGTGCCTTCGGAGAACGTGTTGCTGGAGGACAAGACGGACGCGATGCTGGAGCGCACCCTGACCTCGACCGTCTGGGCCAGCTGGTGGGCGATGCGTGCGGCCATGCCGCACATGCGCCAGCGCGGTGGTGGGCGCATCATCAACTTCACCTCGATTGATGTGGACATTGGCGCCTGGCAACACGCGGACTACAACACGGGCAAATCGGGTGTGGTCGGGTTGACCCGCAGCGCAGCCGCCGAGTGGGGGCGCTTCAACATCACCTGCAACGCCATCGCGCCGACCGCCATGGGCGCCACCTTCCACAAGCTGGCCGCTGAAATCCCCGGTTTTGCCGAACGCTCAGCCGCCGCTCGGCCGCTGGGTCGGTCCGGTGACCCGGAACTGGACATCGGGCCTGTGGTCGTTTTTCTGGGCTCGGAAATGGCGCGGTTCGTGACCGGGATCACCATGCATGTGGACGGTGGCCTGCACCTGCCCGGCTACAACTCACGCCCGGCCCATGTGCCGGTGCGTGAATACTGATGGACCATGAAGCGCTGGGTTTAGCGCTTCTTGACCTGGATGCTGCTGGTCTCCTGATCCCAGGTGGTCGGCGTACAGCCCTGGTCACGCAGTTCGTACTTGAGAACCCGCCCCTGTGGATTCTTCGGGAGGCTGTCGCGAAATTCGATGTAGCGCGGCAACGCGTAATAAGGCACCGCGTCAATGGCCCACCGGAACAGGTCCTCGGGACTCAGCGTCATGTCGGGGCGCAGCATGGCCGTCACCTTGACGTCGTCCTCTCCCTTGTCAGACGGCACGGCGTGCACAGCGACTTCAGCGAGGGCCGGATGACGCGCAAACGCCGCCTCCATCTCGAAGCTGGAAATGTTCTCGCCGCGCCGGCGCAAGTAGTCCTTCTTGCGGTCCACGAAGTAAAAAAAACCTTGCTCGTCGAACTTGCCAATGTCCCCGGTGTGCAACCAGAGATTGCGCATGATCTTCAGCGTGTCTTCTGGCCGGCGCCAGTAGCCCATGAACATGATGTCCGGGCGCAGCGGTCGCACCACGATCTCGCCGGAAGTCCCGGCCGGTACCTCGCGGTCGAGGTCGTCCACGATGCGCACGTCGAAGTCGGGAATGCGGGTGCCGGACGAGCCGGGCGCTGCGTATTCGCCACCGGCGAGCGAGGTGATCACCGCCGCCTCCGTGAGCCCGTAGCCGTTGCCGCCCACCTGCTTGGCGCCAAAGCGCTCGCGCCAGATGGCTTTGACTTCTTCGGTGAACGGATTGCCGCGCACCGTGTGGATCTGCCCCTTGCAGCGCTGTCCCGCGTCGGTGTCGGGCGCGTTGGCCAGCATGGCGCCCATGCTGCCCAAGATGGAGGCAATGGTCGCCCCGCTGCGTTCCACCTCGGGCCAGAAATTCGACACCGAAAAGCGCGGCACAAAGGCGACACGGGCACCGACCAAAATCGACGCCAGCACACCTACACACATGGCGTTCATGTGGAACAGCGGCAGCGGCGTGATCGTGACGTCGTGTTCGTTGGCCGGACCGGCACGCAGTTGCAGGCGCGCCAGGTTGCACATGTAGTTGTAGCTGATCATGCAGCCCTTGGATGGCCCGGTGGTGCCCGAGGTGTAGATGAGGCAAGCGAGTTCCCAGGGGTTGGGTTTGCGCTCGATCGCGCTGTCGTCATGACCCTGGTGCTCGCTGAAAGGTGCCAGTGGCAGGGTGCCACACTGTCCGTTGCCGGGCTCACCCCGGGTCAGCACCTGCTTCACGTCCGGCAGCCCATCCGAGACCGCCGCGATGCGTTCGACGTAGTTCGCTTCGCAGACCACCAATGCTGCTCCTGCATCGGCGATCTGGTGGCGCAGAAATTCGCCCTTGAGGGCCGTGTTGATGGGGACGCTGACAGCGCAAAGCTTGTTGATGGCGAACCAGCAGAGCACCGCGTCGACGTTGTTGTCGAGCATCGTCACCACGGTTTGCCCAGCTTGCACACCGAGTGCTGCAAACGAATGGGCCAAGCGGGTCGATTGGCGATCCACCTCACCGTAAGTATGAAATTCACCCGAAAAGTCGAGCAGAACCCGGTCAGGGTGTTTCGCTACCGCGCGTTCAAGCGCTGCAATGACCGTATCCTGTTGACCGAGAGACCATGTGTCTGGGTTGCCAATGCCTGCCATGTGAAAAGCTCCAAACCGTGACGAAAGCCACAGATTATTCTGTATATAGACAAGAATTCTAAATGCAGATTTCACAACGGATGTGCTGGTAAACCCTTGACTTTGCCCCGTTGCAGCAACTTCACCGACCTTCAGAAAGTATGGAAATGAGTCTCAAGAGTGCGAAGAAACAAACCTCAGTCGCTCTGGCTTTGGACGTAGAAGCCGAACCTGACGCCCAACCCGAGGGCAAGCCCCGTCCCAGAGTGGCGAAAAAAGTCGTTGCTGCATCGGTGGCAAAAAAGCCCTTGGCCGCTGTCGCGGTGCCAGAAAAAAAGCCGGCGACCGTGGTGCCGGAAGGTGTCCGGCGCGTGCGCAGCAATCGGCGATCCGAGCAGACCATTGCGAACATCCTGGCGGCCACCGAAAACATCGTGTTGGAATCCGGCGCGGAGCGCATTTCTATTTTGGATGTCTGCCGGGCGGCTGATGTTTCTCGGGGAACGTTCTACCGCTACTTTGCGTCGCAAGATGAGCTGCTGGATGCTTTCTCACGACACAAACGGGAACGGTTTCATGTGGCACTGGCCGAAGCCGTCGAGGCCTACGAAGACCCCGACGAACGCTTTGCAGCACTGGTTCGCTATCTGGATCACTACCTGGAGCACGGCCGGGCGCGCCGGCTGCTCGTTGTGGCGCCCGAGTACGCCCTGGGGTTTTTTCGGCGCATCTTCCACGATTCTGTCGTCAGATTCCAGGATGTGTTGGCCGTGGTGTTTGACGCTTGGGAAGCACGTCTTGGCGTCAAGCTCGACCGGGAGCTCGTGTGTGAAATGTTGATACGCTACGTGCTCAGCGAGCAACTGGTCCCGGGAGACACGGATCGAAAGACGGTGCCCCGGCGCATCGGACGGATGGTGGAGTCCTTGACGATGGGCGCTTCCCCGCGAGCCCGGCGCTGAACCGAACGGCATCCACCTTGCGTGGCCCTCACTCCGGTGAGGGATCTGACGTGTCCTGCCTCAAAGCGGTCGCAATGCGTGCGAACAACTGCTTGACCGGCACCTCGGACGGCTGGGTACGCAGCGGGTCCTCATGGGCCGTGAAAGCCTGGTAGACCGTTGACCATTCGGCGCTGGAGAGATGGCGACGGGCTGCCGGGAAAATCACGGACTCTTCAAGAGACATGTGTTCCCAGATGGCGCCACTGAGGCGCTGAACCGCTGCGCTGATGGCTGCCTGGGCGTCTGGCTGTCCGCGCTCCTGCCGGGACAGGGCGTCGGACAAGCTGTCAACCAACGCGTTTTCCAGGGTGTGCTGTCGCTCCAGTTCGTCCAGCACGGCGTTGTGCTCGTCCGTGTGTTGCCGGAGCAAACGAAAAATGAATGTCTCTTCCTTGGGGTGGTGCAATTTCGCCGGACACTGGCGGAGGTAGTCGACCATCAGGTGCATCAACCCCAGATCGGGCGCCTTGCCGTTGATGCGCCCGGCTTGGTCCAGTTGCTGAAGTCCACTCAGTACCGCAGCGATGGAGCGATGTTCTCCCAGCACGATGGCGAGTGCACGGTTGGCGTCGGCCTCATCGTCATTCGACTCTATGCTGGCCACATGCACCGGCAGGTCGGCGATCTGCAGCAGGCGGTGGGTCACACTGCCGTGCAGCCAACCCCGCAAACCCGGCAAACGGCCGTGCGAACTGACGAAAAGAAGGTCGCAGGCATGCCGGTGTGCTGCGTCAAGAATGGCCTGGGCCGGGTGGTCGCTGACGCTGGCGTCTGTCGAGCACACCACGCCACCGATTCTGGCCGCGTTGCTCGCTTTGAGCAGCACCGCATGCCGGGGCATATCGCTCTCGTCGCTGAATGCCTGCCGGTCGAGGGAAAACAGCATGGCACCTTCGCCGGTGGCGGTCAGGTCGGGTGCGGCGTAAAAAAAGGTGATTCGAGCTCCCAGGACGCGCGCGAATTCAACCGAACGGTTCACGGTGGTCACCCCGAGTGGGGTGTCGTCCAAGGCAACCAGCAGGTGTTTGTACATAAAAAATCTCCATGCAAGACAGTGTGCAGAGTACCTGCATCGGGTCAGATCGTGATCTCAGTGTTTTCGATAACTTGAACAGAATCGCATTTTCTGATTAATATCGCATTGATGCAGCGCAAATCCATGTCGAATGTCTGGCATGTACCGCGACTGCTTCGGTGACACACGAAACGACATCCGCGTCTGCCCCTTTGGCTACGCCTGAACCTGAAAGAACCACCATGCTGATCGATCTCCACGCCCACGCACCGCTACCCGGTTACTACAACCAGCACCCGTTCTGGGGGCCGTTCTTCGAAAGGCATCCGGACGGCGATGTCAAACTTCGCGTCGGCCACTGGGTGCTGCGCCTCGGCTCGCCCGAGCGCAAGGCGGCTGTGCGCGCCGGCAATGGTCCGAGCGTCGAGGAATACATGGCGCGTTGGGCTGATCCGAAAAACCGCCTGAACGGCATGGACGCCGCGGGCCAGAACGCGCAAGTGCTGTCGGTCCCTTCGCACTGCTACATGTACTGGGCCGACCCCGAGTTCTCGGTCCGTTTTGCCACCAAAGTCAATGACATCCTGGCCGACTACTGCTCGGCAGCGCCAGACCGCCTGATGTTCTGGGCCCATGCGCCGCTGAATGCACCGCACGATGCGGCGAAGGAAATTCGCCGTGCCTGCACCGAGCTGGGTGCCAAAGGCCTGGTGGCTGGTGGCGCGAACTTCGGCGGTCTGGAAGCCGATTCGCCGCAACTCGATGTGGTCTGGAAAACGATGTGCGACCTGGATCTGCCGATCTTCATTCACGGCTACAACCAGTCGGTTACCTGGGGCATGCAGGCCGACCACGACAAGTACGAGACCACGGCCATCGTGGGGATGAACTACGACGAAACGCGTTTCTTCTGGTACCTGATCAACGGTGGCGTGCTGGATCGCTTCCCCGATCTGAAGGTCTACATCACGCACGGTGGCGGATACATCCCCTACCAGCTCGGTCGTCTGGCCCAGACCAACCGCAATCTGGATGTGAAATTCAACAAGAAGCCCGTCGAGGAATACCTGAAGAACTTCTGGTTTGACGTGGAGCTGCACGAAGTGCCGATGCGCCAGGCCCTGGTCGACATCATCGGCGCCGACCGCGTGCTGTATGGCAGCAACTTTGGTGGCAGTGACGCCGTTCGCCACGACCTGACCGATGGCCTTCGTCTGTCGGATGACGACCTGCAGAAAATCCGCTGGAAAAACGCGTGTGAACTGCTGCATCTCGATCCGGCCAAGCTGGGCAAACCTGCCACCAAAGTCGTCGCATGAAACTCGCACGCTGCTCCGATGGCGGCGCACCGTTCTGGGCGCTGGTGGATACCGAACGAGGGGAGCTTCGCCCGATCGAGGGCGGCGTGCCCGATTGGGGGCCGGCGGTCACGCGTGGTGAGGGGGTGTCCGCGCTGCGGTTCACCGGGGCGGTGCTGCTCATGGGTTCGGTGAGACTTCTGCCCCCGATCGAAAAGACCAACCGGGTGGTGGTGGCGGGCGCCAACTACGCCAAGCACCTCGCGGCGGACTTCGGCATCAAAAGCCACAGCCAGCCCATCGCCTTCCTAAAGGCCTACGGCGCAATCATCGGTGCCAACGACGCGCTGCGTTATCCCCCCTTGACCCAGGAGCTGGACCACGAAGTGGAGCTGGTGGTGGTGATCGGTGATGTGGTCAATCGCCAGGACCCGATCGCCAGTGTGTTGGGGTATACCGTGGGCAACGACGTGAGTTCGCGTGATCTGCAGCGCAGTGGCCCGCCCGGTGTGGGGATGGACCTGTTTGCAGCCAAAAGCGGCGACCAGACCACGGGACTCGGACCCTGGATCGTGACCCGCGATGAATTTCCCTCTGCAGGCAAGTTGTCGCTCCGTCTTTTGCTGCGCGTGAATGGCGAGCTTCGGCAGGACGGCGACACCGCCGAGATGACCTGGGATGTGGCGGAGCTGGTGAAGTTTGTGGACGAACGTTCGAGCTTCGAAAGCGGCGATGTCATGTTCACCGGTTCGCCCGCCGGCACGGCGCAGGGTTCCGGCAAGTTTCTCCAGGTGGGTGACGTGGTCGAGGCCGAAATTCCGGGCATTGGTGTCCTGCGCAACACCGTCACGGCGAAGCAATAAACATTCAGAAAGACAGCAAATGAGCATCACGCAAAACAAAGTGGTCGTCGTCGGTGGCGGCCTCATGGGCACTGGCATCGCACACGCCTTCGCCAGTTCGGGGTTCACCACCGTGCTGGTGGACAGCAACGAGGCCGCGGCCGCCAAGGCGCTCGCCGCCGTCGCCAAGATCCTGGACGACGGCGTTCGCCTCGGCAAACTCGATGCTGCGGTGGCCGAGGCCGCCAAGGCGCGTCTCACCACGCAAGGTGATCTGGCCACGGCATCCGCAGGGGCGGCGTTGCTGGTCGAGACCGTGACCGAAAACATCGTGGTGAAGAAGCAGGTGGTGGCCACGGCCGCCGCCCACATGCTGCCCGACGCCATCATCGCCAGCAACACCTCTGCGCTGAGCGTGACCGAGATCGCCACGGCCGTGCCCAACCCCGAGCGCGTGGTGGGCATGCACTTCTTCAACCCGGTGCACAAAATGAAACTGGTCGAACTGGTGCGCGGCATCGCTACCAGCGACGAAACGGTGGCCAAGTCCCGTGAGTACAGCGATGCCTTGGGCAAGACGTCGATCATCGTCAACGAGTCCCCCGGCCTGACCACCAGCCGCATGTCGGCCATGCTGGGCAACGAAGCGATGTGGATGCTGCAAGAGGGCGTGGCCACCGCCGAAGACATCGACACCGCGCTGCGCATGGGTTTCAACCATCCGATGGGACCGCTGGAGCTGGGCGATCTGACCGGATGGGACACCCGGCTGTCGGTGCTGCGCTACCTGCATTCCACACTGGGTGACAAGTTCCGCCCGTGCCCCCTGATCATCAAGATGGTGGCCTCCGGTCGCCACGGCCGAAAGACCGGCGCGGGCGTCTACCAGTACGACGACAAGGGCCAGCGGATTCCCGGCTCCGGCCTGAAAGCGAGCGTTCTGTGAGCCGCGCTGATGTCGTGATCGTCGGTGCGGTTCGCACGCCCGTCGGAAAATTCAAGGGCAGTCTGGCGGGCGTTCGCGCCGATCACCTGGGGGCCGTGGTGCTGGACGAACTCATCACCCGTGCCGGGCTTGAACCGGAAGTGGTGGACGACGTCATTTTCGGCTGCGTCACCCAGGTGGGCGAACAGTCGGCCAACATTGCACGCACCGCACTGCTGGGTGCCGGCTGGCCTTGCTCGATTCCCGGCCTGACGATTGATCGCAAATGCGGTTCGGGTGAGGAGGCCGTGCACGTGGCCGCAGGCCTGATTGCCTTCGGATCGGCCGACGTGGTCGTGGCCGGCGGTGCCGAGAACATGAGCCGGGTGCCCATGGGCAGCAACCGCAGCATCCACGGCGAGGCTTTTGGCTGGATGGCCGCCGACCGTTACGAAATGACGGGACAAGGCGAAGCCGCTGAACGTCTGTGCGATCAGTGGGGACTGGTGCGGGAGGAACTCGATGCGTTCGCGGTGGAAAGCCACCGCCGTGCGGCCGCCGCCGCGCTGGCTGGCCATTTCCAGAAAGAAATCGTGTCGGTGCCTGTGGCGCAAGTGCGTGAGAAGAGCGCCGAGGGCGAGGCGCAGCTGTTCTCTGCGGATGAAACGATCCGTCCAGGTACGGCGGCTGAAAAGCTGGCGACCCTCAAGACCAGTTTTCGCCCAGACGGGCGCCTGACCGCCGGGAACTCGTCACAGATTTCCGATGGTGCGGCCGCGTTGCTGCTGATGTCCTCGGCCAAGGCCGAGTCGCTGGGTCTCAAACCCCGCGCCCGCATTCGCGCCATGACCACGGTGGGCTCCGACCCCACGCTGATGCTGACGGGGCCGATCGCGGCCACCCGCAAAGTGCTGGCACAGGCGGGCCTCACGATGGACGACATCGACCTCTTTGAAATCAACGAAGCGTTCGCGCCGGTGCCGATGGTGTGGATGAAGGAGCTGGGTGTGTCCGCCGAGCGGTTGAATGTCAATGGCGGCGCCATCGCGCTGGGCCACCCCCTGGGGGCCAGTGGTGCGCGCATCATGACCTCGATGCTGCACGAGCTGGAGCGCCGCGGTGGCCGCTATGCGCTGCAGGCCATCTGTTGCGCTGGTGGCATGGCCACCGCCACGCTGATCGAGCGTCTGTGACCGTGGCGCGTTTGCCGCTGGTTCCGCTGGCCGATTTTCCGGCGCCACTGGGTGAGGCCGTGCAGCGGGGCGTGGACACCCGCATGCTCAGTTCCACCGTGCCGGTGCAGGTGTGGGCCCACCGGCCGCAGGCGGCGCTGGCCTGGCTGGCGCTGCTGGACCAGTTCCACAACCATGGGGTGCTGGACTCGCGCCTGCGGGAGCTGGTGCGCCTGCGCATCGCCAGCATCACGCAGTGCCAGGCCTGCCAGCTGGCGCGCAAGAGCGACCGCGTGGACGCGCAAGACATTGAAGCCCTCAACTGCCTGCAGACCGGCAGCGAGCACTTCACGCCTGCCGAGCGCGCGGCACTGACCTATGCCGAGCTGTTCGCGGCCGACGCACACGCCGTTGATGAATCCCATTTTGCCGCGCTGGCGGCGCACTTTTCGACCGCTGAAACCGTGGAGCTGCAGATGTTCTGCGCGTTGATGCTGGCGGGCGGCCGCATGACTCTGGTTCAACAAGCCTACGAGGAAATGCCACCGTGAGCTCATCGATTTTCGGCATTCCTGTTCAAGCCTTGAACGGCTCCGACACCAGCCTTGCCCCCTTCAAGGGGCAGGCGATCCTGGTCGTCAACGTCGCGTCCCAATGTGGGCTGACCCCGCAGTACGCCGGCCTGCAGGCCCTGCACGACCGGTTTCACCTCCGTGGACTGCAGGTGACGGGATTTCCCTGCAACGACTTTGCGGGGCAGGAGCCGGGAAGCGAGAGCGAGATCCGAGATTTCTGCGACACCGAGTACCACGTGAACTTTCCGTTGTTCTCTAAATTGCGGATCAACAGCGAACCAAGGCACCCGCTGTATGCCGCTCTCATTGCCGCGCAGCCACAAGCCGTGGCGTCCGGCGACCCGTTGCTGCGCGACACCTTGGCCAAGCACCAGCTGCTTCCCCAAGGGGAGCGCGATGTGATGTGGAACTTCGAGAAGTTCCTGATCGACCGCGACGGTGTGGTGGTGGCCCGTTTTGCCCCCGATGTGGCACCCGATGACGCACGGCTGATCTCGGCGATCGAGGATGCTCTCGGTTGACCCGGCGGCCCGCAGCGAGCGTTCCCGGTTCGGGTGGACGCTGCTGACGCTGGTCGCTGCCCAGGTCGGTTTGCATGGCTGCCTCAACGGCATGCGCATGACCATCCCCTTGCTGGGGGTGAACGAGGCGCG
This sequence comes from Hydrogenophaga sp. LT287, assembly GCF_055702805.1. Classification (NCBI taxonomy): domain Bacteria; kingdom Pseudomonadati; phylum Pseudomonadota; class Betaproteobacteria; order Burkholderiales; family Comamonadaceae; genus Hydrogenophaga; species Hydrogenophaga sp. LT287. The sequence goes on along the minus strand of NZ_JBVPZC010000017.1, from coordinate 24,995 downwards.
TGGCGCGGCCGTGATCGGGCTGCTGATGGCCCTGTTTGCCGTGTTCCCCTTTTTGCTGGCCATTCCCGCCGGTCGTCTGGTGGACCGGCGGGGGTACCACCTGGCGACGCGCATCGGCGCCTTGCTGGCCCTGGTGGGGGCGGTGCTCGCAGCGTTGAGTTCCCATGTGTGGGCACTGGGAGCCGCCGCCGCCCTGGTGGGCGCAGGCTCGGCGATGGGCATGATTGCGCTCCAGCGCACCGCCGGCCGGCTGGCCCGTGGCGAGGCCGAACGCCTGAAAATTTTCAGCTGGGTGGCGCTCGCTCCGTCCATCGCCACGTTTCTCGGTCCCTTGCTGGCGGGCGCGCTGATCGACCAAGTGAGCTACCGCGCCGCGTTTGTCGGTTTGGCGCTGTTTCCCTTGGGGACGCTGCTCGCCACCACCCGGGTGCCTGCTGAAGCACCCCGGGCGCCGGCCAAACCGGTGGCCGCGCCACAGAAGGCCTGGGACCTGCTGGGGAACAGCGATCTTCGGCGGCTGTTCTTCATCAACTGGCTGATTGCCGCTTGCTGGGACGCACACGCATTTGCCTTGCCGATCCTGGGCCATGAGCGGGGATTGAGCGCATCCGCCATTGCCATGGTGCTGGCCAGTTACGCCGTCACGTCGGCCTCCGTGCGACTGGCGATTCCATTCATGGCGGAGCGTTTGCAACCCCGGTGGGTGATGACCGGCGCGCTGGCCCTGACGGCGTCGGTGTTTCTGCTCTACCCCTGGCTGGACAGTGCGTGGGCCATGGCCGTCTGTGCTGGCACCATGGGCCTGGGGCTGGGTGCCATCCAGCCCGCGGTCATGTCCAGCCTGCACAGCTTCACCCCGCCCGAGCGCCAGGGTGAGGCGCTGGGGCTTCGGTCCACCGTCATCCACTTCTCCACCCTGGTGATGCCCTTGAGTTTTGGTGCCGTGGGCGCCGTGCTGGGTGTCGCGCCGGTGTTCTGGATGACAGGGGCGGCGCTGTCTGCGGGCGCCTGGGCCGCATTCGGCTTGCCTTCCCGGGCCAGGCACGCCTGACGGGTGCAGCACACCACTGTGCACCCACGCCAATCATTCCGGTCAAACCACCGCAAGGAAACACGATGCTGAAGCTGTATCACTCACCCGGTTCCAATTCAACGCGCATCCTGTGGCTGCTGGAGGAGCTGGGCGCCGACCGGGAGATTGTGGTGGTGAAGTACCCGCGCGCCGACGGCAGCGAGGCCGATCCTCGCAACCCGCATCCGCACGGATTCACGCCGGCACTGGAACACGAGGGTCATCTGGTGTCGGAAACGGCGGCCATTGCTCTGTACCTGACCGATCTGTATCCCGATGCGGAAGTCGGTGTGCCGGTGGGCCATGCGCTGCGCGGCGCCTACCTCACCTGGCTGTTCTATCAGGTGGGCTTGACCGAACCGCTGGTCTACATGAAGGGGCAGGGTCTGCTGGCGCAGGACCCGGCGATGGGCGGCCTCAACGAATCGATGATGCGGCACATCAGGCACACGCTGCAACGCGGCCCCTACCTGCTCGGCCCACGCTTCACCGCTGCCGACATCCTCTTCATGAGCCTGTTCGAGATGGCGCGGCCGCTGCTGGGGGACTGTCCGGTCATCGACGCCTACCTCGCACGTGCCGACCGCCCCGCGCGGCGCCGTGCTTTGGCCCTGGACCGCTGAGTCGCCGCACGGTAGTCAACCGTTTCCTCGCCCGATCCCCATTCGTTATCTGGAGCGCACATTGATGTCCCGTTCTGTCGTACTTGTCACCGGCGGCGCACGCCGCATCGGGCGGGCCATCGCGCTCGACCTGGCTACCGCCGGATGGAGCGTCGCGTTCAGCTACCGCCATTCGTCGGCCGAAGCGCAAGACACCTTGCGGGAACTGCGCCGCCACCCAGGGCAGGCGGAAGCCCTCTTTGCCGATTTGAGTGACGAGGCCAGTTGCTGTGCGCTGGTGCCCGAGGTGGTGAAGCGTTTCGGCCGCATCGATGCGGTGGTGAACAACGCATCCACCTTTGAGTACGACAACGCCGAGACCTTCGGACTGGCTGCCATGGAGCGGCACTGGAAGGCCAACACCGCGCCCGCCATTTTGCTGGCCCAAGGTCTGTACCAGCACCTGAAAGACACCGGGCGCACGGGGTGCGTGGTGAATTTGCTCGATCAGAAGTTGTGGAATCCCAACCCTGACTACTTCTCCTACACCCTGTCCAAGGCGGCGCTGGAGGCGGCCACCAAGATGCTGGCCATGGCCATGGCGCCGCAGCTGCGTGTGAGTGGCGTGGCCCCGGGTCTCACCCTGCTGTCCGGACCGATGAGCGAACAGGAGTTTGCTGTGGGCCAGCGACTCAATCCCCTGGAGCGCAGTTCACCCCCGGAGGACATTGCCGGCGCGGTGCGTTTCCTGCTGACCTCACCCGCCACGACCGGCTCCACGATCCTGGTGGACGGTGGCCAGCACCTGTCTCGCCAGGCGCGCGACGTGATGTTTCTGGCACGCGAAATGGAAGCCCACTGACATGCCCCACGCGCTCCTGATTTCCGAACTGGCGCAATGCAGGCGTCTGTTCCTGCGTAACCATGAGGTGGATATCGGCATTGGGGCGCATGCCTTTGAACAGGGGCGCCGGCAACGCGTTCGGATCAATGTGGATCTGTACGTGCCACTTGCTTGCAGCACGCCGGTGGGCGATGCGCTGGATGAGGTGGTGGACTACGACTTTGTGCGTGAGATCGTTCGTGAACGGGTGGATCGAGGGCACATCCAGCTGCAGGAAACGCTGGCCGATGATCTGCTGCGCGCGTTGCTGGCCCATCCCCAGGTGCTGGCCGCGCGGGTCTCGACCGAAAAGCCCGATGTCTACCCCGACTGCGAAGCGGTCGGGGTGGAGGTGTTTGGATTCAAAGACGCCAGGCAGCACCCCCTGGGCGTTCAGGCACAGCAGACTCAGTGAGGGGTGCGATCTTCCAGGCTGGTGCCACGGGTCCACAGCAGCAGCAGCACGCTGAACACCGCGGAGACCACCAGGGATGAACTCACCGAGGTGTGCTCGGCCACCACGCCCCACAGAACAGCTCCTCCGGCGCTGCCGCCCATGATGCTCATCTGGTAGATCGCCATGCCGCGGGCGCGCAGCTTGGTGGGCAGCACCAGCTGAGCCGACATGGTGAGCGTGTTGGCCACACACAGCCAGACCGCACCCGAGAGCGCCAGCGCGGGTGCCAGCGTCCACGCGTTGGGCGCCCAGACAGCGCCCAGCGTGGCCAGCGCGTGCAGCCAGACGCCGGCATCGATGATGCGGTTGCGCGCCGCCATGGCTGGCAGACGGGGCAGGGCCATGGCTGCGAGCACGGCGCCCGCGCCCATGGCCGCGAGCAGGGCGGTGTAGGTGGCTTCGTTGGCACCAAGACCTTTGGCGACCAGAGGCAGCAAGGCCACCAAGGCCACGGCCTGGGCGAAAAACACGAAAGCGCGGAACAACACCGCCCGGAGGATGGGCGAGGCCCGTGCGTGGCCCACGCCATCGCGCATGGCCTGCAGCAACCGGGTGCGCTCGGTGGGGGGCGTGTGCGGGGGAATAGGGGCACGCCAGATCAGCACGCCGGCCAGGATGGACAGCACGGCATTGAGCGCAAACACCATCGCCGACCCTTGCCAGGCCAGCACGATGCCCGCGACGATCGGACCCAGCACACGTGTCAGGTTGATGGCCAGCGCGTTCAGGGTCAGGGCCGACGAGAGCAGGCGCCGCTCGACCAGGTCGGGCACCAGGGCCGAAAACACCGGGAACCGGAACGCCAAGCCGATGCCATTGAGCAGGCACAGCAGCAACAGCGTTCCTGGCGTCAGGGCATTGCTGCCGGCGAGGACCGCCAGAACCGCCGCCACCACAGCGATCCAGGCTTGTGCCACGGCCAGAAAACGTCTGCGGTTGAGCAGATCGGCCAGGGCGCCGCTGGCCAGACCCAGCACAAACAGGGGCAGTGTGCCGGCCGCCTGCACCCAGGCCACCCAGACGGGGCTTTCGGTGAGCTGGGTCATGCGCCAGGCGGCCGTCACCTCGTGCATCCACATGGTCATGTTGCCGGACAGCCAGGCCAGCCACAAATAACGAAAGCCCGAACCCCGGAAGGGTTCGAGCAGCGAGTTGGAGGGCGTGTGTGGCATCAGGTCGGCCTGCCCATTGGCTGGCGCCGTCCGCAACGGGAGAGGTTCACCGGGTTCCATGGCTCTTGGATTTGGCCATGTCGACGAGGTCGGCCATGGTCGGGTTGTGGGCCAGCATGCCGCCGTCGACGATGTAGGTCTGGCCGTTGATGTAGCGCGCTTCACTCGATGCCAGGAAGCACACCAGCGCGGCGATGTCTTCGGGTTCACCGAATTCAGGCACCAGCAAATGGCGCTGCATCACGTCGATCACGCTGGCCGCCGCACCGCGCGTGCCCGGTGTCAGCACCAGGCCCGGGGCAACGGCATTGCAGCGCACGCCCTGGGCGCCATGGTGGGTGGCGATCTGGCGGGTCAGGCCGATGATGGCCGCCTTGGACACGCTGTAGGCCATGCGCGTGATGTCACCCGAAAACCCACCGGTGGACGCGGTGTTCACGATCGCTCCGCCGCCCTGGGCGATCATGGTCGGCAAGGCGTACTTGCAGCCGGCCAGGTAGCCGCGCAGGTTCACGGCCATGACCTGATCCCAGACCTCGAATTCGATGTCGATGGCGTTCTTGTCTTTGGCGTGTATGGCCGGAGAACTCAATGCCGCGTTGTTGTGCAGCACATCCAGGCGGCCGAAACGATCCACCGTTCCTTGTACCAGTTGCTGGATGCTGCGCACGTCGGCAGCGTCAAAGACCTGTGCACTGGCACGCGGGCCCAGTTCTGCGGCCAGTGTCGCGGCACGTTCGGCGTTGACGTCGGCCACCACCACGGTGGCGCCTTCGGCGACGAGCCGCCGGCAGGTGGCTTCACCGATACCTGAAGCACCCCCGGTGACGATGGCGATCTGGTCTTTGAAGCGGCCTTCGTGGGGGCCGGGAAGGGTGGGCTTGCTCATGGCGTCTCCGGTGTGCTGGTGGCGAAGCCGCGGAACTGTTCGAGATTCACGCTGGCGTCCTGGGGTGGTTGCAGGAAGTAGCGCACGTGCAGGGTGCCCGGGCCAAACCGGTAGGTCTCGATGCTCTCGATCACCTGGCTGCTGCCCACGATGCAGTTGCGGTGGTGCACGGCGGCCTCGTTGCCGTTGATGATGGTGTTCACCACCTCCAGGCGGAACTGGTGGTTGTGTTTGTCGAACATCTCTTCGATGACGAGCCAGCCATCGGCCTGCTCGGCGCGGCCCACGTATTCGATGTTCAGTTCGGCAGGGGCCATTTCACGGTAAAGCGCCAGCAGACCGGCCTTGTCGTGGTGGTTCCAACAGCGAACCTGGCCGGTCATGAAACGTTGAATCTGCTCGGGGTTGATTTGGGACATGGTGTTTTCTTTCGGTGCAGGCACTCAAGGTTGGCGAACGAAATAGCGCACGGTGAGCTTGCCGTTGTCAAAGCTGTAGAGCTCGATGGTCTCGATGGCCAACGTGCTGCCGCGCACGTTGTTCCGGTTGTGACACGCGGCCTCGTTGCCGTTGATGATCAGCGCGACTTCTTCGATCTCGATCTTGGCGCTCTGTTGGGCCCACATGCCCTCCAGCACCGGCCAGCCCTCGCCCGCAGGCCCGCGGCCCACGTACTCGATCTGCAAGCCCTCGGGTGCTGCTGTGCGGTAGGCGGCGAAGAAGCCCTCCTTGTCGCCCCGGTTCCAGGCCTGCACCTGGGTGTGCAGAAAGTGTTCGATGGTGGATGTGTCCATGGCGTGGTCTCCGGTTCAGGTTTCGGTGCCACGGACATTGCGTGCCGTGCCGTTTCGTTTGTCGCTTTCGCCCCAGGCCATCCAGCGGTCGGGCTCACGGGTGTCACCCACCTTGCGCCAGCGACCCTCCTGCTGGGCGGTGATGGGGAAGCCGCCCACGAAATCGATCATCCGGCCCCTCGGGTCGGGCAGGAATTCCCACTCCTCCTTGCCTTCCAGCACGATGCGAGCCTCTTCGGCAAACCAGCCATCGGCTTCATGGCGCACCGTGCCCTCGGTGTCCGTGGTGCAGCGGACCTCACCCTTTTCGTTCTGGAAAATGGCGTAGCCCAGTTTGTCGTGACCGACCAGGAAGGAGCCGACGTCCCAACTCCCGTCCTTGTAGATCGTGGCGAAGTTCCACCAGATGACGTGCATCTTGTTGTTGACCACCAGGTCCTTGTGCATGTGGATGGCGGCGCCTTCGGCCATCCAGGCCTGGTCCAGCGAAATGATGCCCTTGACCTGTTTGCCCTCGCAGGTGCCCTGCACGTCGTAGAGCTGCGCGACGTAGAAGGTGCCCCAGTCCACACCCGGCAGGTACCACTGCATGCCGTTGCCGATGAGCTTGCCGGTGAGGTCGAACAGGCCTTCTTCCTTCCAGCTGAAGTCGGTGCCCGAGGCGGTCAACCGCCAGGGTTGGCCGGGTTCTTCCGGGTGGCTGGACCACCAGGCGGTGTCGCCATCGAGTCCGCGCGCCGGGAACATGGTGAGCGCCCGGGGGGCGATATTTTCCTTGTCGATGCGGATGTTCTTTCCGTCCAGGCGGGTGCTCTGGTAGATGAACTTGGTGGGGTTGGGCGTGCTGCCCGGCGCGTTGAGGGCGCGCACCATGGAGTAGATGTGGCCGTCTTCGTCGCGCACGCTGCCGAACGGCATGTGCTTGGTGAGCTTGAGGCCAAAGTGGTCGCGCAGGTCAGCCAGCTGGGCGCCGCTGACCTTTTGCGGGCCGACCAGGCACTGGTAGCCGAAGTCGGAGCGCTCGGGGATGGTGTCAAAAGTTCGCATGATCGGATGGGCCTCGCTCAGTCCCAGATCACGTGCACGCTTTTGGCACCGCGCAGGTGGGCGCCTTCGATCTTCGGCGCGGGTTGCTCGGGGTCGAGCCGCACATTGGGGAAGAGATCCAGGATGCCGTTGATCGCGCAGTTCAGTTCGAGCTTGGCCACAAACTGGCCAATGCACATGTGCGGTCCGAAGCCGAAGCCGAAAGACGGTTTCTGGCGGCGGTCGATGTCGAACACGTCCGGGTTCTCGAAGGCGCTTTCGTCGCGGTTGGCTGATGCGACCATGCACTGCACGAACGAGCCCTTGGGGATCAGGACGTCGCCGATCTGCACATCGGCCGAGGTCTCGCGCACCTTGAAGGTGGAAGAGGGTTCGAAGCGCACGGCTTCGTCGATCAGCTTGGACACCAGGGCGCGGTCGTTGCGCACGCGGTCGATCAGGCCGGGGACGGTCAGCAGGAACGTCATCGCGGCGCTGAAGGTGCGTGTGGTGGTTTCGCCGGCGGCGGGCAGCAAGGAGCGGGCGAAGGTGGCGACCTCGTGGTCATCCAACTGGTGGCCTTCGTATTCGGCGTTCATCAGGCGGGTGATCAGGTCGTCGCCCGTGGCGCCCTCGGCGCGGCGCCGCTTCACCTGTTCCATCAGCGCGTCGTACAAGCTCTTGACGGCAATCGCGGCGATGCGCCGGCCTTCTTCGGCCTTGGCCTTGTCCAGCTGGTTCGCCGCCAGCATCGACAGCGCCCAGACCGCGTATTGGTTGTACTGATCGGGGTTGTCTTCCGGGAAGCCGACAAGGGCGTACATGGCACGCACCGGGAAGTTCAGGCCCATTTCCATGAGGTCGGCTTTTTTGTTGGGCAGCAAGGGCATGAGGAAGTCCTCGCGCGCGACCCGGTCGATCTTCGGGCGCCACTTGTTCACGTTCTCGGGCATGAAGGCCGGCTGCAGCAGGGAGCGCACCTTGCGGTGGGCATCGCCGTCCATGCCGAGGATCATCAGACCGTCCCACACCTTGCCCATGCCTTCCAGGATGAAGCCGCTGGTGAAGGTGTTGGCGTCCTTGAGCACGTTCATCACGTCCTGGTACTGGAACACTGCGTAGGTCGGTTTGGTCTGGAGCCCCGCGTTGGTCGGAACCCCCAGGAACTTGGCGATGAAGTCTCCTTCGTAGACGCGTGTGGTCTTGCGCATCTCGCGGCAGGCGGCGTAAAGGTCGTCCGTCTTGCCGCGGTACAGGTCGGACACGCTGGCATAGGCGGCTTCGAGCTTCTGGGCGTTTTCGGTGGTGGTTTTTGGGGCGGTACTCATGGAGCGTCTCCTTCAGGGTTGGAAGTGGGTTTCGAGGCAGGGGATGGCGGACTTACTTCAGATAGCGTTTCACGCGGCCCGCCGCGATGCGGCCGGGCAGCCCGTTGATGCCGCCACCGGGATGGATGCCCGCTCCACCGAAGAACAGGCCCTTGACCGGCAGCGTCTCGCCACCCAGCCCGAAGGCGGGGCGCATGAGACCGGTTCGCGAGGCGCCGGTGTCGATGTGCACCACGCAGCCGTTGGGCACGTTCAAGCGCCTCGAAAAGTCTGGCGCGGCCTCCGCGCGCCGACCGATCTCCAGCGCCTTGAGGCCGGGGAGGTAGGCCTCCGTCTGGTCGATGACCGTTTGGGTCACCTGGTTGCGGATGGCATCCCATCCTTCGCGCGGTTCCAGTGGCATGGCGATCGGGTACAGGTACGCAATGTCCTGGCCCTCGGGCGCCTGGGTGGGATCGACCGCGCTAGGCGCCGTGGCCCACAGGTAGGGCAGCTGGGACACTTCGCCGCGGGCGGCGCATTTGAAGTTGTCGAGCACCGCCTCCACGGTGCCGATCAGCAGCACGCTCTTGCGCAGGCTCAGCCCGTCGCTGCGCAGGGCTTCGTGGCGGCTCGCGCGCACCTGACCGCTGAGCGCGATGTCGATCTTCATGGGCGAACCGCCATGGCCGTTGGCGGGGGCCAGATCGACCCGCGTCAGGTAGCGACGCTCGACGGCGCCGGGCGTCACCATGTGCAGCGCCACTTTGGGGTGCACCGCAGCGATCACGCTGCGTGATTTCAGCACCTCACCACTGGCAAGACGGACACCTTGGGCTTGGCCATTCTTGGCCACGATCTCGGCCACGGGCGTGTTGAGCCGGATCTCGCCGCCGAGCTCGGTCAAACGGGCCGCCAGCGCGTTGGACAGCGTCTGCATGCCCCCCACGGCGCGGCCCAGGCCAAAGCGCTGGATGAAGCCCAGCAAAGCGAAATACACGCCGGTGGCTTCCCCCGTGATCGGGCCGGCAGCGCCCAGCAGGCAGCACAGGGCGGACTGCGTCACCGGGTGCTCGAAGCGTTCCATGATCGAGGTGTAGGCGGGGCTCCCGATCAAGCCCATGAGCTCCGGCTTCATGTGCCGGTTCTTGATCAAGACCTTGAGCGCCTGCCATTTCGCCCCCAGGTTCTTCTGCGCCGGATCGACCCGCATCATGGGGATGGCCAGGTCGATGAAGGTGTTCACCAGCTTCATCAGGGCCAGGAATTCCGTGGCGTCTGCTTCGCTGAAGCGGCGGATCTCGGCGGCGGTCTGCTCCGCACTGCGGCCGAACACCAGCGAGCTGCCGTCCGGGTGCAGGTACACATAACCGGGGTCCATTTCGGTCTGGCGAAAACCATGCCGTTCCAGCTGCAGTTCGAGCGGCATCATGGGGTGCACGCGCAGCGACATCAGGTCCAGCGCGCAGGGGTGCACCAGGTGCTTGGGCGCCTCGGGGATGAGGTAGCCCGACGAGGCCATTCCGCCGACTTTGGCGAGGGATTCGAGCACGACGACCTTGCGGCCCTCGGCGGCGAGGTAGCAGGCAGAGGCCAGTCCGTTGTGGCCTCCGCCAATGACGATGGCGTCGTAAGGGGTGTTCGTGCTCATTCAGGTTCCAGTGGGAAAGGGGCAGATTCGCGGAAGGGCGGATTCAGACGGGGTTGACCGGCTTCCACCAGTGCAGGTGTTCGGAGGCGCCTTGCAGCAGCTGCCAGGCGGAGTCGACGGCGCGGCGCGCGGCGGGCCGCTTCATGCCCAGGCCCAGCAGCAGCATGACCACGGTCTCGCGGATGCAGGCACCGTCGAGCTGGCCGGTTCGGGATATGCGCCTGGCCCCTTCGATGCTGGTGCCGATCACCAGGTCGAAGGCGGCCTCGATGGCGCCGAATTCAAAGATGCCTTGATCGCGCCCACGGTTCAGGCTGCGGTACACCTGCTGGCGCCGGGGATCGTCGCCGCTGATACGGTCGACCATGTCGGCGTGCGAAATGATGGCGCCGTGAGCAGGGTCCATGGCTGCGCGAGCCAGGGCCATCAGCGGGCCCGTGGCCAGCATCACCGCGCCATCCTCCAGCGGTCCGAACAGGCGGTCGTAGCTGAGCAGCATCTCGCTCGCCGCGCTGTGGCCTATCTCGGTCAGCACCTCGTCCAGCGTGTCGAAGTACTTGTAGAAAGTGCCGCGCGAGACATCGGCCGCACGGATCACGTCGTCGATCACCGGGCGGCGTCCCCCGGTGCTCTGGCTGTAGACATCCATGGTCGCTGCGATCAGGCGCTCCCGCATACGGGCACGGCGCTCGCTCGCCACGCGGTGGCGGTGATCGGCTTCAGGCTGTTCGGCCTCAGGTGGTTCGAGGTGGACCGGGCGGGCGTTCATGGTCTTCGGGTGGCGCGGTGGATGTCTTGAGCTGAACCAGGTTCGAGTCCTGCTGGAGCAGGTCGAGTTAATATTGAACAGATATGGTGATTGTGATCATATTAAAACCAGAGTGACATAGGTGTTTACTATGATTCGTTGCAGGTTTACCCGCTTGTGGTTTCGTGTTAAGTAATGCAGAATTTCTAAAACTGTTCATAAATAAATCGATGTCCTACGCGCCTGTGAAGGCCGGGCAGGAAGCCTGAAATGACCACCACCACCACCAGCAGCCTTGAGAAGGCCTTTGCGGGCGTCGCAGACAACTACCGGGGTTCCGATGTCGACCTCAACGCGGTCTACGCGGTCATGCGCCGCGACTCGCCAGTGATCGCGGAGAACTTCATGGCGGGTCTCGGTGTTCCCAACATTGCGGGGCTGGACGCGAACCGCCCGACGTTCACCGTCTTCAAGTACCGCGATGTGATGGCGGTGCTTCGGGATGCGACCAACTTCACCAGCGGCTTCATCGCGGAAGGTCTGGGCGCGTTTTTCGACGGCCTGATCCTGACCGGCATGGACGGCGACGAGCACCGCAAGGCCCGCGCGTTGCTGCAGCCGATCTTCATGCCCGAGGTGGTGAACCGGTGGAAGCCGAAGATGGACGCCATCGTCCGCAGCGAGTACCTGCAGCCCCTGGTGGCCAGCAAGCGTGCCGATCTGATGGACTTTGCGTTGCACTTCCCGATCCGCCTGATCTATTCGCTGATCGGCTTCCCGGAGAACGAGCCTGAACGTGTCAAACAGGTTGCGGCCTGGGCACTTGCGATCCTGGCAGGCCCTCAGGTCGACCCGGAAAAGGCGGCCCAGGCACGTGGGGCGGCCATGGAGGCCGCCAAGCAGCTCTACGACGCGGTCAAGGAGGCCGTGGTTCAGGTGCGAGCTGCGGGTGCGACGGGCGACGACCTGATCAGCAGGCTGATCCGCGCGGAGTACGAAGGCCACCAGCTCGACGACCATGAGATCACCACCTTCGTGCGTTCGCTGCTGCCGGCGGCCGGCGAAACCACCACACGCACGTTTGGTTCGCTGCTGGTGTTGCTGCTGGAGCGCCCGGAGCTGCTGGAACGGGTTCGCAACGACCGCGCGCTGGTGGGCAAGGCCATCGATGAGGCGGTGCGGTTTGAGCCCGTTGCCACGTTCAAGGTGCGCCAGGCGGCGCAGGATCTGGAGATCGATGGGGTGAAGATTCCCAAGGGGGCCATGGTGCAGGCCATCGTGATGTCGGCCAACCGAGACGAAGAAGCTTTTGAGCACGCGGACCAGTTCGACATCGACCGCAAACCCAAGCCGTCGTTTGGCTTTGGCTTCGGCCCGCACATGTGCATCGGTCAGTTCATCGCCAAGACCGAGATGCAGGTGGCGCTGAACGCGGTGCTCGATCTGTTGCCCAACTTGCGACTGGATCCCGCGCAGCCCGCGCCGAGGATCACTGGTGCCCAGCTGCGTGGGCCGCACGAATTGCATGTGGTGTGGGACTGAGGAGCCAGACGGTATGAAGCGCTCGTTTGTGATGTCCCGTCGCCAGTGGCTGCTGGCCAGTGCAGCCATTGGGTTGTCCCCGCTGCTGGGCGCCCAGGAAGCCTTTCCCGCCAGGGCCGTGAACCTGGTGGTGCCATTTCCGCCTGGTGGACTGGCCGACAGCGTGGCGAGGTTGCTGGCCCCCTCGCTGGAGCGGGCGCTTGGGCAACCCGTGGTGGTGATGAACCGGGCCGGTGCGGCGGGTGCGATCGGGGCGGCTGCGGTGGCCACCGCCAAGCCCGATGGCTATTCGGTGCTCTTCGCCCTGTCGAGTGTGTCCACCCTGCCTGAACAGGCCGTGGTCAATCAACAGAAGCCGGCCTTCTTGTTGAGCCAGCTCAGGCCGATCGCACGCGTCAGCACCGACCCCCTGGCCATCGTGGTCAGGGCCGAGAGCCCTTTCAAATCCTTGGGCGAAATGATGGTCCAGGCGCGCTCAAAGCCGGGTGAGGTGAGCTACGGCTCGTCGGGCAACTACGGCACCGTGCACGTGCCGATCGAGATCTTTGCCCATGAAGCGCAGCTGAAGCTCAACCACATTCCTTATGCGGGCGGCGGTCCCTTGATGGTGGGGCTGCTGGGTGGTCAGGTGGACTTCACCATGCTGCCTCGCTCGTCGATCACGTCCCAGGTCCGTGCCGGCAAGCTGCGCATCCTGGCAACCGTGGGCGCTGAAGCGTGGCCGCAGTTTCCTTCGGTTCCAAACACCGCGGCTTTGGGTCTGAATGTGGATGTGCAGCCCTGGACGGGCGCGTTTGTTCCCCTGGACACCCCTGCTGCCGTGGTGGACCGGCTGCGCTCTGCGTTTCGGATGGCCACAGAGAATGCCGAGTTCAAGCAGGCGTTGCTCAAGGCAGAGGGCGGCCCGGCCTACCTGGACGCGGCCAAGTTCCGGACCTTTTGGGACCAGGATGCCGCACGCCTGACCCAGGCGGTCCGGCGCATGGGCAAACTCGAATAGGCGGCCACGATGGACCTGGGCATTGCGGGCCGAAAGGCCATCGTCTGCGCTTCATCGCGGGGGCTCGGAAAGGCCTGTGCCGTGGCGCTCGCGCGCGAAGGCTGCCTGGTGGTGATCAATGGTCGCCACGCGGACACGCTGCATGCGACCGCTGCGGAGATCGCTTCCATCTCGGGACGCCCTCCCGTCGTGGTGGTGGCGGATGTGAGCACCGATGCAGGCCGCACGGCGCTGCTGGCCGCCTGCCCGGCCCCCGACATCCTGGTGACCAACAACGGGGGGCCGGCGCCCGGTGAGGCCGGGCAATGGGACCACGCCACCTGGATCGCCGCCGTCGAGGGCAACATGCTCAGCGGCATTCTGCTGATTCAGGCGGTGGTGCCCGGGATGCGGGAGCGTCGCTTCGGGCGCATCGTCAACATCACGTCGGCGATGGTGAAGTCACCCAAGTTGATGCTCGGGCTTTCCACCGCTTCGCGCGCGGGCCTGACCGCTTTCTCAAAAGCGATGTCCAACGAGGTGGTGCGCGACAACGTCACCATCAACAACCTGCTGCTCGAACGCATCGAGACCGATCGCATTCGGTACATGACCGGGCAGCTGGCCGAGCGCCGGCAGATCACGCTGGAACAAGCGCGCGCCGAATTGCTCAAGCCGGTCGCCGCCAGGCGTTTTGGCCGACCCGAAGAGCTGGCGGATGCCTGTGCCTTTTTGTGTTCGGCGCAGGCGGGGTACATCAGTGGCCAGAACCTTCAGGTGGATGGCGGCAGCTACGAAGGCCTGATTTAGCGCACACGACCCGAGAGCGTTTTCCAGTCGTCGGGTGGCGTTTCGGTCTCCGCAAAATCCAGCTCAACTTCGACGCCGTTGGGGTCGTTGAAAAACAGCTGCCATGTCCTGCTCGCGCCCGGGGAACGGATCAAGCGCAGGCTCACACCGTGTGCACGCAAGCAGGCGATGGTGTCCATCAGTCCTTCGGCCCAATACGCCATGTGGTCGAGCGCACCCCGTCGGGGCGTGGGCATCTGGTCCACGGCCACCACGTGCAGGACGGGGTGGTCGTGCACATAGAGCCACAGTCCCGGGACCGGGAACGGAGGTCTCGGGCCCTCGCGCATGCCCAGCAGGTCGACGTAGAAGCCGCGGGTGGCCTCCAGCTGGTCGGTCACGATGGTGAAATGGTCGGGTCGCTGGATCACAACAGGCTCCTTGGCTCTCGCCGGTTCGGTCGCGCGGGGTGGATCGGGTGGGGTGCCTTCAGGCGCTGGAACGGTGGACGGTTCGGCGAAGCTGCATCACCAACAGGAAGCCCGCGATGCCCAGCAGCCCCGAGACCAGGAACACCTCGGCGTAACCCCAACCCGATGCGATCAAGCCCATCAACGGTCCGGCCAGGCCCACCGCCAGATCAAAGAACAGCGACAAGGCACTGAGCGCCGCACCCCGATTGGCAGGGGGTGTGCGCTCAAGGGTTTCCACCCCCAGCCCCGGGTAGACCCATGAAACACCGATACCGGTCAGCCCGGCACCGAGCATCACCAGTTCGGGTGAGGGGGCCTGCCATATCAGCAGCAAACCCAGGCTCTGGACGAGCATGCACGCCGCGACCACCCGGTAGCCACCGAACCGAGGCAGCAAGTTGGGGGAAACCAGTCGGGTGACGATGAACGCCACACCGAAACTGCTCAGGCAGTAGGCGGCGTTGTCCCACCCGAGGCTGTTGAAATAGAGCGCGATGAAGGCGGTGAGGCCGCCAAAACCCACCGAACTGCAGGCCATGGCGATGCCGTTGGGCACGACCGCCAGGAACACATGGTGGAAGGGTTGCCGGGCGCCCGACACGATGGTTGCCGCTGGCCGGGTCGAGGCGAACAGCAGGGCCAGAAGGCCGAGCAGGGCGGTGCACAGTCCGATGCCGATCAGGTGTGTTCCATCGCGAACGATCACGCCCAGAGGAGCTCCCAGCGCGGTTCCACCGTAGGCGGCAATGCCGTTCCACGACATCACGCGGGCCGTGTTCTGGGTGCCGTACAGGCCGATGGCCCAGGTGCAGCACGGTGTCGATACCAGGGCAGAGGAGACGCCCAGAACCACGCGTCCCGCCAGCAGCAGCCCTGCGCCCAGCCAGAGTGGGGCATGTAGGAAGATCGCGAGGCTGGTCAACACCCCGCTGAGAACCAGTCCGCCGAGCCCGTACAGCACCACGCGTTTGGAACCCCATCGGTCGGCCAGCTGGCCGCCCAGCGGGCGCGACAACAAAGTGGCCATATACTGCACGCCGATCACCAGCCCGGCAAACACGGGACCCAGGTCCAGGTCGCTCAGCACATAACCGGGCAGCACCGCGAGCGGCAGCCCGTTGCAGACGTAGGACGCGAAGTTGAAACAGACAATGGAAACGATCCCGAGGTTGATCCGCCCAGGCGTTGCCGCAGGTTCGCTCATGTGGGGGCCTGGGCCGCGACCGAACCCTGATCGGGGTGTGATCGGAGACTATTGCACGGCGGGCAACCGCACCACCATGCCGTCCAGCGCAGCAGTAACCATCAACTGGCAGGACAGTCGGCTGTTGGGCTGACGGGGCTCGCCCGTGCAGTCCAGCATGGCGTCTTCGGTGTCACCGACGGCGGCCAGTTGATCGGCCCAGGGTTGTTCGACATACACGTGGCAGGTCGCGCACTGGCAGGCCCCGCCACAGTCGGCGTTGAGGCCCGGAAGACCGTTGGCCAGCGCGGCTTGCATCACGCTGGTGCCTTCGGTGACCTGCAGCTCGGTTCGTTTGCCGTCGGGGGTGACGCAGATGATGTTGGGCATGGGTGTTTCCTGAAATAAAAGGAGGGGGTCACAGCGATCGGCTGATGATCTCTTTCATGATCTCGCTGGTGCCGCCGTAGATGCGGGCCACCCGGGCGTCGACCCAGGCGCGGCTGATCATGTACTCGCTCATGAAGCCGTAGCCGCCGTGCAGCTGCAGCAGCTCGTCGAGGATTTTTCCCTGCATCTCGGAGCCCATGAGCTTGCACATGGCGCCGACTTCGGCACTGAGTTCGCCTCGCATCGCTTTCGCGAGGCAGTCGTCGACGAACACGCGCAACATGGTGGCCTGGGCCTTGCATTCGGCGAGCTTGAATTTGGTGTTCTGAAAATCGAACACCGTCTTGCCGAACACCTTTCGGTCGCGTGTGTACTGAACCGTCTGGTCAATCAGGGACTCGATCGAGGCCGCCGCGCGGATGCCGATGATGGTGCGTTCCCAGGCCAGCTGGTGGGTCAGATACTTGAATCCCTGTCCCTCTTCGCCAAGACGGTTCTCCAGCGGAACCGACACGTTGTCGAAAAAAAGCTCGGACGTGTCCTGGCCCTTCAGGCCGATTTTTTCGAGCAGGCGGCCCTTGGAGAAACCGGGCTGGTCGGTCTCGACGCAGATCAGCGTCAGCTCTTTGGCGGCGGGGTCCAGCTTGGTGGCCGTCACCGCCAGGTCCGCGTTGCCGCCGTTGGTGATGAAGGTTTTCTGGCCGTTGATGGTGTAGCTGTCGGCGTTGCGCACGGCGGCAGTGCGCATGCTGCGCAGGTCGCTGCCCACACCGGGTTCGCTCATGGCGATCACGCCCACCATCTCGCCGCTGACCATCCTGGGCAACCACCGCTGTTTTTGGGCTTCGGTCCCGTAGGCCACGATGTAGGGTGCCACGATTTCCGAGTGCGTGGTGAAGCCGACCGCGGTGGCGTTGACGCGCGCCAGCTCTTCGATCATCACGGCGGAATGGCCGAAGTCACCGCCCGCACCCCCGTAGGCTTCGGGCACCGTGGAGCACAGCAAGCCGGCTTCACCGGCCTTGATCCAGAGGCTCTTGGGCACGATCCCCTCAGACTCCCAGGTGTGCAGGTGAGGCACGATCTCACGGTCAATGAAGCGGCGGGCCTGTTCACGGAACTGCTCGTGGTCTTCGCGGAATACGGGGCGCATGGAAATGTCCTGGCTGTGGGATCTTGCAATCAACGTCCGGTGAACTGCGCAGGGCGCTTGTCCAGAAAGGCGTTGACCGCTTCAAGGTGGTCGTCGGTGTGGTGGGCCAAGGCCTGGTAGGCGGCCGAAAGCTCCAGCAAGGTGTCGAGCCGCGTGTGCTGGCCTTCTCGCAACAGGCGTTTGGTCAGTCGCAATGCGTGAGAAGGGTTGAGCGCAATGCGCTGCGCCAGCGCCTGTGCCTGAACCATCAGCTGGTCGGCGGGCACCACTTCGGCGACCAGGCCCCAGTCGAGCGCCTTGGCTGCATCGATCATGTCGCCAGTGAAGGCCAGCAGGCTGGCTTTGGGCATGCCGATCACACGCGGCAACAACCAGGCACCGCCATCGCCCGGCACGATGCCCACTTTGACAAAGCTCTCGGCAAACAGGGCTTTGTCGCTGGCGATGCGGATGTCGCACATGCACGCCAAGTCCAGGCCTGCGCCGATGGCCGGGCCGTTCACGGCGGCGATCACCGGCACGTCGAGCTCGTACAGCGCCAGGGGAATGCGCTGGATGCTGTCCCGGTAGCTGTCGCGCACCTGGTAGGGGCTGCCGGCAAAGATGCCGCCGCGCTGCTGCATGTCTTTCACATTGCCACCGGCGCAGAAGGCACTGCCTTCGCCGGTCAGCACCAACACCTTGATGCTGTGGTCGCTGCGGATCTGACGGCACAAGTCCACCAGTTCATCCATGTGCGCCGGATCGGTCAGGGCGTTACGGGTTTCGGGCCGGTTCAGGCGAGCCGTCAGCACGGCGCCGTCGCGTTTGATCAACAAGAAAGGGGTAGGGGTCTGCTGGCTCATGGTGTGTCCATCGGGGATGAGGCCAAGGCGGCCAGTTGGCCACTGGTGACAGCCGGCCACAGCGAGGCCGCCCCACCTTGGGCAACGGCCTGCCCCAGCCGCTGGGCCCAGTGACCCAGGTTGCCGAATTCGCTGCGCCAGGCCCAGAGGCGGCGGGTGCCCAGTTGCAGTGCGTGTTCATGGGTGAAGCCAATGGCGCCATGCACCGCATGCGCCATGGCGGCCACCGCGCCCGCGGCTTCGGCGCCACAGACCTTGGCCGCAGCGATCTGCCAGGCCGCCAGTTGCTCATCCGACTCGGCGAAAGCGGCCTCCGCACTGACGATGGCGCTGCCCGTCTGCTGCGCCATTTGCGCCAGCTGGTGCTGGATGGCCTGAAACGCGCTGATGGGTTTTCCGAACTGCACGCGCTCCGTGGCGTAGCGGGTGCTCAGGTCCAGCGTGGCTTCGAGCGCGCCGGCCATTTGGGCCGTGCGCAACAGGGAACCGCCCCACCAGAGCACATCGTCGCTCAAGTGCCCGGGCAGGTTCGCGGTGGCCAGGGGGATAGCGTTCTTGAAGCTGAGGTCGTCGCGCGGTTCACCGGCGGTGTTGCGCTTGGTGCTGATCTGCGCATCGCTGCGTGCCAGCACCACCAGCGTGGTTCTTTCTCCTGGGATGACGGCCACCACATGGTTCACATCGCGGCCCCAGGGGACATCGAGCAGCACGCCGTGAACGCGTGTGTCTGCGGGCGCGACCCAGGGCACATCGAAGAAGGCCCCGCTGGTGGCCGCATGGTCCAGGCTCAGCGTGCTCCGCATGGCGATGCCCAGCGGCTCGTTGCGCGCCTCCAGGCCGCACTGGCCCAGCAGCCAGTTGGCCAGCATGGTCTCGGGCAGTGGCAGCGGCAGGTTGTGGCGCCCCGCTGCCTTCACGACCCCATACAGATCGCCCCAGCTGGCACCAGAACCGCCCAGGGACTCCGGCGCTGCGGCCACGGAAAACCCCGATTCCTCAATGGCTGCCCACAGCTCGGTGGGCCATTGACCCGCTTCGCCACGGCGAACCAGTTCCGGGGTGATCAGGTCGGCCAGCAGCCGCTCGATGGTGGATTCAAACAGTTCGCGCATGGTGTGTTCTCAACGCAGTCCAAGACCACGGGCAATGATGCCGCGCAGGATTTCGCG
This sequence comes from Hydrogenophaga sp. LT287, assembly GCF_055702805.1. Classification (NCBI taxonomy): domain Bacteria; kingdom Pseudomonadati; phylum Pseudomonadota; class Betaproteobacteria; order Burkholderiales; family Comamonadaceae; genus Hydrogenophaga; species Hydrogenophaga sp. LT287. The sequence continues at coordinate 5,871 of NZ_JBVPZC010000017.1, read as the reverse complement.
TGTGCCCCCACGCAGCGAGAAAGAAGGGGCCATCTGCATCAGGGCCGCCAGCACCTGCGCGTGGTCGCTGCCGCCGTCAACCGCGGGCGCCACGTCCAGCACCTGTTGGGCGAGCTCGGGAATTTCCTGCTCGAACGCGGCGCCCAGGTCTTTCAGGCAAGAGGCGGCCCAGGCTGGATTGCCGCCTGCGGCCAGCTCGGCTGTGACCGCCAGCGACATCTGGCGCAGCACCACCAGGCGGGCACAGAGGCGCCCCACGGCGTTGGCCTGCAAGGCATCGGGCTGGGGACCTACCGCGTCGATCAAGGTATGCAATAAGGCAATGCTGCTCAGGAAACGTTCCGGTCCGCTGCGCTCGAAGGCGAGCTCCGCGGTGACCTGTTCCCAGCCCTGGCCCTCGGTGCCGATCAATGCATCGGCGTCCAGCCGGACGTTGTCGAGGTAAACCTCGTTGAAGTGTTCGCCCCCGGCCAGGTCGCGGATCGGGCGCACCGTGACGCCGGGCGCCTTCAGGTCAATGATGAACTGAGACATGCCCTCGTGGCGCGCGGCCTTTTCGCTGGTCGGGGCCCCCGTGCGCACCAAGGCGATCATGTATTGCGCGTGGTGGGCGTTGGTGGTCCAGACCTTCTGGCCCGTGACCCGCCAGCTGCCATCGCCCGCCGCCTCATCGCGAACCGCGCGGCTGCGAATCGAGGCGAGGTCTGAGCCTGAATTGGGCTCGCTCATGCCAATGCAGAAATAGACCTCGCCTTGGCAGATGCCCGGCAGGTATTTCTGGCGCTGGGCTTCTGTTCCGTAGCGCAGGATCAACGGGCCGCTCTGGCGATCGGCGATCCAGTGCGCCGAAACGGGCGCCCCGGCAGCCAGCAACTCTTCGATCACGACGTAGCGGGCCCAGGGGCCGGCATCGTGACCGCCGTACTCACGAGGCAGGGTCATGCCCAGCCAGCCTCGGCGCCCCAGCTCGCGGCTGAACGCCGGGTCGGCGCCCATCCACGAATCGGCTCGACGCAGCGCGCTGCGGTCTTTCAGCGCGGTGGCCAGAAAGCGCCTGACATCGGCACGGAGCGGCTCGGCTTCTGCCGGCACGCGGTGGTATTGAAAAGATGCAAGCGCCATGGGTTGCCAGGTGTGCGGGATCGGTTCGGGTGCGGTTTACAGCGCGGTTCCGGCGTCGGCGGAGGCAAACATCCGGTTGATGTCGCCCGAGGTCACCGGCTTTTCCAGTTCACGCAGGGGTGCAGCGCCGCCCATGCCACAGGCTGGCTCGATGCTCACGTGTTTGGCTTGCGCTTTCAGCGCGCCGACGGTGCAGTTCTCCCGACCCAGGATCGAGAAGGGGTCGTAGGAAAACTCGCGCATCGTGTTCAGGTGCGTGATCTTGTTGATGATCTCGTCGCTCAGGTGGCCGGCCTGCCGCCAGAACACATCAGCCGATTCTGGCCAGGTGCAGTCGGAGTGCGGGTAGTCGCATTCCCAGCAGGCCATGTCCACGTTGATGGAGTCGAGGTTCTTCAGGCCGAACGAGTCTTCGATGAAGCACGTGATGATGTGCTTGTTGAAGATGTCGCTGGGCTTCTTGCCGTCGAAGTTGGAGTTGGTCCAGGCGTTGTGGTGGTTGTGCGTGAAGTCGGCACGTTCCAGCAGGTAGGGAATCCAGCCGATGCCACCTTCGGAAAGCGCCATGCGCAGCTTGGGGAATTTCTTCCACATCGGCGCCCAGATCCAGTCGGCGGCCGAGTTGGCGATCGAGATCGGCATCGAGGTGATCCATGCGTCGATCGGCGATTCGTCCGAGGCGTGGGCCGCTTTCGCGCCGGTGCCGATGTGGCAGCAGATCACGACATCGTTGTCTGCGCAGGCCTTCCACAGCGGGTCCCAGTGGCTGTTGTGGATGGAGGGGTAGCCGTGCACGGTGGGGTTGTCCGAGAACGTCACCGCGTGCACACCCAGCTTGGCCATGCGCGCGACCTCGGCAGCGGCGGCCTGCATGTCGAACCACGGCACCATCATCAGCGGGATGAAGCGACCGGGGGCCGCGTTGCACCAGTCCTGCAGGTGCCAGTCGTTGTAGGCCTGGATCGCGGCCAGCGACACACCCCGGTCGTCGTAGCTCTGAAACCGCTGCCCAGCGAAGCCCGGGAAGGTGGGAAAACACATCGAGCCCAGCACGCCGTTGGCGTTCATGTCGTCGACACGGGCTTTGATGTCCCAGGTACCGCGGCGCATCTGCTCGTAGCCCAACGGCTCCATGCCGTATTCCTCTTTCGGGCGCCCGACCACCGAGTTCAGGCCCATGTAGCCGGTGGCCTTTTCTTCGAACACCCAGACGTCACGGCCTTTGTGGTTTTCAACATGGGGTTCGCGTCCCTTGTACTTCGCGGGCATGTGGCGAGCGAATGCGTTCGGCGGTTCGATGGCGTGGTCGTCAACGCTGACGAGGATGAGGTCTTCGAGTTTCATCTTGTCTCCAAGGGGTGGTGCGGCGGGGTCCGGCACAGTGGCAGCTGAACCAGAGGTGGAAGTCTGGATGCTAGATTAAATAATGAACAGAATCAATAAAAATGTTCATATTAAAGTCAAAAACGCGGATTTACTAGGGAATACCACTACGCGGAGTTGTGGGGAGGAGCGATCGTGTGATCGCCTGCACCCGGTGTACAGACCGAACTTGGCTGTGGTCAAGCACCGCGTCCCACGTAACCGGTTCCGCACCAGTGCTCCTTATGGGCGGTGCAGGCGAGAAAGCTGAACCGCCGATGTGACTGGGTGTGCGAGCAGCCCACCAGCGGTCGATGGGCGAGGGTCAGTCAACGCCAGAGTTAAGCGTCAAAAGTTGTGCTGAAGTCCGAGATCAAAGCCGCTCCTGTTGGTGGCAACCGCTTTGTCGTGAGCCAGATTGGCATACAGGAACGTGCGTTTGGACAGATCGTGGTTGTAGCCAATCGCAAACTTCTTGGTCAGATCGGTGTGGGTCGTGGTGTTTTCGAGTTGGCCGTATGACAGCTTGACGCGGCCAGCATTTGTCTTGAACGCAGCTCCCAACATGGCGCTCTTGCGCTTGTTGTTCACATTGTCTTTGCCTGAGCCAAAGCCCGCGGTGAGCGTCCAGCGGTCCAGGACGTACCTTGCTGCGATGAAATTCCAGCTGTCGTTTGCCCCACCGGGGTTTTCATGGCTCCATCCGAGGTAAACGGGACCCGCCTGGTAGGAGAGGTACCCATTCACTGGGCGGTCGATCGTGCTGGCGGCGGGCAAGGTTGCGCTGTTCGGGTTGACGTCACTGGCCGTCTGCAGGGCAAAACCAAAAGCACCAAGCTGGCTTTTGTAGGTGATCGCGCCATCATTTCGGACGGTTCCGATGCCGCCGGTGCCGACCGAAACGAAGGATGACACGCCCGTGTGGATGAACGGATCCGGCGTGATTTGAACTTCGGTGTACCCAGCGACGTAGTCACGGCCCAGAGACACCTTGCCCCAGCCTCCTTCGATCGCTACGATGGATTGGCCCTGAAAATAGCGAACGGCGGTCAGCGCGCCCGTGTTGGATCGGAATCGGTTCTCCAGCCAGAACGACACTTTCAGTCCCTGACCCAGGTCCTCTGTGCCACGCAGTCCAAAACGACTTTGGGCACCTTCGCCCAGTGTGGTCGTACCCGTACCAATCGCACGAACCAGTCCGGCATCAACCTTGCCAAACAGGGTCAGGCTGCTTTGTGCCTGAACGTGGCCGGACAGCAGGACGAAGGCGGACAAGGGGAAAAGTTTGAGCGCGTTTTTCATGATGTTGGGATGCATACAGGTGTTTACTCGGGTTGAATGCCTGCGGCTTTGATGATCTTTCCCCACAGCTCGCGTTCTTTTGCCTGGTACTTCTCAAGCTGACCCAGGGGTTGGACGAATTCGAACGTGCCAGATGCCTTCATGGCGGCCTGCACCGCCGGCGTTTGGTTCGCCTGCACCAGCAGAGCGTGCATTTTTTCTACCACCGGTTGGGGGGTCTGTGCCGGGAGGTAGGCCGCCAGCCAGAAGCCGATGTCCATACCCTCGATGCCGTTTTCCCGGAAGGTCGGCAGGTTGGGGGCAAACGGGCTGCGGACGTCATCGGTCACGCCCAGCGACTTGAGCTTTCCGGTGCTGACATGGGTCCACGCTGAAAAGTCGGTAAACATGAAGTCAATCACGCCGCTCATCAGGTCCGGCATCATCGAGGCACCACTGCGATAAGCAGCACCCACCACCTTCACTCCGGCGGTCTGTTGCAGCACCTCGGCAGGCAAGCGGCTGGTGATGCTCGTGTACCCGAACGTGTACTTGCCTGGATCGCTTTTGAGTTGCTGCAAAAACTCCTTGGCTGAGGTCGCCTTGACCTTGTCCGGATTGGCGTACAGGTACATGGGGCCTTTGGACAGCGTCGTCAGAGGTATGAAGCCGTTGACAGGGTCGTAGGGCAGGTTTTTGATCACATGCGGGTTGCCGGTGAACGCCACATTTCCCGAAATCAGCAAGCTGTATCCATCCGGTTTTGCTGAACCGACACTTTGTGCGGCAATGCCGGAACTGCCACCAGGACGGTTCTCGACAATGACGGGGACTCTTGCTGCTTTGGACAACTCGTTGGCCAGTGCGCGGGTATAGCCATCGGGGGCCGATCCCGCCGTGAAAGGCGTCACGATGCTGATGGCTTCTTCCGGAAACTCGGCGGCAGTGGTGGCGCCGGCACCCAGCAGGACGCACGCCAGTGAGAGCGACTTGGAAAAGGCTTTGACTTTCTTCATTTCATGTCCATGTTGTATAAAGAATATTATTCTGTATGCAGAATAAATGTATTCTGTTGCGGCCGCGTAAGCCTGAGAACTATTGATCCGGCCCTGTGAAGTCTTAAGCTGCATATCGAACGTGACGGTCCTGGAAGTAGCTCATGACGCGCTCGGGGTTTTGCTCCAGCATCGCCATGTGATCGTTGGCCGCATCGCGTAGCTTGGCCTTGGTTCGCACCGGCACGCGCTTGCCCATCTCCTGCTTCAAGTCCGCATTGAGCCGCTCCTCTGGGTTGAGCTGTGGGCTGTAGCTGGGCAGGTAGAACAACTCGATCTGGTCCTGCCGCTCAGCCACCCAAGCCTTCACCAGCTTGCTGTGGTGGACCCGCAGGTTGTCCAGAATCAGAAAGACTTTTTTACCCGCGTCCTTGATCAAAGCTTGTAGGAATTCGATGAGCTTCTCAGCATCGAAAGCCTCGTCAATGATCATCCACCGCGTCTTGCCCTGGTTGGTCACCGTGGCAATCATGGAGAGCTTTTGACGGGTGCCGCCCACGGCCATGGCCACCGGTGTTTTGCCCGCTGGCGCGAAGCTCCTGCCGCGCACATCGGTGTTGACCAAGGCCGTCTCGTCGCCCCAGTGAATCTCGGCCCCCTCGGCCCTGGCGCGCTGCTCAATGCCGGGGTACTCGCCCTCCAACCAAGCCTGCACGGCAGCAGGGCTTTGCTCGTAAGCGCGCTTGATGGGCTTTTGCGGTGTGAAGCCCCAGCGGGTGAGGTACTTGCCGATGCTGCGCACTTGCAGCTTGATGCCAAATTCCTGTTCGATGAGCTGACCCACTGCGGCCCGGCTCCACAAGCTGAAATCCATCTTGAGCTGCTCGGGGCGTTTGTCGATGATCAGGCGCTGGATGGTGTCTTCCTGCGCCTGACCGAGCACCCGGCCATCGCCTCTGGCTCGTCCACGAACAGCGGGACGTATCGCACCCCAGCCGCCAGCGTCAAACAGATCGATAGCCGTTCGCACTGTCGGGTAGCTCAGCCCCGTCATCGTGACGATCTGCATGATCTTGGTGCCTTGTCTGTACAGCCTCACGACCTGTTTGCG
>NZ_JBVPZC010000016.1:0-78791 GCF_055702805.1 Hydrogenophaga sp. LT287 | reverse complement strand
CTAGGAGCCTGCGCGGCAGAAGCGCCATGAGGTCCGAATGCTTGGTAAATTGTGGGCATGGCCGCAAGTTACCTCCCCTACGAACCGCAACAGCAGCGACTGCTGCCTGACGCACTGCAAGACTGGCTGCCCGAAGGGCATCTGGCGTACTTCATCAGCGACAGCGTCGACAGCCTGGACCTGAGGGCGTTTCACGCCCGTTACGACAAGGGCGGCCCACGCAACCAACCGTTTCACCCGGCCATGATGATCAAGGTCTTGATCTATGGCTACGCCACGGGCACCTTCAGCTCGCGCAAGCTGGCGGCCAAACTGCATGAAGACGTGGCGCTGCGGGTGCTGGCCGCAGAGAACTACCCGGCGCACCGCACGCTCTCGGACTTTCGGGCACTGCACCTGCAAGAGCTCTCGGCCTTGTTCGTTCAGGTCGTTCGCCTGGCGCGCGAGTGCGGCCTGGTCAAACTGGGCACCGTGGCGGTGGACGGCACCAAGCTCAAGGCCAATGCGAGCCGTCACAAGGCCATGAGCTACGAGCGCATGCTCAAGGCCGAGGCCGAACTCAAAGCGCAGATTGACGGGCTGCTCAACAGAGCTAAGGCGGCCGACGACCTGGAAAAGAACGAACCCGACATCGACATCCCCAGCGAGATCAAACGCAGAGCCGATCGGCTGGCCGCGATCACGGCGGCCAAGCTGCGGCTGGAACAACGCCAGCGAGAAGCCGATGCAGCCCGCGGGCGCAGCCAGAACGATCAGCGCAAACCCCGGGACAAGGACGGCAAACCCAAGGGCGGGCGCTACAAGCGCGACTTCGGCGTGCCCAAAGACAGCGCCCAGGAGAGCTTCACCGACACGGACAGCCGGATCATGAAGCGTGCCGGTGGGGGCTATGACTACAGCTACAACGCGCACACGGCGGTGGACGAGAGCGCGCAGATCGTGGTGGCGGCCGAGCTGAGCAACAACGCCACCGACAGCGACCGCCTGCCCGTGTTGCTGGCGGCGGTGAAAGCCAACCTGTGCGAAGACGCCAGGCAGGTGCTGGCTGATGCGGGGTTCCGCTCGGAGTCGGTGTTCGAGCAGATCAAGGACAGTCCGAGCGAGTTGATCGTGGCGCTGGGGCGCGAGGGCAAGCAGGCGCTGGAGATTGACGCCCGGAAGTACCCGCGCAGCGCGGCGATGGATGCCAAGTTGAAGACACCCGAGGGCAAGGCGGCCTACCGCAAGAGGAAGTGGATCGTGGAGGCGCCCAACGGCTGGATCAAGAGCGTGCTGGGGTTCAGACAGTTCAGCCTGCGCGGACTGGACAAGGTCAAGGCCGAGTTCAAGCTCGTGTGTCTGGCGCTGAACTTGAGACGGATGTGCAGTTTGCGCGGCATTTGAGGGAAAACGGGGCATCTCGGGGCGCGAAACGGGGCGTTCAGACCTGACCAAGGCCGCCGTAAGGACCACGCCAAACAACGGAAGCGATCAAATCGCCCGAGGCACCGCGCAGCGGTCCTCAAATCAGTACGCGAAACGTTCTGCCGCGCAGGCTCCTAGGGCCGTGGCGTTGTTGAAACGGCGGGGAGGGGCGGTGTGCATGCAGTGTCTCCCGGTGGACCCGCGTACGGGTCAGATGTGGTAACCAACAGCAACCACAAATAGCGCTGCAGGCGGCATAAACAAAGGGTTTTGGTGCGATGGATGCAGAATGTACCCCCAAATGTACCCCCAGACCTTCAAGGATACCCCGTGAAACTGACCGACGCCAAATTGCGCACCCTGACCGACCCCGGTAAGCACTTCGACGGCGGCGGGCTTTACCTTGAGCTGACCAAGGCGGGCGGGCGGTACTGGCGCATGAAGTACCGCCACGGCGGCAAGGAAAAGCTCTTAGCCCTGGGGGTGTACCCGGCTGTGACCCTCAAGGCGGCCCGCGATGCGGCGGGAGAGGCCCGCACCGCACTGCAGGCGGGCGACGATCCGGGGGCGCTGCGCAAGGCGGACAAAGTGAAGGCCGCCCATGAATCCGCGAACACCTTTGAAGCCGTGGCCCGCGATTGGATGGCGCACCAAGCTACGCGGTGGGTGCCTGTCACGTCCGAGCGCATAGCCGCATCGTTTGAGGGGCACATTTTCCCGGCCCTGGGTGCCCGGCCGCTGGCCAGCATCAAGCCCGGCGAAATCATGGCGGCGGTGAAAAAGATTGAAGCGGGCGGCGCTGGCGATCAAGCAAGCCGGGTGCTGCAGCGCGTCAAGGCGGTGTACCGCTGGGCTGTGACACATGAGCGCATCGAATCGAATCCCATGCTTGACCTGGTGCCATCGGAAATCCTCAAGCCCCGACAGGTGAACCACCGGCCCGCCCTGTCAGATCGTGACCTTCCCGAGTTCCTGCGCAAGTTGGACGCCTATGAAGGCGACGCCCACACGGTGCGGGCCTTGCGCCTGTTGATGCTGACCGCCACCCGGCCGGGTGAAGTGCGCGGCGCACGCTGGGCAGAGTTCGACCTTGAAGCGGCGCTATGGACCATCCCAGCCGAACGCATGAAGATGCGCACCGAACACCGCGTGCCCCTGTCACGCCAAGCCCTTGAGGTGCTGCGCACCATGCAACCCTTGAGCGGTGATCGTGACCTGGTGTTCCCGAGCCCGTACTACCCCGGCAAGTCCCTGAGCGAAAACACGTTCAATTCAGCCATGGCCCGCATGGGCTACAAGGGCAGCGCCACGGCGCACGGCTTCCGTGCCCTGTTTTCGACCGTGGCCAATGAATGCGGCTGGAACCCCGATGTAATCGAGCGCCAGCTTGCCCACATAGAGCGCAACGGCGTGCGGGCTGCCTACCACCGATCAACCTACATGCAAGACCGTGAAAAGCTGTTGCAGTGGTGGGCGGACTACCTGGAAGGCCGCAAGGCGGGCAAGGTGCTGAAAATGCCCAAGCGGGCCGCCTGAATGCGTGCCCGGCGCTTGTCCTTCACCACCATTCCACGCCAAACCGTGGGGGCAGTGGGGGCAAAACCCAGAAACCCAGCAACGGCGGGGCTTTGCGGGCTGCTGGGCAGTGGGGGCAAAGTGGGGGCAGAAAGGGGGCAAAGTGGGGGCACTTTTATATGATGAAAAAAATCATTCATTCATACAAAGAAACCGCCCCATGCTTTGCCTTTCAGGGCTTCACCGCTGGCCATGGCTTGCCACCCCGGCCCCCGGCGCTGCTTTGTGCCCTGGTGCCCGTGGCCCGGAAGGCAACGCACCGCACCGGAATGCAGCGCGAAGGGCTTTCCCTGGTGCCCCCCTATGCGGGCACGGCGCTGGATGATTGAAGATAGCAAAAAGGCTATAATGTGAGCACTTGGACGGTACACCTTCACACCCACGCAGAGGCCGAACTGATGGCCCTGCCGAGCGACATGCAAGCCCGCTTTCTGCGCATCGCCGAACTGTTGCAAGACCTTGGGCCGCAACGCGTGGGTTTGCCTCACATACGCCCGCTGGACGGCAAGCTGTGGGAAATGAGGATGCAGGGCCGCGACGGCATTGCCCGTGCCGTGTACGCCGCCGTTCAAGGCCGCCGCCTGCTGGTGCTGCATGTGTTCGTGAAGAAAACACAGGCCACACCCCGCAGCGCCATTGAAACCGCCCGCCGCAGACTGGAGGCCATGCCATGAAGTCGCTTCACCAGATCAAGACCGAACTGCTGAACAACCCAACCACCCGCGCCGAATACGACGCACTGGGGGACGAATTTGAAACCGCCCGCGAACTCATAGCCGCCCGCAACCTGGCTGGGCTGACACAAGGCGAGGTAGCGCAGCGCATGGGCACCACACAAAGCGTGATAGCCCGCCTGGAGAGCGGCAAACAAGCCCCCAGCCTTCGCACAGTGCAGCGCTACGCCCGTGCCGTGGGCGGCCGTGCTGTGGTTCGCATCGAACCGGCCAACGCCTGACCCCACCATGACCAAGAAACCCCCACACCCCGGCCTTACCCTGCGTGATGACGTGTTGTCCGCGCTGGGTTTGACCGTGACGCAAGCCGCTGAACAGTTGGGGGTTTCCCGTGTGGCCCTGTCCCGCGTGCTGAACGGACATGCCGCCATATCCCCGGCGCTGGCCTTGCGCCTTGAGGCATGGCTAGGGGTTGACCGTGGCGGCGCGGCCCGCCTGTGGCTGGTGCAACAGGCGGCCTATGACGAATGGCAAGCCCGCCAGTTGCTCAAGACCGCGCCCCTGCACATCCGGCCCGCCTTGGTGCCCGCCTGACCCGATACCGCCAAGCCCAGCGGCGGTGTTTGCTGGGCACAAAAGGCGGCGGGGCCTGGTGGTACGAACACCGGCCCCGCCTGACCATCATCAAAAACAAGGTTTGAAAATGGCTGCTTTGAATTCTGCCCCAACCCGACCCCCCGCACCACGGGCACGCAACAAAGCGCGGGAGTTGGTGCCCTGCTACCGGGCAGGGGCCGGGCCTGTGTCGTTTCGCCACGGACTACCCGAGCACGAACGCGGCGTGATTGATGCGGCCCTGGGCATTTTGGGGCGCTACCTGGGGGAGCCTGGCGCATTGTTTGACAACCCCCAAGCGGTGCGCGACTTCCTGCGCTTGCACCTGGGGGCCGAAAAAACCGAGGTGTTCGCGGTGCTGTACCTTGACAGCCAAAACCGCGCCATTGCCTTTGAAACGCCCTTCAATGGCACCCTGACACAAACAAGCGTTTACCCCCGAGAAATTGCGCGGGCCGCCCTTGGACACAACGCGGCGGCGGTGATCTTTGCGCACAACCACCCCAGCGGCGCAGCCCTTCCGAGCCGGGCCGATCAAAGCCTGACTGTGACCCTCAAGGCCGCGCTGGCGCTGCTGGATATTCGGGTGCTGGATCATTTGATCGTGACGGGCAGCGAAGCCGTTTCCATGGCTGAAATGGGGCTTCTGTAGCCTTGCCAAGTTTTTGCCACGCCTAGCCCGAGGCCGATCCCCGAGGGCGAAAAGTCGGTCACCTTCACCGGCCTGGCGCTGCGTCAATATGGGGCGGTGTATGACGTTCGCCAGTCCCCCCTTTGCACGCACAAAGCTTCTTAAGTTGGGTGTGACCGTGGGGAATTGGTAACGAAATCAAGGCTTTGCAAACTGTTGCAAGACCTGTTCATCGGGACCGGGGGCTTGATACGTTTTCCGCCTAGAACACACGCGGAATCATAGGGACTCCAACAACCTACGGAGCCCCGCACATGAGCCAAACCGCCCCCGCCAAAACCCCCGAGCGCCTTCTACGCTTGCCCGCTGTTGAGCAGTTGACGGGTCTGAAAAAGTCAACGATTTACGCGGGGCTGAATGCCACGCCCCGCACCTTTCCGGCCCCGGTCCGCCTGTCCGCCCGCGCTGTGGCCTGGCGTGAATCGGACATTGCCACATGGCAAGCCCAGCGCCAGCAAACCGGGGGCCGCAATGATTGATGCCCTCATATCCGGCCGCATTCGCGGCGCTGTGACGGTGCGCACGTCAAAAAACGGCAAGCCCTTTGCATCATGGCGCATTGCCACCACCGACAAGAACGGCGACGGCGTGCTGTGTTCCTGCATTGCCTTTTCAACGACTGCGATTGATGCGGTGCAACGCCTGAGCGACGGCGACAGCTTGGCAGTGAGCGGAGAGGCTGCGATCAACGCCTGGCAAGGCAATGACGGCTTACAACGGCAAGGCCTTGACGTGCTGGCGCACGCGGTGCTGACCGCCTACCACCTGGGCAGAAAGCGCAAGGGCAGCGAGCCCCCGCAAGACGACCGCGAAGGGGGGGCCACGTGACAGCCCCCAAACCCCAGCCCGACGACCGAGCCGCACAAGCCGCAAGGGTTGCGGACTACCTGGAACAGCATCCCCACGCAACGCAAAAGGAAATTGACGCGGTGTGTGACACCGGGTGCATTTCTAAGGTGTTGTCGGACATGCCGCGCCCCGAGCTGCTGGGCATGGGCTACGGCCTGGCCTACGGCTGGCGTGAGGTGCTTTGTGTGGCTGGCACGAAAAGACGCCCCGTGCGCACCTATGCCCTGTTGCACCGCCCCCGCACCCAGCCCGACCTATTCACCGCCACATGACACCACACCAAACCACAATCACGCCCGAGCTGATCCGGTCCGGCCTGGCCTACATCCCGGCAAACCTGCCCCGTGATGTTTGGGCACAGGTGGGCATGGCCATCAAAAGCGAATATTCAGACGCTACGGGGTTTGCCCTGTTCGACCAATGGAGCGCCAGCGACCCCGACCGATACAACGCCCAAGAGGTGAAATCTACATGGCGCAGCATCAAGGCAGGCGGCGGCGTGACCATCGCCACGCTGTTGCACCTGGCCAAACAACACGGCTTCACCTTGCCCAAGACCGGGCAAGCCGCCACGCCCCCCAGCCCTGAGGAAGTGGCACGGCGTGAGCGTGACCGAGCCGAGCGCCAGCGGGCGGCGGATGCCGAACGAGAGGCAGCGCAAGCGGCTGCAGCCCAGCAAGCGGCGGCGCAGTGGCAAGACGCCAGCGACACCGGCGAAAGCCCGTACACGGTGTGCAAGGGTGTGCAGCCCCACGGCTTGCGCTTTGCGCCTGGTGGCTGGGTGCTGGTGCCCATGCGTGACGGTGCGGGCAAGCTGTGGAACCTGCAGCGCATCGCACCCGAAAAGCCCACGGACGGCGGGACCGACAAACTGTTTTTGAAGGGTGGGCGCAAGTCGGGGCTGTGGCACCTGGTGGGCAGCGTGCCCGCCGATGCGCCCCCGCCCGTGCTGCTGGTGGCTGAAGGCTACGCCACGGCCGCCAGCTTGCACCAAGCCACGGGGCACCCCGTGGCGGTGGCCTTTGATGCGGGCAACCTGCAGCATGTGGCCCAAGCCCTGCGCAAGCTGTACCCGGCTGCGCTGCTGGTGCTGTGTGGTGATGACGACCGAGACACCGAAACCAAAACAGGCACCAACCCCGGCCGCGTGAAAGCCACGGCGGCGGCCCGTGCGGTGGGCGGGCTGGCGGTGTTCCCCGCTGGCTTGCCCGATGGGGGCAGCGACTTCAACGACTTGCACCAACACCACGGCGGGGCCGCTGGCCTTGAAGCGGTGCGCAGCGCAGTGCAGGCCGCAATGGATGCCCACACCGCAAGCCAAACGGCTGCACAGAGCGCGAAGCCGGGCAAGCCCAAGGGCAGGGCAGGGCAAGCCCACGGCGGCGGCGCTGGCGGCCCGCCTGAGCGCCCCGACACCGGCCCCGGCGAACCCCCGCCCGATTGGGACCGCTTCACGGTGAACGATTCCGGCGTGTACTTCCAAGGGGTTGACCGGGACGGCAAGCCGACCGCGCCCGAATGGGTGTGCAGCCGTTTGGATGTGCAGGCCCGCACCCGCGATCAAGACGGGCAGGGGTGGGGCTACCTGCTGACCTTTGCCGACCCCGTGGGCAAGCCCAAACAATGGGCCATGCCCGCCCGCATGTTGTCGGGCGACGGCGGCGAATACCGGGCCGCCCTGCTGGGCATGGGCCTGCTGATTGCACCCAGCCCACGCGCCCGCAACCTGCTGACCCAGTACATACAAACCCGGCAACCTGCAGAGTTCGCCACCTGTACCGACCGCATCGGCTGGCACGGCACCGCCTTTGTGTTGCCCCATGAAACCATCGGGGATGAAGCGGAGCGGGTTGTTTTTCAGAGTGAGAGCGCACAGCCCAACACTTTCAGCGTGAAGGGCACGCCAGAACAATGGCGCCAGCGGGTAGCGGCCCCGTGTGCGGGTAATTCGCGCCTTGTGTTCGCAGTGGCTGCAGCCCTTGCCGGGCCGCTTTTGCGCCCGGCTGGCATGGAGGGCGGGGGCTTCCACGTGCGAGGCGATGGGAGTACGGGCAAGTCAACAACGCAGGTGGTTGCTGCCAGCGTTTACGGCAAGCCTGAGCGCTTCAAACAATCGTGGAAGTCCACTGACAACGCCCTTGAGGGCATAGCCGCCCAACACAATGACTGCCTGCTGATCCTTGATGAAGTCGGAGAGGTTGACCCCAAGATCATCGGCGATATCGCTTACATGCTGGGCAATGGACAGGGCAAGGCCCGAGCGAGCCGAACGGGTACGCCACGCACGCGCCTTGCATGGTGCCTGCTGTTCCTGAGCAGTGGCGAAAAGTCCCTTGCGGATCACATGCAAGAAGGTGGCAAGCGCACGCGGGCGGGGCAAGAAACCCGGATGGCCGAAATACCAGCCGATGCGGGCAAGGGCATGGGCGCGTTTGAAGAGTTACACGGACACGAAGGCGGGTCTAACTTTTCGCGCTACCTGACCGGGCAAGCGGGCAGCGTGTACGGTGCCACGGGCCGCGCCTGGCTGCAGTGGCTGACCGACAACGCGGGCACCATCAAGCCCCGCATTCGGGCCGCGTCCAACGCCCTGGCGCTGCAGATCGTGCCCGAGGCTGCAGGCGGGCAGGTTGAACGGGTGGGCGCACGCTTTGCCCTGGTGGGCGCTGCTGGTGAGCTGGCGACAGCGGCGGGGCTGACAGGCTGGGCAGTGGGCGAAAGCGACCGGGCCGCCCGTGAATGCTTCAATGCCTGGCTGGCGGCCCGTGGCGGCATTGGAAACGGTGAAACGGTGGCCATGCTGCGACAGGTGCGGCGCTTCCTTGAGGCGCACGGTGAAGGCCGCTTCACCTGGTGGCACCGGGCAGCCGACGACCACAACACCAAGACATTGCACCGGGCAGGTTTCCGGCGCATGTTGAACGACAGGGGCGAACCGATCAAGTCCAACAGCGACCACGCCACGGACTACGGCGACCGGATGCCATCGGCCATGGGTGAAGGTGTGACGGTGGAATTTTTCGTGCTGGCTGAAACCTTCAAGGGCGAAATTTGCCAAGGCTTCGACCCTCAAGCCGTGGCCCGCGTGCTGCTGGAACATGAATGCTTGACCCCCGACAAGGGCCGGGCCTTTGACTGCAAAGCCCGATTGCCTGGGCTGGGCAATACCCGCTGTTACCGCATCCCCGCCCGTATCTTTGAACTGGATTTGTGAGCCCTGCAGCCCAGCCCGTGCAACGCGGGCGGGTGGCTGCAGTGGCCACGGCGTGAGCGCCTGGCGGGCCGCCGATGGGCGGCGGTGCGGGAATTCTTTTCGCGCTGCATCGGCTGGGGTTTGGGGGTACCAGACACCAAAACAGGGGGTACAAGTGGCGGCGATTGGGGGCACCACCACCAAGGCCCGGAAGCCTTCGCACCTTGCCGGAACCAATTGCCCCCACTGCCCCCACTGAAAACGAGTCTGCCCCCAGTGCCAGTGGGGGCAGAATTCTTCAATGGTGACAACGACTTACAAGCGTTTTTCAGGTTTGCCCCCACTGCCCCCACTGAAAAAGAACGAGAGCCGGAAGGATGCGCGGCGAAAGGTACTCCCCGGCCTTGCCTGGTGCGGGTGGATCCGGCGGCGCTGGCGGGCAAGTTGTCGGGCCGCACCTGGGGGGTGATACACCCGGCCCCCCCTGTTGGGTCCTCCTGGCCTTGCCCCTGTGCGGGTCATTCAAACCGCGTGAGTGCGCCAGTGTGTGCAGCGGGAAAAGGGTGAACGGTGAATGGTGAACGGTGGACACCCGGCCCCCCCCTGTTGGGTCCTCCTGGCCTTGCCCCTGTGCGGGTGATTCGATCCGCGTGCCCCGACTGTTGCGCGGGGTGCCCTAGGGGGGTTAAGTGAAGATGCCCAACGACAACGATCAAGGGTAAACACTGAGCCGCCACCAAGGGTGGGGGGGGTGAAAAAGTCCAGACCCTTCACCCCCCTAGACCGATTGGTTCCCTTCGCTTGCAAAACCGCGTTATTCGAGGGGGGTACCCCCTGAGGGTGGGCGCTGTGCCCTGGGGTGGCTGGGTGAATGGGATGTACCCCCAGATTCCAAATATGTACCCCGAAATGTACCCCCATGTACCCCCGGATGCTGCTAGACTTTCTCGGAAGCTATCGCACCACGAAAACGAGTTTTCATAGGGGAAAAAGAAAAAGCCGGAAGGCTTTGAACTCTTCCGGCTTTGAATGTGGTACCACCAACAGGAATCGAACCTGTATCTAGCGCTTAGGAGGCACTCGTTCTATCCATTGAACTATGGCGGCACGCTCTTTTGCCCGCGCGGTACCGGGCAAGGGGTGTCGGGATTGTAAAGGCGTGTTGATGCGCTGGGCGGCGGGCCTTGGCCAAGGCTCAGTCGTAGCGCACGGTGAAGATCAGGTCGACCGCGTTTTCTTCGCCGGCACGGGCGCGCAGGGTGAGGTAGCGGGACACGTCGTAGAAGATGGACACGGTGCCCATGGTGCCGGCCAGGCTGCGTTCGTAGGCCAGGTAGAGGTCGCTGGAAATGCGCTTGCCCAGCGTCAACGCAGCGGCGGCGGTGGTGCCGTCGGCGTTGGTGGCCTGGCCGCGAAAGCCGAGTTCGTCCAGCCCGAGCGAGCTGGCCAGCCCGCGGTCATTGCTGCTGCTGTTGCGGGCCAGCAAGGCCATGGCGGCTTGTTGCAGCACGGCGGCTTCGGCGCCGGCGCCGGTGGCGGGGCGGCCCAGCACCAGCCAGGCGAGTTTTTCGCTGTCGGGCAATTCGGGGTCGGAAAACAGGCGCACCCGTGGGCTCTGGGCGCTGCCGGTGATTTGAACGCCGACGCGCTGGCCGCCGGTGCCTTGCTGGGGGCGCACAGCCAGGATGTCGAGCGTGGGGTCGTCGTAGGGGCCGGTGAAGCGCAGCACGCCGGTTTCGATGCTGAGCTGCTGACCGTAGGCGCGGTAGGTGCCGCTGACGGCGCGCACTTCACCCAGCACCCGCGGCGCCGGCACGGCCGGTGTGCTGCGCACGCTGAGCTGGCCGCTCAGGCGGGTTTGCAGGCCGCGCCCGCGCACTTCAAATTGATCGCCCAGGTCCAGGTCGATCAGCACGTCGGGTTGCACGCGCACGGTGTCGGTGCCTTCGGGGGCGCTGAAGGTGCCGCGCACCACCACGTCGCCGCCGAGGGTGGGGGCGAGTTCGTCGGGCAACACAAAGAGGGCCGAGTCGGTGTTGAGCTGGCCGCGTATTTGCAGCCGAGGCCCTGCGAGCTGGGCGTTGAGCTGGCCCGACAGCGTGAGGCGCCGGTCGGCCCGGTTGGACACCCGCAGCTTGGACGCGGTGGCTTTGAGTTCGATGAAGGGCTGGCGCAACACGCTGCCTTCGACCGCCCGCCACTCGGCGGTGCCTGTGGCTTCCAGCGTGCCGCCTGGCTCGGCGCCGCGCGGGCCTTGCAGGCTGAAGCGCTCGATGGTGACTTTGTCGCCGGCCAGGGTGGCACGCAGCTGGCCGTTGGAAAAAGCAAAACCGTCCACCACCGAGCGCAGGCCGAGCTGGTCGGCCTGCAGAGTGCCGCTCCATTGCGGCGCACCGCGGGTGCCGGCCAGGGCGGCGTTGGCCTGGAGCGTGCCGCGCATGCGCCAGCCGGGCGGCACGAGCGCGGACCACACGCCCACTTGGGGCAACTGCGCGGTGGCCGTGCCGCGCAGGGGGGCGCTGGCGGGCCACCAGCGGTCCAGCGTGCTGGCGCCGCTGGCCGGTGTGCTGCGCAGGCTGAGTTCGGTGCTGAGGTCGGCCGATGCCTGGCCCAGGCGCTCGCTGGCCCAGCGCAGGCTGGCTTGCACGGCGCTGCCCTGGGCGCTGAGGCTGAGCTGGGCCTGCTGTATGCCAGCTTGCAGGCGCTGGCCATTGCTGGCCTGGGCACCATCGGTTTGCACGGTGAGATCGCCACGGCTGCGCTGGAGTGCGGCCGACAGGCGCAGCGGGGTGTTGGCATCGGCCGGCAACAGCACGTCCCAGCGGCCATCAAACACCAGGTTGCCGCTCAGGCCTGCGCGGGTCAGGGGGCCGTTTTTGGCCCCTTCGGCGGTGCCCAGCACCTCCACCCAGGCCAGCGGCAGGTCGCTCAGGCGCCCGCTCGTTTGCAGGGCGCCGGCTTGCCAGACCAGGCTGTCCCAGACGATGCTCAGCGGGGTGGTGCCGAGGTGGGGCGCGGGGGGCTGGCTGGGGGTGGTGCGGCGCACGGCGGGCAGCAGCTGCAGGCGCCCTGCGCCCGCGTCCAGGCGCAGGCCCTGTGCGGTGGTTTGCCATTGCAGAGCCAGGGGCTGGTTGTTTTGCAAGGTCCAGTCGGTGACGCGGTCGTTGCGCGACGCATCGCTCACGCGCAGCTGCAGGCGGCTCAGGTCGAGCCGGCCTGTTTGCCAGCTGGCGGCGCCGCTTGGGCCTGGCTTGCTGCTTTTCAGCTGCCCCTGGGTGTCCAACGCGCCGCTCCAGGGCGCCTGGGATGCTGTGCCTTGCGCGCTCAGTTGCAGATCGTCCAGGCGGCCGTCGGCTTGCAGCCGCCAGGCGCTCAGGGTGATGCTGGCGGTGGGGGTGGTCGGGCCTGTGCTGTCGCTGCGGCGTGTGCCCGGCTGCAGCACCAGCCGGGGTATGTTGAGTGCGGCTTGCATCTTGGGCAGTGGTGCCACGGTGCCCACGGGTGCCGCTGCGGGCGCGAGGTAGCCCAAAGCGCCCAGGCCGCCTTGCCACTGGGCCGTGAGGTTGGCGCTGCCTTGTGCGGCCAGGCCGGGCTGGGTGTCGAGCCAGGCGCGCAGGGGCGGGCCCACCACGGGCAGGGTTTGCAGACCGCGCACCCAGGCGAGCAGGCGGGCGGCGTCGTCGAGTTGCAAGCGGCTGTTGCCCTCGCCTGCGCTGTGGGCCAGCAGGCCCTGCCATTGCGCTTGTGCACCGGGCACCTGCAGGGCGAGCTGGCCCTTGAACTGGCGGCTGGCGGTGTCGAACTGCCCGCTGGTTTGGAGCTGCGCGTCGGCCATGCTGATCTGGGCGTCACGCAGGTCCAGCAGGCCTTGGGTCGGGTTTCCTGGTTTGGGTTGCCAGCGGCCCTGCGCCCGCACCTCGCGCAGACGCAGCCCGGCCAGCTGCGTGCCGGCGGGCTGGCGGCCACTGGGTTGAATGAGGGCGTTCAGGTCAATCGTTTCCTGGCCGTTGCCCGACGCGGCGGTGCGGGCGGTGAGGCTGCCGTCCAGGGCCGCAGGCGCCAGCGTGCTCCACAGCAGCGCGGGGTTGATACCGCTCAGGCGCAGGTCACCTTGCCAGGCGTCGCCCACTGGGGTTGGGGCCGTTGGTGTCGTGGTGGTGGTGCGGGGCACCGACGGCGTGCCCGTGCTGCCCAACTGCACTTGGGCCTGGCCTTGCAAGCGCCCGCCACCGAGTTGGGCGTCCAGGTTGGAAACGGTCCAGCGGGTGCCTTGCTGTTCCACGTCGGCTTGCAAGCTTTGCAGTGGCAGGCGCTGGCGGTCGGCGGGTCCGCTGAGCGCGTTGCTCAGGCGCACGGTGGCGCGCCAGGCGTCGCCATCGGGTTGCGCCTGCAGCGTGCCCGAGAGCGCGGTCACTGGCGCATCGGGCCACAGGGTGGCGAGGTTGAGCTGGTGCGCGGTGGCGTCGGCGCGGGCCAGCGGTTGCGTGGCCCAGGGCATGACCTGGGCATGCGCCACCAGCGTGGGTGTGGCGCTCGGGGCGGTGGTCGAGAGGGGTGCCACGCCCGACTGGGTGTGCACACGCGCTGTCACGTCCAGCGTGGCGCTGAGCCCGCTCAGAAAGCCACGGGCCTGGGCGGTGGCTTGCAGGGTGATGCTGCTGCCACCGGGCACGCTGGTTTGTACGTCGCCTTGCACGTCCAGCGTGAGCGGCATGGGCGTTTGTGCCCCCAGCGCGGCCTGCAGGCGGTAGCGCCCGCCCGCTACTTGTAGCGACTCCAGCGTGAGCCGGTGGGCCTCGGCCATGCCGGGTGCCGGTGGCGTGTCGGTGCGGCCGTAGCGGTAAATGCCTTTGACCGCCCGCAGGTTCAGGGGTTGTGCGCCGTTGAGCACCAGTTCGTCCACCGACCAGGGCAGGGTAAGCGCCAGCGGCAAGGTGAGCGCCTGCAGTGGTTCGGTGGGGCTGGGCGGGCGCTGGTCGGTGATGTCCAGCCGCTCGATGTCGAGCGCATCCACATGCAGGCCGCGGCCCAGCGCGGCGTCGATCCACAAGCGGGGTCCGAGGCTCACACGCACGTCGGTGGCCTTGACCGACAAGCCGGCTCGCGACCACTGCAAATGCGCAATCTGGCCACCGGCGCGCAGGCTGCCCTGCACACCGGTAGCGGTCAGCACGCCGGTGCTGCCCGCACGGGGCTCGGTGTAGGCCTGGGCCCAGGCCAGGGTTTGGGCCAGCGAGCCCGGTGTGGCGGCCCACAGCCACAGCGCCACGCCAGCCGCCAGCAGCAGGGCCAGCAAGGCACCGGGTAGCCACACACCCAGCCAGCCCGCGCCGCGCGCCGTGCCTGCGACGGCCTGCAGCACAGCGCGCAGCGGCCGGCGGCGGGTGCTTGCCGCGTGTTCTACCGGTGCAGCCGGTGTTTGGGGGTCTTGAGGGGTGGGACTGTTCATGCCGCGTCAGAAGCTGAAGCCGACGTTGAGGTGCACGCGCAGGCGCTTGCTGTCCAGGCCATAAGCCAGGTCCACCTGCAAAGGGCCCACCGGGCTGTTGTAGCGCATGCCAGCGCCCACGCCCCATTTCGGGCGCAAGTCGCCTGGCATGTTGGCCACCGCACCGGCGTCCACAAACACCACGCTTTCCCAGGGTGAGCGCGTGCCGTTGCGCCACACCGGGCGCTGCCATTCGAGGCTGGCCACCGCCAGGTAGCGACCCGGCGACACGCTGCCGTCGGGCTGGGGCACGCCAATGTCGCGCAGACCATAGCCGCGCACCGTGGTGTCACCACCGGTCAAAAACAACTGGGTTTCGGGCACCGGGGCATCTTGTTTGGCCCACAGCGCGCCACCCTGCAGCCGCAGCGCCAGGCGGCCGGCGCGGCCCGTGTCGTCTGCTTCGGGGCGGGCTTCCCCCATCGGCGCGGTGCGCGGTGCACTGCCGAGCGCGCTGATCGGCCAGTAGCCCAGCCAGCGGGCCTGCGCGCGGGTGAACGGCAGCCGGGCTTCGTCCAGTGTGGTCCCCACGCCCAGCTCCACGCTCAGCCCATGACCCGACTCGGGGAACACCAGGTCGTTGAAGCGCCGGCGTGTCCACGCGTAGTTGGCCGACACCGATGATTCGGCTGGCGTCGGCAGCAGGCTGCGCAATGCGGTGTTGACGGCCCGTGCGCGGTCGTATTGCAGGAAGAAGCTGCGGTCCAGATCGGCGGTGTCCTGGGCCTGGCCAGCGCGCAGTCGCTGGCTGGTGGTGGTCGTTAAACCATCGAGCTGGCGTGCCACCTGCCCGCTGCTGATCCATCGCCAACCCTTGTCGTTCACCGGCGCGCTCCAGACGGTGCTGGCCAGTTGGTCGTCGCGTTCGAGCTGGAGTTTGTTCAAGGCCCGCCAGCCAATGCCCGGCACGCGGTGGTGCGTGTGTTCTATGGACAGGCGGGCCCCTTTGTCGGTGCTGCCGCCCACACCCAGCACCAGCATCTTGCGCTTGGTCTCGCGCACCTGCACCACCACGGGTGAGGTCTGTGCTTCGCTGACCGGGTCCACATACACAAACACCGAATCGAAATAGCCGCTTTCCGCAATCAGTTGTTGCGCGGCCTGCAGTTTTTCCAGGTTGTAGTCGCTGCCCGGCGTGAGCCCGGCCAGCCGCACCAGGCGCTCCACCGTGGTCGGGTCGTAGCGTTCGATGCCCTCAACCCGAACCTCGCCCACCTGCACCGAAGGCCCCGAGTCGAGTTCGATGTACAGGTTGGCGCTTTGGGTGGTGGCGTCAATGTCGGCCAGGCTGTTGTCAATGCGCCCGGCCGGGTAGCGCTGCGCGATCAGCTGGCGCAGGGCAGTGGTTTTGGCGCGGTCCCAGTCGGCTTGCGAAAAGGCCACGCCAGTGGCCAGCGTGCCGCTGCGGCGAATGGCTTCGCGCTGCTCGGCCGCTTGCGGGGCGGTGGCAATGTCGCCTTTGAAGTACACGTTGGCCGACGCCACCCGTGTGACCGGCCCCGGCTCGACCCGCACCGTCACCGTGCCCAGCTTGCCGCGGCTGCTCTCGGCCGCAGCAGCCTCCTGCGCTGTGGGCGTTGCCGTGGGTGCCGGCGTGAGGCTGACTTCGATCACCGGCGCGAAATAGCCCAGCGTGCCCAGCAGATCGCGCAGATTGTCCGGAGCCGCTGCCAGCAGGCGCTCCAGCTCGTTGGCGTCCAGGTCGCGCAGGGTGCGAAAGCGCTGCAGTTCCAAGTGGCGCAGCAAAAAATCGCTGAGCTCGGGGGTGGCTTGCAGGTCAATGTCAAACCGGGGTTCGGCGGGCGGGCGGGGTTGGCCGTTGCGCCGGCGCTGTGTGGGGGTTCCGTCCACGGTGGTGTCGACCACCGTGTCGATGCGGGCTTCTGCGGGCAGCAATGGGGCCGCCGTGACCACCGCAGCGGCTTGTGTTGGCGGTTCGCCCTGGGCCAGCGCCGCTGTTGGCAGCAGGCAGGCCAGCGCCAGCACCATCAGCCGTGTGACACCCACACGGCATAAAAAGGAAAGGTTCATGCAAGGGCTTATTTCGACAGCATTCTCATGGCGTCTTCCAGCCCCTTGAGGGTCAGCGGATACATGCGCTGGCCCATGAGCTGTTGAATCACGCTGATGCTCTGTCGATACTGCCACACGCCCTGGGGTTCCGGGTTGATCCAGGCAAATTTGGGAAAGGTGTGCGTGAGCCGCTGCAGCCACTCGGCACCCGCCTCTTCGTTGTTGTATTCCACGCTGCCGCCCGGTTGCAAAATTTCATACGGGCTCATGGTCGCGTCGCCCACAAAGATCAGCTTGTAGTCCTTGTTGTACTTTCGCAAAATGTCCCAGGTCGGGAATTTTTCGGCGTAGCGGCGGCGGTTGTTCTTCCACATGAAGTCGTAAACGCAATTGTGGAAGTAATAAAACTCCAGGTGCTTGAACTCGCTTTTCACCGCTGAAAAGAGTTCTTCGACCCGCTGGATGTGGTCGTCCATGGTGCCGCCGACGTCCATCAACAGCAACACCTTCACGTTGTTGTGCCGCTCGGGAATCATCTTGATGTCGAGCCAGCCCGCGTTGGCCGCGGTGGATCGGATGGTGTCGGGCAGGTCCAGTTCCAGGTCGTTGCCTTCGCGTGCAAACTTGCGCAGGCGGCGCAGTGCCACCTTGATGTTGCGCGTGCCCAGCTCTTGCGTGTCGTCGTAGTCGCGGTAAGCGCGCTGGTCCCACACCTTCACGGCGGTTTTGTTGCCACCCTTTCCACCAATGCGGATGCCCTGCGGGTTGGACCCCCCATGGCCAAACGGTGAAGTACCGCCGGTGCCGATCCACTTGCTGCCGCCTTCGTGGCGCTCCTTCTGCTCTTCGAGCCGCTTTTTCAGCGTCTCCATGAGCTCGTCCCAGTCCATCTTGGGCGCGTTGGCTTTTTGTTCGTCCGACAGGATGCGCTCAATTTCTTTGCGCAGCCAGTCGGCCGGAATGGGCTTGGTGAAGTCGGCCAGCATCTCCACGCCTTTGAAGTAGGCGGCAAAGGCGCGGTCGAATTTGTCGAAATGCTTTTCGTCCTTCACCAGCGCGGTGCGCGCCAGGTAATAGAAGTCGTCCATGGTGCAGGCGTCGGGGTTGCGCGGCCCCACCACGTCGGCGTCCATGGCTTCAAGCAAGGTCAGGTATTCCTTGACCGACACAGGCAGCTTGGCCGCCCTCAGCGTGTAAAAAAAGTCGATCAGCATGGCGGTCTCCTCAGGCTACAGCCGTGCGGGGTTTGGCGAGCTGGTGCGTCAGGTGCGCCTTCACCGTGGGCCACTCGGTGGCGGTGATGCTGTACACACAGGTGTCGCGCAGCGTGCCCGGTGCGTCGGCGTGGCGGTTGATCTGGTGGCTGCGCAGCACGCCGTCGAGTTTGGCTCCCAGCCGTTCAATGCCGCGGCGGCTCTGGTGGTTCATGAAATGGGTGCGGAACTCGACCGCGATGCAATCCAGCTCTTCAAACGCGTGCGTCAGCAGCAAGGTCTTGCATTCGGTGTTGAGGGCGCTGCGCTGCACCGCCCGGCGGTACCAGGTGGCGCCAATTTCCAGGCGCCGGTTGGCCGCATCGATGTGCAGGTAGGTGGTCATGCCCACCGCCTTGCCGGCGGTGTCCAGCACGGCAAAAGGCAGCATGCTGCCGGAGGCCTGCAACGACAGGCGGTTTTCAATGTCGCACGCCATCAGGTCGGGCGACGGAATGCTGGTGTACCAAAGCTTCCACAGTTCACCATCACGCACGGCCTCGCACAGGTCGTCATGGTGCGCCATGGAAAGGGGCTCCAGCGAGGCGTGAGCGCCCAGCAGGGTCACGGGGTCGGCAAAGCTCATGCGTACACGCTTTCAGTGCCCGGTGTTCAGCGGTTGCGCTGGTTCATGAACACCAGCTTTTCAAACAGTGTGGTGTCCTGCTCGTTTTTGAGCAAGGCGCCCACCAGCGGTGGAATGCTCACCTTGCTGTCGGCACTTTGCAGGGCTTCCAGTGGAATGTCTTCGGCCATCAGCAGTTTGAGCCAGTCCAGCAGCTCGCTGGTGGACGGCTTCTTCTTCAGGCCTGGCAGGTTGCGCACGTCAAAAAAGGTCTTCATGGCCGCGGCCAGCAGTTCTTTTTTGAGGTCGGGGAAGTGCACGTCCACGATGCGCTGCATCGTTTCGGCGTCGGGAAACTTGATGTAGTGGAAAAAGCAGCGGCGCAAAAACGCGTCGGGCAGTTCCTTTTCGTTGTTCGAGGTGATGAACACCAGCGGCCGGTGCTTGGCGCGCACCATTTCGCGCGTTTCGTAGCAATAAAACTCCATGCGGTCGAGTTCACGCAACAGATCGTTGGGAAACTCGATGTCGGCCTTGTCGATCTCGTCGATCAGCAGCGCCACCGGCTGGTCGGCGGTGAAGGCCTGCCAGAGCACGCCCTTGACGATGTAGTTGTGGATGTTTTTGACGCGCTCACCGCCATCGACATCGGCCATTTGCGAGTCGCGCAGCCGGCTCACCGCGTCGTATTCGTACAGGCCCTGCTGCGCCTTGGTGGTGCTTTTGATGTGCCACTGCAGCAGCGGCATGTTCAGCGCCTGCGCCACCTCTTCGGCCAGCATGGTCTTGCCGGTGCCGGGCTCACCCTTGACGAGCAGCGGGCGCTTGAGCGTGATGGCCGCGTTGACGGCCAGCATCAGGTCCTGGGTGGCAACGTAGTTTTGTGAACCTTGGAATTTCATGGCGGGGCATCGTGTAGGCGGCCAACAGTCTGGGGCTCGGGTGGGGGTTCTGCCGGGCCCGGCGTGGCAGCTCAGGGTTATCAATAAGTCAGCGGTGATGATCGAGTCTATATAATCGCCCATTGATTTTTATCAATGTCCATCTCATTGTGCTTGCAAAATGAACCAACTGTTGCCCACGATCATTCGTACCCTTGTCGCCGCTGCGACGCTTTCAGCAGCAGCATTGACCGCCCATGCCCAGGGCGTCACCGGTGACGCACAAGCAGGCCAGAAAAAAGCCGATATGTGCATTGGATGCCATGGCATTCCGGGCTACCAGAACAGCTTCCCCGAAATCCATAAGGTGCCGATGATCTCGGGCCAGACCGCCCAGTACATTGCCGCTTCGTTGGCTGCTTACAAAAAAGGCGACCGCAAGCACCCGTCCATGCGCGGTATCGCGGGTTCTCTGAGCGAGCAGGACATGGCCGACCTGGGCGCTTTTTACGCGTCACACGCCGGCAAGGCCGCCCCGGATGTGCCTCGGACCGCCAGCACCGCTGCTGCCGCACTGATTGAAAGGGGTGCCTGTGCCTCTTGCCACGGTGCGAACTTCAGCAAGCCGATTGACCCTAGCTACCCCAAGCTGGGTGGCCAGCATGCCGACTATCTGTTCGTGGCGCTCAAGTCGTATACGGTGGAAGGCAACAACGTTGTGGGCCGCTCCAACGGCATCATGGCGGGCATCGCCAAGCAGTATTCCACCGCTGAAATGCGTGAAATTGCCAAATACCTGGCTTCGGTTGAGGGCGAGCTGACAATCGTGCCTCAGTCCCGCTTCCGCTGATTCTGGGCACTGTGCCCCACCAAAAAAGCCGCTCAGTGAGCGGCTTTTTTGCTTTCCCGACGCTTCAACCCATCAGTCTTTCGTGGCCCTTTGGCGCACCTGTTCGATGTAGGCTTCACCGTCGGGCGGGCGGCCCGCGCGCTGGCTTTCCCAGATCATGCGGCCCAGGCATTCCATCACCTCGTGGTGGGCGGTGTGCAGGTCGTCACGGCGGGCAGCCAACAGCTCCACCGCCTGGCGTATGCCTGGGGGCTGGTCAATGCTGGACTGCTCGCTGATGGACAGGTGCATGGACAGGTGCAGGAAGGGGTTTTCCTGGTTGGGGTCAGCCACTGCCATGTCACGCAGGGCTGCATCCAGGTCTGCCAGGGTAGCGTGGTATTCGGGGTGTTCGTCAATCCACTGGCTCACCAGTGTTTCCATGGCATCCAGTGGCGACCCTGAGCGGGCCTTGGCGAAAACGCCACAAAAATAACGGCGAACATCGGCCTGAGAGGGTTGAATCAGCATGCCCAGATTGTCGCGTACACACGAGCCAGGGCCGCAGGCAGCGGCACAATGGCTTGCGAATCGCCTGAAAAACATGCAAGATAATGCATATTTTTTCGACTCAATGAAATCTACATCAGGAGACCATGTGACCCAAGCCTTCATCTGCGACGCCATCCGCACCCCGTTTGGGCGCTACGGCGGCGCACTGTCCAGCGTGCGCACCGATGACCTGGGTGCCATCCCCTTGCGCGCGCTCATGGCACGCAACCCGCAGGTGGACTGGGCCGCCATCACCGACGTGTTGTACGGCTGCGCCAACCAGGCCGGTGAGGACAACCGCAACGTGGCCCACATGAGCAGTTTGCTGGCCGGCCTGCCGCTGGAGGTTCCCGGGGGCACGATCAACCGGCTGTGCGGTTCGGGCCTGGACGCCGTGGGCACGGCGGCGCGCGCCATCAAGGCGGGTGAAGCCGGCCTGATGATCGCTGGCGGCGTGGAAAGCATGAGCCGCGCCCCGTTTGTGATGCCCAAAGCCGAGACCGCTTTCAGCCGCAACAACGCGGTCTACGACACCACCATTGGCTGGCGCTTCGTCAACAAACTCATGAAGGCGCAGTACGGGGTCGATTCCATGCCCGAGACGGCTGAAAACGTGGCCACCGAATTCAAGATCGAGCGCGAAGCGCAAGACCACATGGCCCTGTCCAGCCAGATGAAGGCCGTGGCCGCCATCCAAGCGGGCCACCTGGCGCGCGAAATCTGCCCGGTGACTATTCCCCAGAAAAAGGGCGATGCGCTGGTGGTGGACACCGACGAACACCCCCGGGCCACCACGCTGGAAACGCTGGCCAAGCTCAAAGGGGTGGTGCGCCCGGATAGCACCGTGACCGCAGGCAACGCCAGCGGTGTGAACGACGGCGCCTGTGCGCTGCTGCTGGCCGACGAAGCCACGGCAGGCAAGAACGGTCTGACGCCCAAGGCCCGCATCGTGGGCATGGCCACCGCCGGTGTGGCGCCGCGCATCATGGGCATTGGCCCGGCGCCGGCCACGCAAAAGGTGCTGGCACTCACGGGTCTGACGTTGGCGCAGTTGGATGTGATTGAACTCAACGAAGCCTTTGCTGCGCAAGGCTTGGCGGTGCTGCGCCAGCTCGGCCTGCAGGACGACGACGAGCGCGTCAACGCCTGGGGTGGTGCGATTGCGCTGGGCCACCCGCTGGGTGCCAGCGGTGCGCGCCTAGCCACCACGGCGGTGAACCGCCTGCACGCCACAGGCGGACGCTACGCGCTGTGCACCATGTGCATCGGCGTGGGGCAGGGCATTGCGCTGATCATTGAGCGGGTCTGAGAAACACGACTGCGGGTGCCAGCGTGGGTGCTGAGCGCCTGCGCTTGCGGCTTATTTCCGCCAGGCCGGCAGCTGCCAGTTGCGCCAAATAGCCAGCCCCCGCAGGCCGGCCGTGACCGCCACGCAGGCCACTAGCGCCAGCCAGCCCGGCGCGTCCAGCTGCCACAGGCCCACATAGACCCAGCCGCCCGCAAACGCGCAGACGGCGTAGGGCCGGTGGTCGTGAAACGCCGTGGGTATTTCGTTGCACACCACGTCGCGCAGCACGCCACCAAACACCCCCGTGATGAGGCCCATGAGCACGGCCACCACGCCGGGCAGCTCCAGCACCAGCGCCTGGTGCACACCCGTGGCGGCAAAAAGGCCCAGGCCCAGCGCGTCGGGCCACTGGATGGCGCGTTCCGTCAGGTCAAAATGCCGTTGGCGCAAAAAAAACATGGCCAGCACACACAGCGCCAGCACGCCCCACAACATTTCCACATGGCGCACCCAGAAAAAAGGCCGCTGGTCCAGCAGCAGGTCACGCAGCGTACCGCCGCCAAAGGCGGTCAGAAAGCCCACCACACAGACGCCCACGGCATCCAGGCGTTTGCGTGCGGCCTCCATGATGCCCGCCAAGGCAAAGGCCGCAGTGCCCGCCAGCTCCACCAGCAAGCGCAAGGTTTCGCCCCAGAATTGAACGTTTTGCATCCCCAGATTGTCACCCCATGCCCTTGATCACAGACCCATTTTTCTACGCCGTGGCCATTCCTGCGGTGCTGCTGCTGGGCGTGAGCAAGAGCGGTTTTGGCGCTGGCTTCGGTTCTCTGGCCGTGCCGATGATGGCGCTGGCCGTGACCGTGCCCCAGGCCGCAGCCATTTTGATGCCGGTGCTGCTGCTGATGGACTTGCTGGGCATGGCCGCATTTCGGAAAAATGTGGACCGCCGCTTGTTGCGCTTCCTGATCCCGTTTGGGCTGCTCGGCATCGTGGTGGGTGCGCTGCTGTTCAAGGTGCTCGACGCACGGGTGGTTGCCGGCATTGTGGGGGGCTTCACCTTGCTGTTTCTTGCGCAGCGCCTGTTGTTCCCGCCGCGGCCCGACAGCCCGCCGCCTCCCAAGTGGCTGGGCGCCCTGTTGACGCTTACCTCGGGCTTCACCAGTTTCATCGCCCACGCGGGTGGCCCGCCGATCAATGCCTATGTGATTCCGCTGCGCCTGTCGCCCTTGCAGTTCACCGGCACCATGGCCTTTTTCTTTTTCTTCATCAATCTCGCCAAGTGGATTCCGTATGCCTGGCTGGGCCTGCTGGATGTGCGCAACATGACCACGTCGCTGGCCTTGTTGCCATTTGCGCCAATCGGTGTGTGGGTGGGGGTGCGCATTGCACACCGCATCAAGCCGCTGCTTTTTTACCGCATGCTGTACGCCGGCATGTTGCTCACCGGCGTCAAACTGCTGTGGGACGCCTTTCACTGAGCGCCTGGAGCCGGCGTTAACATCGACAAAATTCTTCAGATTCGAGGAGGTCGTTATGCCGATCGTGGTGGTTGCCAATCCCAAGGGCGGCGTGGGCAAGTCCACCCTGTCCACCAACGTGGCGGGTTACTTTGCGAGCCAGGGCCATGCCGTGATGCTGGGCGATGCCGACCGGCAGCAATCGTCTCGTCTGTGGTTGCAGCTGCGTCCACCCGCCGCACGTCCCATTGCGACCTGGGCGGTCTCGCACGACCTGATTGCCCGGCCCCCGCGAGACACCTCCCATGTGGTGCTGGACACCCCGGCGGGCTTGCATGGCTGGCGGTTCAAAGACGTGATGCGCATGGCCGACAAGGTGCTGGTGCCCTTGCAGCCCAGCATTTTTGACATTTACGCCACCCGCGATTTTCTGGACGAGGTGGCCGAATTCCGCGACGCTGACAAAGCCAAGATCGGCATCGTGGGGATGCGTGTGGACGGCCGCACCATTGCCGCCGAGAAGTTGCAGGAGTTTGTGGGCGGTCTGGGGTTGCCGGTGCTGGGCTTTTTGCGCGACACGCAAAACTACATCCATCTGGCGGCGCGGGGCTTGACGCTGTTTGATGTGGCCCCCGGCCGGGTGGACAAAGACTTGCAGCAATGGCGGGCTATTTGCGACTGGCTGGACAACTGAGCTGCTGACTTTGGCCATGCCTTGACCGGTGCCGTGTTTGTCGCGGTGCCGACAGTCCGCTGCGCCGCGGCTCTATAGAGTCGAGCGCATGAAAACCTTTGAAACTTTGGCCGATCTGGCCGCTTGCGTGGGCCAGGAAGTGGCTGTCAGCGACTGGCTCACCATCACCCAAGAGCAGGTCAACCAGTTTGCCCAAGCCACGGGCGATCACCAGTGGATTCACGTGGATGTGGAAAAGGCGCGCGCTGGTCCTTTTGGCGCACCGATTGCCCACGGCTTCCTCACGCTGTCGTTGTTGCCGGTGTTTCTGGAGTCGTCTTTTGAGGTTCGCCAGTCAGGCATGGGGGTCAACTACGGTCTGAACCGCGTGCGTTTCACGGCGCCGGTGCCGGTGGGCAGCCGCTTGCGCGGGCGCCTGACGCTGCTGGCCACGGAGCCCATCGAGCATGGCGGTCTGCAAATGATCTGGTCGGTGGTGGTGGAGCGCGAAGGCGCAGAAAAACCGGTTTGTGTGGCCGAAGCGCTGGTGAGACGCTACCCCTGAAAGCCACGGCCCGATGGCCGGGCAAGCGGTAACCTTATTTGATTCTGGCGATCTGCTTGGGGTCGAGCCAGCCTTCAAAAAAATGGATCATGTCGTTGATGCGTTCTGCAGCCACCGACTGGTTGTGCTGCTGAGAAATGAGCTGGTAGGCGTCGTTGCGCAGCATCCACAGCTCTTGGGGCGTCTTGGCTTGTGCCACTTTGGTGCGCAAGCGCGCAGCACCCTCGCTGGTGCAGTCTTCCAGGCCCAGCAGCAGCGCCTTGCGGATGGTCGCCAGGTCTTTCAGCGTCGCGGGTTTGCGCGCCTGGTGCCGCGGTCTGAACGCAACTTTGAACATTCGGGTGATGGAGGGAATCAATGCAGTCTCCAAGCGGCCGGGTGAGCCACGGAAATCGGTGCGGCGGCCGGAGTTTTTGACGGGCGGCGCAAAAAAATATGAATTTGCATTGTGCAGAGGCGGCAGGCCGTTGTGTTGGGTAGGCACTCCATGACAAGGGTGAACTGCTTCACGTTGCTGTGGCCTCAAAACCATTCTGGCGCCAAGCTTCGAACACCGACACCGCCACCGCATTCGACAGGTTCAGGCTGCGTTGTCCTTCCACCATGGGTAGGCGCAAGCGCTGTTGCGACGGGAAACGTTCGCGCAGGGCTTGCGGCAGGCCTTGCGTTTCGGAGCCAAAGACCAGCCAGTCGCCGGGCTGAAAGGCGTTGGCGAACACGCTGTGGCTGCCGCGGGTGGTGAAGGCGAACAGGCGGTCTGGGTTGGGTGTCTCGGCGCTCAAAAACGCATCCCAGTCGGCATGGCGGCGCACGCGCGCGTATTCATGGTAGTCGAGGCCCGCTCGGCGCATGTGCTTGTCGTCCATCGAAAAGCCCAGGGGCTCGATGAGGTGCAACGCGCAACCGGTGTTGGCACTGAGCCGGATCACGTTCCCGGTGTTGGGCGGTATTTCGGGCGCAACAAGAACGATATGGAACATGGCTGCTGGCGTGCGTGGCCAGATAGTGGAGCGTGCCAGTGACTGGTCTAGTTGCTCTCCCTGCAAGAGCCGCGATGATAACCCTGCAGGTTCACGGGCTGAAGGGTGCTTTGCGATGTTCTGCAGCGCAGGTCTTCAATGGGGCGGTGTGCGCGCAAACACCAGGGCGCTGACCTGCTGGGCGCCGGCCAGCAGCAGCGCCTGTGCTGCACTGTGCAGGGTGGCCCCGGTGGTGGTGACGTCGTCGACCAGCAGCACGCGGGCGCCTGCCAGGCGTGCTGCGTGCTGCGGATGCGCCGCAAAAGCGCCTTGCAGGTTGCGCAGGCGCTGTTCGCGCGACAGGCTGTGCTGGTCTGGTGTCTCGCCCAGCCGCACCAGGGCGTCGGCCAGTGCGTCGTTTTGGGCCAACTCGCTGGGTGCAGCCGCGCGCAGGGCTTTGACGAGCTCCCACGCCTGGTTGTAACCACGGCTGGCCAGACGTGCGGTTGTCAGCGGTATCGGCACCACCAGGTCACAAGCCTGCAACAAGGCCAAGGCGCCAGACGTTTGCAGCGTCAACTCGGCCATCGGGCGGGCCCAGCCGGGTTCCCCTCGAAACTTGAAGCGGGCAATCAGCCCGTCCCAGGGGTAGGCGTAGTCCACCGCGGCCACGCAAGACTGCACCAGCCTCGGCGTGGTGCGGGTGCTGCACGCGCCACAAAACTCCCCTGCCACCGCCGACGCGTTCCAAGGCGTGGCGCAAGCCCGGCAGCGCAGGCGCTGCGCCGCAAAACGGGCCGTGCAAGCGGTGCAAACCGGCTGCGCGGGCCATCGGTCGCACACTTGGCAACTGCTGGGTAGGTGTTCTGAGAGCCGTCGCCATGCGTGGAACATGGGCCCAATATACTCACGCTGTCAGCAAAACGGCCATGGCGTTGTGGCATTGCCACGGCGACTTTGCGTCTGCCCTCATTCTGTTGACCCGCTTCGCGCCCGTCCCACCCTGGCCGGGTTTGAAAGCGCATCAAGCTCCACCCCAACTGTGAACAACCTGCCTGAGGCCGAAACCGCCGTCCCCCACCTGGACCCTCAGGCTGCTCTGCGCTGGCAGATGCAGCCCCGTGCCGACAGCCCGTGGCTCCATGAGGAGGTGGCTTCGCGCATGGTCGAGCGGCTTCAGTGGTTCCGCGACAAACCCGGCAGCTGGCTGCACTGGGAGCCGATCAACGGGGGCTTGCGGGCCCACGAGCAGCTTCTTGCGGTCTTGCCCGGCGCGGCCGTTCATGTGGCCTCGTCACAGATGCCGGAGGCTTTGGAGGCCACCCGCGAGTCCCGGGCTCTGTCGTGGAATCCCAAGCATTGGTTGCGCGGAAGGTCACCCCTGCCAGCGGGTGAAGGTACCCGAGTCGGCATGGTGTGGGCCAATATGGCGCTGCACACAGAAGCCATGCCGCTGGCGTTGCTAAGGCGCTGGCATGAAGCCATTGAGACCAACGGGTTTCTGATGTTTTCCTGCCTCGGGCCGGACACATTGCGCGAGCTGCGCACCCTGTATGCCCGCCTGGGATGGCCTGAGCCTACCCACCCATTCACCGACATGCACGATTGGGGCGACATGCTCGTGCACAGTGGATTCGCCGAGCCGGTGATGGACATGGAGCGCATTTCGCTCTCTTACAGCGGCGCAATGCCCATGCTGCAAGACCTGCGCTTGCTCGGCAGAAACCTGCATACCCACCGCTTTCCTGGCTTGCGTTCGCGTGCTTGGCGCGCCACATTGTGCGAAACCATTGAGGCAGAGTGCCCGCGTTCGGAGGACGGCCGCTTGTTGCTGACGCTGGAGATTATTTACGGGCACGCCTTCAAGCCCACGCCGCGTGTGAAGCTGGACGCAACCACGGCCGTCTCCATGGACGACATGAGGGCCATGCTCCGCTCGGGGCGGAGCTGAATGGGGTCGGTTGCCGGCGTGCCGCCAGCGGCCGTCGAACCACCCTCAGTAGGTCAAAAGTGACCTAAGCCACCTTGTCCCAGTCGGATGTGGCGGTTTTGTCAGGGAAGCCCATGAGAGCGGCCGCTACAATTGACATAAATCAAAGCCTTCGGGGTATTTTCCCTGCGCATCTGAAACGCCCTGAGGCTGTTTCAGAACACGACTGGTGGTAGATGGTGGGTCAAACCAGCAAAGCTTTTCGACTGGCGACGGAGTCCGCAGACGGTTTGCACTGGACCTTGCAGCGCAACTGTTCGGTAACGCCTGTTCAGCTCGCCATGACGTTCGGCGCTCTGGGTGCCTTGTCATTGGCGGTGGCGGTGTTTTTCTGGTTTCAGGGTGCCGTGCTTGTGCTGCCTTTCGCGTTGTTGGAATTGGCTGCGCTTGCGACCGCTTTTGTGGTGTACGCGCGCCACGCTGCAGACAGT
Organism: Hydrogenophaga sp. LT287; assembly: GCF_055702805.1. NCBI lineage: Bacteria > Pseudomonadati > Pseudomonadota > Betaproteobacteria > Burkholderiales > Comamonadaceae > Hydrogenophaga > Hydrogenophaga sp. LT287. Next base: position 50,846 of record NZ_JBVPZC010000016.1, on the reverse strand, counting down.
GAGCGGGTGAGTCTGCAAGGCGGTCGATTGATCGTGGAGCTGGAGACCGCAGGCCATGTGAGGCGCAGCGAATTTGTGAGGGAGTGGGTGCGCGTTGAGCCGCTGTCCCGAGGTCAGCTGGTTGAAGTCCGCAGTGGCGGTTCTTCAGTGCAGCTTGGGCGTTTCCTTCGGCCAGAACTGCGGCCGGTGCTGGCGCGCGAGATTCGGCAGGCTTTGAGCGGGGTGTGAGATCGAGGGTGTGGGGGTTGGGTATTCCCTGAGTGGGCGGCCCTGAGAAAATTTGTTCTAATCTGCATTGATATAAATCAATACTTATATTTGAGGCGCTTAAAGTGAGTACGACGAAGAAAACAGGTGATTTCATGCGAAAACGGCTGACAACGCTGCGCGCAGCAAGTACCGCACTGGCGCTGGGTGCGGGTGTGTGGGCAACGGCAGGCGCTCAGGTCAATGACCTGCCTGGCGGTCCGGCTGTGAATCAGCTCAACTTCGCGCCTGCGGTGACCCGCATCGCCGAAGAGCAGCATTGGCTGCACTGGTTCATGATGGGCATTTGCGCCGTCATCTTCGTCATCGTGTTTGGCGTCATGTTCTATTCGATTTTGAAGCACCGCAAGTCGGTGGGGCACAAGTCGCAAGAGCTGGCCGAGCCCATCTGGGTCGAGTTGGGTTGGACCATCGTGCCTTTGCTGATTGTGATTGGCATGGCCCTGCCTGCCACCAAAGTGCTGGTGGCTCAGAAAGACACCACCAACAGCGACCTGACCATCAAGGCCACGGGCATGCAGTGGAAATGGGGCTACGACTACATCAAGGGTGAGGGCGAAGGCATTGGCTTCCTGTCCACGCTGGACAACAGCCACCGCGAAATGTCCAACAGCGGCAACCCACCGCCCACCGACAACTACCTGCTCAAGGTCGACAATCCGATGGTGGTGCCTGTGGGCAAAAAGGTCCGCATCATCACCACCGCCAACGACGTGATTCACGCCTGGATGGTGCCTGCCTTTGGCGTCAAGCAAGACGCCATCCCCGGCTTCGTGCGCGACACCTGGTTCCGCGCCGAGAAAACCGGCGACTTCTACGGGCAGTGCGCTGAGTTGTGCGGCAAAGAGCATGCCTACATGCCTATCCATGTCAAAGTGGTTTCGGCCGAGGAGTACACCGCCTGGGTCGGTGAGCAGCAAAAAGCCATGGCTGCTGCCGCAGACGATCCATCCAAGGTGTGGGCATTGACCGACATGGTCAAGCGCGGTGAGTCGGTGTATGCCGCCAATTGCGTTGCTTGCCATCAGGCCAACGGCAAGGGCGCGGGCCCAATCAAGCCACTGGACGGTTCTGCATTGGTGACCGATGCAAACAACGGACTCATGATCAACGTCATGCTCAACGGCGCTGCCGGTGGTGCCATGCCAGCCTGGAAGCAGCTCTCTGATACCGAGCTGGCAGCCGTGATGACCTACGCCAAGAACACCTGGTCCAACAAAACCGAGCAAATCGTGCAGCCCGCCGACGTGGTGGCCGCTCGCAAGTGATCTGTTTGCAGATAATTATTGAGCTTCAAAGGAATCGATCATGAGTGCAGTTCTTGACCACCACGACGCACATGGCCATGACCACGACCACCACGCCCCCACGGGCTGGCGCCGTTGGGTCTTTGCCACCAACCACAAAGACATTGGTACGCTGTACCTGCTGTTCTCCTTCACCATGCTCATGGTGGGCGGTGTACTGGCCCTGCTGATCCGCGCCGAGCTTTTCCAGCCTGGCTTGCAGCTTGTCAACCCTGGGTTGTTCAACCAGCTCACCACCATGCACGGCCTGATCATGGTGTTTGGCGCCATCATGCCTGCCTTCGTCGGTTTTGCTAACTGGATGATTCCATTGCAAATCGGCGCTTCCGACATGGCCTTTGCGCGCATGAACAACTTCAGCTTCTGGCTGATGATTCCTGCTGCACTGATGCTGGTGTCGTCGTTCTTCATGCCTGGTGGTGCTCCCGCCGCCGGCTGGACGCTGTATGCACCGCTGACGTTGCAGATGGGCCCATCCATGGACGCTGGTATTTTTGCCATGCACATCCTGGGTGCGTCGTCCATCATGGGTTCGATCAACATCATCGTCACCATCTTGAACATGCGCGCCCCCGGCATGACCCTGATGAAGATGCCCATGTTCTGCTGGACCTGGCTGATCACCGCTTACCTGTTGATCGCTGTGATGCCCGTGTTGGCTGGCGCCATCACCATGACGCTGACGGACCGCCACTTTGGCACCAGCTTCTTCAACCCCGCCGGCGGCGGTGATCCCGTGATGTACCAGCACATTTTCTGGTTCTTCGGCCACCCCGAGGTTTACATCATGATCTTGCCGGCCTTCGGCATCGTGAGCCAGGTGGTACCCGCATTCGCGCGCAAGAAGCTGTTTGGCTACGCGTCCATGGTGTACGCCACTGGCTCCATCGCTATTTTGTCGTTCGTCGTGTGGGCACACCACATGTTCACCACCGGCATGCCAGTGACCGGACAGCTGTTCTTTATGTACTCGACCATGCTGATCGCGGTACCCACGGGCGTCAAGATCTTCAACTGGATCGCGACCATGTGGAAGGGGTCGATGACCTTCGAGACCCCCATGTTGTGGGCTGTCGGTTTTATCTTCGTGTTCACCCTGGGCGGCTTCACGGGCCTGATTTTGTCGGTGGCTCCCATTGATATCCAGATGCAGGACACCTATTACGTGGTGGCCCACTTCCACTATGTTCTGGTGGCCGGTTCGCTGTTTGCCATGTTCTCCGGCATTTACTACTGGCTGCCCAAGTGGACCGGTGTGATGTACAGCGAGACACGGGGCAAGATCCATTTCTGGTGGTCGATGATTTCGTTCAACGTCACGTTCTTCCCGATGCACTTCCTGGGTCTGGCCGGTATGCCACGCCGTTACGCCGACTACCCCATGCAGTTTGCTGACTTCAACGCATTGGCTTCGGTTGGCTCTTTGGCCTTCGGCCTCGCGCAGGTGTATTTCTTCGTTGCCGTGATCATTCCCGCCATGCGTGGAAAAGGCGAGAAAGCCGTACAGAAGCCTTGGGAGGGCGCAGAAGGTCTGGAGTGGGAAGTTCCATCTCCAGCGCCTTTCCATACCTTCGAAAATCCACCGAAGCTGGACGCCACCGCCACGAAAGTGATCGGCTGAAATTGTCTGGATCCGTTGAAAATATGTCGTCTGAACAAAAAAAGAACAACCTGCGCCTGGGCCTGATCCTGGGTTCTGTGGCGCTGGTTTTTTTTCTGGGCTTCATCGGTAAACTGGTTTTCTTTGGTGGTTGATCGCTCTTAACGAGCAAACTGAGAAAAGTACCCCATGGGATTGCGCAGCGAAAACTTCAAGATGGTCGGCAAGCTTGGCGTGATTACGCTGGGTATGTTTGGTTTCGGCTATGCGCTGGTGCCCATCTACGAAGCCATCTGTGAAGCGACAGGTATCAACATACTTGCCCGTTCAGAGTTGGAGGTGCCTGGTTCACGTCCCACGTCGCCAACCAACACCCAGGTGGATCGTTCCCGGACCATCACGGTCGAGTTTGATGTCAACACCAGGGGTCCCTGGCACTTCAAACCCGCCGTGCGTTCGATGGAAGTCCACCCCGGTGAATTGACCACGGTGGTGTACGAGTTCCAGAACATCCAGAACCGAACCATGGCAGCGCAGGCCATACCGAGCTACGCACCGAGGCAGTCATCTGCCCATTTCAACAAGCTGGAGTGCTTCTGTTTTACCCAGTACACACTGGCGCCGGGTGAAAAGAAAGAATGGCCAGTGGCGTTTGTCATTGACCCGCGCCTTCCCAAAGACGTCACCACCATCACGCTTTCGTACACTTTCTTTGAGGTGGGTGGCAAGGTGCCGCAGGCTCCTCAAGATGTGGCTGTTCAGACGCCGGTGATGTTGCCCAAGGCGGTAGACCCGGTATGACCGAGCCTGTTCATCGGCGCAAAGGCTCCATCAGCGGTACCGTCAAGGCCGTTCTTTGGGGTTTTCTGGGTGTCAGGCGCAATGCAGACTATCAAAGCGACATCGCCAAACTCAACCCGATACACATCATGGTGGTGGGTGTGCTGATGGCGCTGTTGTTCGTCTTCGCTTTGATCTTGCTCGTGAACTGGGTTGTGGCTTAGACGTGGTTCGAGCCAGCAACCGTTATTTAATTTTTCCAATATTCATATAAGCGAAAGCAATTAGGAGTGAGCATGTCAGCAGCAACACACGGCACGACGCCTTATTACTACGTTCCGGGGCCTTCGCGTCACCCCGTCATGGCCTCCTTTGGTCTGTTTTTCGTGATTCTGGGTGCCGGCCAGTGGATTAATGGGGTCGAATGGGGCGCCTATTCTTTGGCCTTTGGACTGACCTTTTGGTCCATCGTGCTGTTTCAGTGGTTTCGTGATGCTGTGAACGAAAGCGAAAGCGGTTTGTACGGTCACAAGATTGATCTGTCGTACCGCTGGAGCATGAGCTGGTTCATTTTTTCCGAGGTGATGTTTTTCGGCGCGTTTTTCACCGCGCTGTGGTGGGCTCGGGTGCACTCTGTGCCCGCACTGGGAAACATTGAAAATGCGCTGATCTGGCCTGACTTCACGTCGATTTGGCCGAGCGTGCAGGCCGGTGCTACAGCGTCCCCCGCCGGTATCGTTGAGCCATTCCAGACCATGGGACCATTCTGGCTGCCCACCATCAACACCGCCTTGCTGCTGACTTCGGGCGTGACCCTGACCATTGCACACCATGCCTTGCAGGCTGGAAACCGCAGCAAAACCATCGCGTTCATGTGGATGACGGTGATTCTGGGTGTGGTGTTCTTGTGCGTGCAAGGCTACGAGTACTACCACGCCTATGTTGACTTGAACCTGAAAATGTCTTCAGGCATCTTCGGCTCGACGTTCTTCATGTTGACGGGCTTTCACGGTTTCCACGTGTTCGTAGGCATGTTGATGCTGCTGTTTATCACGTTGCGCCTGCAGAGGGGCCATTTCACCGCAAAGAGCCATTTTGGCTTTGAAGGCGCGGCCTGGTACTGGCACTTTGTGGACGTGGTCTGGCTCGGTTTGTATATTCTGGTTTACTGGCTCTAAACAGTGAGGGGTCTTAGCAGCAGTTAGCGGGCCCTTTAAACCCAAGAAAAAAGCGCCAATGGGCGCTTTTTTCTTTAACCCACGTTGAGTGGGAAGTCAGGGCTGCATAGGCAAGCCTGTTGGATTGATCCAACCCATCCAGTAGCTGATCAAAACGACCAGAAAAAGTAGGATGGAAAACCCCACCCTGAACGCCAGCGCACGTGCCATGTGATTTTTGCGGGGCATTCCTTCGCTGTCTGATGGGTTGGTTGCTCCTCCCCGCATCATGTACAGCAACGCAGCTCCCAAGCTGCCCAAAATGGCGACAAAAGCGGCAATGACAAGGTATTTCATGCGGCACATTATCCGGTTCTTTGTGATTTCTGACGTAGCCAGGCCATGAGTCCCCGACTTGTACGCTTTTGGATCGTCACTCTGGCAACGCTCATCACCATGGGGGTGACCAGCGCGCTGGGCGTGTGGCAGCTAGGACGGGCCTCGCAAAAGCAGGCTCTTCAGGACCAGATTCAACAGCGCAGCGAGCTGACAGCCTGGACCGAACGCAACCTGTTTGAGGCTGCAGACCCGCAAGTCGGCTTGCACCGCTCCGTTCGCCTCACTGGAGAGTGGGTGACCGGGATCGATATCTTTCTTGACAACCGCCAGATGGACGGAAGGGTGGGGTTTTTCCTTGTCACACCCTTGCGGCTGACTGGGAGTGATCGGGTGATATTGGTGCAGCGAGGGTGGGTGCCGCGGGATTTCACCGACCGCAGTCGGGTGCCTCAGGTAGAAACACCCGTGGGTGTTATTCGCATTCAAGGGCGTTTGGCCCCTGCACCGGGCAAGCTTTTTGAACTGGGTGACGCGGGGTCCGGGCCGATCCGGCAAAATATCGACGTCGCCGCGTTGTCGCAGGAAACAGGGCTTGCCCTGCTGGATGTTTCAGTTCTACAAACGGGCGACATGAAAGACGGACTGCAGCGCAACTGGCCCAGCATCACCGCAGGCGTGCAAAAGCACCACGGTTATGCGTTTCAATGGTTCGGCTTGTGTGCCCTCGCTGGCATTTTGTATGTCTGGTTCCAATTCCTCTCTCCCCGCCGAAAGCGCACTCCCAATGGCACAGACGCCTGATGAACCGTTGACCATGACTGTGCATAGCTTGCCCCAACTGGACCAGGCCAGTGCCCGCAGTGCAGCCAGCACCCGGGCCGGGCGCTGGAAAATGCTCGCCCTGCTGTTGGTGTGCACCGCACCCGTCATAGCTTCTTATTTCACTTACTACGTGGTGCGCCCTGAAGGCCGCCGCAATTACGGTGAACTGGTAAACCCGCAGCGCCCACTGCCTGCTTTCGCGGGAATCGATGCCCAAGGCCAGGCCAAGCCGCTCGAGCAACTCAAAGACCAATGGTTGCTCATCAGCGTAGCCGACAGCGCTTGCGATGACGCTTGCCAGAGGCACCTGTACTTGCAGCGCCAGCTTCGTGAAACACTGGGCAAAGAAAAGGACCGGCTGGACTGGGTCTGGTTGCGCACCGGAGATACGCCGCTGAGCGAACCCATGTTGCAAGCCACTGCTGCTGCAACCGTGCTGCAGGTTGACGCTGCGCAACTGGCTAACTGGCTTGAACCAGCCCCGGGGCAGCGTCTGGAAGACCATTTGTACGTGGTGGACCCATTGGGTAACTGGATGATGCGCTTTCCCGCCAATGTGGACCCCAAGCAGGCCAAGCGTGACCTTGATCGCCTGCTGCGAGCCTCGTCTTTTTGGGACAAGGCGGGCCGCTGATGCAACGCGCCTGGGCTTTGAGCGGCTCCTGTGCGTGCCGCGGGTCGTGCGGCACCGATGCCCTGTGTTGCGCAGGCTGTTCAAGTATTTTTAATTTGTCTTGCCGCGCGGCCGTTTCGGTCGGGGCGGTTTATTGAGCTTCTGACATGGAAACCCAAGCGTTGTACGACCTGGCACCCATTGCCCGGATCATGTTTCTGGGTGTGGTGATTGCCCTTGGGCCCTTGGCCTGGGTGTGGGTGCGCAACCGCCACGCCGCACCGGCCCAGCGGTTGCGCATGTTGACGCTGATGACCTTGTTTCTCACGTTTGACCTGGTCCTGTTTGGCGCCTTTACCCGATTGACCGACTCCGGTCTGGGGTGTCCCGACTGGCCGGGTTGCTACGGCAGCGCCAGCCCGGTAGGAGCCAGCAGCGCCATTGCGGCGGCTCAAGAAGCCATGCCCACCGGACCGGTCACGTTCTCCAAAGCCTGGATCGAAATGATCCACCGTTACCTGGCCACCGCCGTGGGGGTGTTGATCATCGTGCTGGCCAGCGTCAGCTGGATTGAGCGCCGACGTATCTCTGTGTCTTACGTCTGGCCATTGGTCACGCTGGTCTGGGTGTGCTTGCAGGGTGCCTTTGGTGCGCTCACGGTCACCATGAAACTGTTCCCCGCTATCGTGACGTTGCATCTGCTGGGCGGTATGGCCTTGCTGGCTTTGCTGCGCGCACAAGCGACCGGCTATGCCTTGGCTTCGCCGGGTGCGGCAGCGCCCGTGTCGTTGCCACCCAACACCCGGCTGGCGCTGGGTTTGGTCTACGTGTTGCTTTGGATTCAGATCGCACTGGGCGGTTGGGTCAGCACCAACTACGCGGTGCTCGCGTGCAGCGATTTCCCGACCTGTCAGGGCAGCTGGTGGCCCGACATGGACTTCCAGCATGGCTTTACCCTGTGGCGCGAACTGGGGCAAAACCGGGCCGGTGAAGCCATTGCGTTTGCGGCGCTGACCGCCATTCATTATGTGCACCGGCTCAGCGCCTATGTGGTTTTTGCGGCCTTGTTCTGGCTGGTCTGGCGCCTGTGGTCGGTGGCCGGTATGCGGAACACGGCGCTTTGGCTGGTGGCCTTGGCCCTGTGGCAGTTTTTTACCGGTTTGACCAACGTGGTACTCGACTGGCCACTGCTGGCCGCCGTGAGTCACACCGGTGGCGCAGCAGCGCTCGTGGTGGTCATGACCGGCGCCATTTTCAGCACCCGCACCGCCCATCAACCCGTGAGCGCGCCTGCACTCACCACCTCTCGACCCATCTGATGAGCTCCGCGTCTTCCAACCCCACTGCCGTTGCCCTGCCACCTGCCTGGCGGCAGTTTTACGCGCTCACCAAACCGCGTGTCATCCAGCTCATTGTGTTTTGCGCCCTGATCGGCATGGTGCTTGCCGTACCGGGTGTGCCCACTTGGGCGCAGGTGCAGCTGGCCGCCATTGCATCCTTCGGTATCTGGCTGGTGGCGGGTGCCGCTGCAGCTTTCAACTGCGTGGTTGAGCAGCAGATTGACGCCAAGATGAAACGCACCGCCTGGCGACCTACCGCCAAGGGCGAGCTCTCCAACCTCAAGACCTTGACCTTTTCGGCCGTGCTGTGCGCCATGGGTTCGGGCATTCTGTACTTCTGGGTCAACCCGCTCACGATGTGGCTGACCTTTGCCACTTTTGTGGGTTATGCGGTCATCTACACCGTGATTTTGAAGCCGCTCACACCGCAAAACATTGTGATTGGCGGCGCCTCGGGTGCTATGCCCCCGGTGTTGGGCTGGGCTGCCATGACCGGCGTGGTGTCTCCAGAGGCGCTGATTCTTTTCCTCATCATCTTCCTCTGGACGCCCCCCCACTTCTGGGCGCTTGCACTGTACCGGGTGGAGGACTACCGCAAGTCGGGCCTGCCCATGTTGCCGGTGACGCACGGCTCTGAGTTCACCCGGTTGCAGATTTTTCTCTACACCCTGGTGCTGTTTGCGGCTTGTCTCATGCCCTTCGTCATGCGCATGAGCGGCTGGTTTTATCTCGCGGTGGCGGTGGTGCTGAGCATTGGGTTTACCGGTTACGCCTATGTGCTGTGGCGGGATTATTCCGATGCGCTGGCCCGAAAAACCTTCCGCTTTTCCTTGATCCATTTGTCGTTGCTGTTCGCTGCGCTGCTGATCGACCATTACCTCTGACACGGTCCGTTGTGCGTTGCGCGCACCAGATCCATCAAGCCCATCCCGTTTTCCTGGACCCGCTCATGACCCCTTTTCTGCTGATCCGTCGAGCCGTGCTCATGGGCGCTCTGGTTTTGCTGGCTGCCTGTGGTGAGAACAAACCGGCTTTTACCGGCATTGACATCACGGGTGCTGATTACGCCACCGGCTTTTCGCTGACCGATCACAACGGACAACCGCGCACACTGACCGACTTCAAGGGCAAGGCTGTGGTGGTTTTCTTTGGCTTCACCCAATGCCCCGACGTGTGCCCCACGTCGCTCGGTGAACTGGCCGAGGCCCGGCGCCTGCTGGGTGCCGATGGCGAGCGTTTGCAGGGCCTTTTTGTCAGCATCGACCCCGAGCGCGACACGCCCGAGATCATGAAGGAATACATGGCCAACTTTGACCCCAGTTTTCTGGCCCTGTACGCTGCTCCAGACGCCTTGCCTGCACTGGCCAAGAGCTACCGTATTTATTACAAAAAGGTCCCGGGCAGCACCCCCACCAGTTACACCATGGACCATTCGGCCGGCAGCTACGTGTACGACGCCACGGGCCGTGTGCGCCTTTACCACCGCTATGGCAGCGGCGCGCAGGCGTTGGCCGATGACGTGAAGCGGCTGCTTAACGAGTGAGTGCCGTCAGCCCAAAGCTGCGCCCCAATGACAACGGCACCTCTTGGGGTGCCGTTGTCATTGGGGCGGCTGGTTAGCGCTTTAGTCGACTTTCGCGCCGCTGATTTTGACCAAGCGCTCGTACTTGCTGCGCTCGCGCGCCATGAAGGTTTCAAACTGCTCAGGCGTGCTGGGCGCAGGTTCGGCCATCAGGCTGGCGAATCGCGTTTTCACTTCGGGCGACCGCAAAGCTTCGGTAAAGGCCGCATTGAGTTTGCGCACGGTCTCTGGCGGCGTGCCGGCCGGCACCACCAAACCCCACCAGGTGTCGATTTCAAAGCCGGGCAGGGTGTCTGCAACGGGCGGTACGTCGGGCATGGCGGCAGCGCGCTGCGCGGTGGTGACCGCCAACGCCTTCAGCTTGCCCGATCGGATGTTGGGTGCTGCGGTGGCCAGGTTGTCAAAGTTGAAATCGACCTGCCCCGACAGCAGGCCCAGCTGTGCCGGGTTGCCACCGTTGTAGGGAATGTGCACCGCAAAAATGCCCGCCTGGTTTTTGAACATTTCGCCGGCCAGGTGGCCCGCGCTGCCGTTACCACCCGAGCCGTAGTTGAGCTTGGCGGGGTTGGCCTTGGCGTAGGCGATCAGATCCGCCAGGCTGTTGATGTTGAGCCGCTTGGCAGCGTCCGCGTTCATCACCAGCACGTTGGGCACCCGCAGCATCTGCGTGACCGCTGAGAAATCTTTGGCCGGGTCGTAGGGCAGCTTGGTGAACAGCCAAGGGTTGATGCCATGCGAAGCAGTGGTGGCGATGCCGAGCGTCAAACCGTCGGGCGCGGCCTTGGCTGCAGCGCTCACGCCAATGTTGCCACCCGCACCGGGGCGGTTGTCAACGATCACCGTGCCGAGCGATCCTTTGACCGCCTCGGCCAGGATCCGCGCCGTCACATCAATGGGGCCACCCGCCGCAAATGGCACCACGATGCGCGTGGTGGTGGTTTGCGCCTGAGCGGCCGCGGGCAAGGCCAACGCCGAAGCGCCCAGGGCCAAAGAGGTGATGAGGTGGCGGCGGTTCAACATGGCGAGAGTTCCTTTTGCGGGGTTTTGGCGCGGCGAGAGAGCTTGCTCAAGCCTTGTCGGCTGCGCTGGTGAATGAATCGGCAAAGAATTCTTCTGGCGGCAGTCCGGCTTGCGCGCTGAAGTCGGTGCGGGCTGACTCCACCACGATGGGCGCACCGCAGGCATACACCTGGTGGCCAGAGAGATCGGGGAAGTCTTGCAGCACCGCCTGGTGCACAAAGCCGGTGCGCCCGGTCCACTGGTCTTCCGGCAGCGCGTCTGACACCACCGGCACATAGCGCAGGTGGGGCATGCTGGCCAACTGGGCTTCGATCCAGGCGCTCTGGTACAAGTCAGCCGGGCGGCGCCCGCCCCAGTACAGTGTGGTGGAGCGGGTGATGCCCTTGAACTGCATGTGCTCGATGATGGCCTTGATGGGGGCGAAACCCGTGCCCGAAGCCAGGAAAACCATGGGTTTGGTGCTGTCTTCGCGCAGGTAGAAGCTGCCGTAAGGCCCTTCAATGCGCAAGATGTCCTTTTCTTTCAGGGTGCCAAATACGTGGTCGGTGAACTTGCCGCCGGGCATGTGGCGCAGGTGCAGTTCCACCGACGGTTGGCCGGCCTGCGTGTGCGGGGCATTGGCCATGGAATAGCTGCGGCGGTCGCCGTCGCGCAGCAAAAATTCCACATACTGACCCGCGTGGTACTGAAAGGCGTCGCTGGCCGGCAGTTGCAGCCGCAGCACGATCACGTCGTGCGACACGCGTTCGAGCGCGCTCACGCGCACCGGCATTTTTTTGATGGGGAATGCACCCGCTTCGGTGACCTGGCGCGATTCCAGCACCACGTCGCTGTGCGCCACGCCGCAGCAGGTGAGCACATAGCCGGCGGCTTCTTCATCGGCGCTCAGCGCTTTGGCCTGGTGAGCGCCTTGGGTCACACTGCCCGACAACAGTTTGCACTTGCACGAGCCGCAGGCGCCGTCTTTGCAGCCATAGGGCAAACCAATGCCCTGGCGAATGCCAGCGGCCAAAATGGCTTCATCGGGTTGGGCTTCAAAGATGCGTCCGCTGGGCTGAACGGTGATGGTGAATGTCATACAGTCTGTGGGTGTTGAGGTGCCTTCGGTGTGCCGCAGCCGCACCGGTAATTTTCCATTGTCGCAAATTCGGAATTCGCATGAGCCTACTTGGCGCTTTGCCCGCACGCTTTCGGCGTGAGCGGGTCCTGATCATTGGTTGTGGCGATGTCGGTCAGCGCGCTGCCAGCGTGCTCGGCGGTGGCGCGCGCGCGCGCATCCTGGCGCTCACGTCGTCGCCCGATCGCTGCGCCAGCCTGCGCGCGCAGGGCATCACGCCCTTGCTGGGTAACCTGGACGATGCCCGCAGCCTGCAGCGGCTCGCAGGCCTGGCCACCCGGGTGCTGCACCTGGCGCCGCCGCCCTCAGGCGAACAGGCCGACTGGCGGCTCGACCCGCGCACCCGCGCCCTGGTGCGTGCGCTGGCGCAGCGCTCGGTGCCAGCAGCGCTGGTGTATGGGTCAACCAGCGGTGTTTACGGCGACTGGCAGGGCCGCTGGGTGAGCGAAGCCACCCCCGCCCAGCCGCGCACACCGCGCGCCTGGCGCCGGGTGGACGCCGAAGCTGCCGTGCATTGGCTGGGCCGCGCCACCGGTGTGCGCACTTCCGTGCTGCGCATTCCGGGCATTTACGCGTCCGACCGGGCCGGTGGCACGCCGCGTGAGCGTCTGTTGCGTGGCACGCCTGTGCTGCGCGAGGCCGATGACGTGTACACCAACCACATCCACGCGGACGACCTGGCGCGCGCTTGCGTGCTCGCCCTGTGGCGCGGCCGCCCGCAGCGCAACGTGAACGTGGTGGACGACACCCAGCTGAAGATGGGCGATTACTTCGACCTGGCCGCCGACCTCTACGGCCTGACGCGCCCGCCCCGCATTGCGCGCGATGCCGCGGGCGATCAGTTGCCGTTGATGTTGCTCAGTTTCATGAGCGAGTCGCGTCGGTTGCACAACCAACGCATGAAAACCGAACTGCGGCTGCACCTGAACTACCCCACCGTGGCAGAGGGGCTGGTGAGCCCGGCCGCTCCCTCTTAGGCGGCCGCAATCGTGCTCAGCAGCCAGCCGGTGTAGGCCAGGTAAGCCGCCAGCAGCGCCCCCGCTTCCCAGCGGTTGATGCGCCCCGGGCGCCCGCGAAAGCCCCAGCCCATGACGAACAGCACCAGCGTCAGGCCCGCCATGACGGTCAGGTCGCGCGAGATGGAGACGGCTTCGATCTGAATGGGCGAAATCGCTCCAGCAATACCCACCACGGCCAGCGTGTTGAACAGGTTGGAGCCCAGCACATTGCCCAGCGCGATGTCGTGCTCGCCTTTGCGTGCGGCGGCCACGCAAGAGGCCAGTTCGGGCAGTGATGTGCCCACCGCCACCACGGTCAAGCCGATGATCAGGTCGCTCACGCCGAGCGATTGCGCAATCGTGACCGCGCCCCAAACCAGCAGCCGGGAACTGGCGATCAGCACCAGCAAGCCCAGCACCAGCCACATCAGCGAACGCTTCAGCGGCATCGCGTGCGCCTTCAGCTCGGTTGCTGTTTCCACAGCCAGCGCGTCACTGCCGCCGCGCATGCCTTCCACGATTGACCAGGTCACCAGCACGCCAAACACCGCCAGCAGCACCCAGGCGTCCAGCCGGGTGATCTGACCGTCCCACACCAGGTAGGCCGACAACGCCGTCACGGCCGCCAAGATAGGCAGCTCTTTGCGCAAAATCATCGAGTGCACGATGATGGGCGAGATCAGGGCTGTTACGCCCAGAATCAGCGCGATGTTGACGATGTTGGAGCCCCAGGCGTTGCCCAGCGCCAGCCCCGGGTTGCCTTGGCTGGCCGCCAGGGTGGACACCACCATCTCAGGTGCCGAGGTGCCAAAACCCACAATCAACATGCCCACTAGCAAGGGCGGCACGGAATAATGCCCCGCCGTGGCCGACGCACCTTCAACAAAACGGTCGGCACTCCAGACCAGCAAGGCAAGGCCGACAAGGATGGCAAGAGAGGGCAGCAACATGGTGGACGGTGCGCAGCGGCAGGGTGTTGGACAATGCTTATTGTCTCAGGCTCTTTCGGCCTGTTCCTACACAGGGCCACATGTTCACACCCCGTTCTTCACGCTCTGAGCCAGTCGCCCCCGGTGCTCCCATGCGCTGGCGTGTGGGGGCTGCTGTGGGTGTGGCGGCCTTGATGCTGCTGATGCTGTGGTGGTGGCGCCCGGTGCTGCTGATGCCGGGTACGCGTGCGCTGGTCATGCAAGGCGGAGACCCCTACCTGCGAGCGCTCATGCGCACCATTTCAGCCAGTGAATCCAACGTGTTGCGCCCTTACCACGTGCTCTACGGTGGCAGCTACGTCTGGACACTGGACAAGCACCCCAACCGCTGCGAGCGCATCGGGCGCGGCCCCAACAAAGGCAACTGTTCCACGGCCGCCGGGCGCTACCAGCTGTTGGCGGGTACTTGGGTGGAACTGGCCGCACGCCACCACCCCGACCGCACCAGCGATCCCCTGGACGCTACGCAGCTGAGCTTTGCGCCGATCCATCAGGACGCGGTGGTGTACGCATGGTTGACCGAGCATCGCTGGGGCAACCTGTCTGCCCAGCTGCGCCAAGGGCGTGTACAGCCGGTGCTGCGGCGCCTCTCGGGCACCTGGACGAGCCTGGGCTACGGTATTGAAAACAACAGCATGAGCCGCGAGCTGCCGCGTGTGTACCAGCGTGTACTGCAAGACGAGCTGGCCAGGGTGCCCAAAACGGCCCTTTCAACACCAGACGCGCAACAAAAAGGCCGTGCAGCAGGTGCTGCACGGCCTTGATTTGGTGCCCGGGATGTTCGGTTGCGCTGCCTCTGGTTGCAGGCCTTCGTAAGTGCCTACCGTGGAGGCTTTTCAAAATGTGCCCCCAATTTTCCGTTTTGTGCCCCCAAATGTGCCCCATGTGCCCCCGGATGAACGCGCACTGCTCCGCACTTGTCAGCACTGGTTGCGTACGATTTTCATAGGGGAAAAGAAAAAGGCCGCACGCTTATGGAAGCATGCGGCCTTATAACTGGTGCCCGGGGCCGGAATCGAACCGGCACGCCATCTCTGGCGGGGGATTTTGAGTCCCCTGCGTCTACCAATTTCACCACCCGGGCGGGAATTCGTAAGCCGCAAATTATGGCACAGTGTTGACCATGAACTACCCGACCATTGAAGACGCGATTGGAAAAACCCCGCTTGTGGCCTTGCAGCGCATCGGCGCGGCCGCCAACAAGGCCCGTGGCAACGTGATTTTGGGCAAGCTGGAGGGCAACAATCCGGCCGGTTCGGTGAAAGACCGGCCTGCGGTGTCCATGATCCGGCGCGCCGAAGAGCGGGGCGACATCAAGCCCGGTGACACGCTGATTGAAGCCACCTCGGGCAACACCGGCATTGCGCTGGCCATGGCGGCTGCCATCAAGGGTTACCGCATGGTGCTGATCATGCCGGAGGACCTTTCGATCGAGCGGGCCCAGACCATGAAGGCTTTTGGTGCCGAACTGATCCTCACGCCCAAGAGCGGTGGCATGGAATCGGCCCGCGACCTGGCCGACCGCATGCAGGCCGACGGCAAGGGGCGGGTGCTTGACCAGTTCGCCAACGCCGACAATCCGCGCATCCATTACGAGACCACCGGCCCCGAGTTGTGGGAGCAAACGGCAGGACGCATCACCCATTTCGTGAGCGCCATGGGCACCACCGGCACCATCACCGGCGTGTCGCGGTTTTTGAAAGAGAAAAATCCGGCGGTTCGCATTGTGGGCGCCCAGCCCAGTGAAGGCTCGCGCATTCCGGGCATTCGCAAATGGCCGCAGGAGTACCTGCCTAAAATTTACGACCCCAGCGCCGTGGACGAGTTGATTTACGTGAGCCAGGCCGATGCCGAAGACATGTGCCGCCGTCTGGCCCGCGAGGAAGGTATTTTTGCGGGCATCTCGGCCGCCGGTGCCTGCTGGGTCGCTCAGCAGGTGGCGCAACAGGTTGAAAACGCCACCATCGCCTTCATCGTGTGCGACCGCGGTGACCGCTACCTGTCAACCGGCGTGTTCCCCGCTTGATGGTGCGTTTCACACGGGAACCGGCTGCTCAGGCCGCGACCCAATTCAACACCAAAGGCTGATGGCATGAACACCGAATTTCGGTTTTGCCCGTCTTGCGCCGGGCCGCTGGCGCTCATCGGCAAAGAGGAAGACGGTGGCCTGACCCAGCGCCTGCGCTGCGCGGCCTGTGGTTTCACCCACTGGAACAACCCCACTCCGGTGCTGGCGGCCATTGTCGAGGTGGACGGTCTGGTGCTGCTGGCGCGCAATGCCGCCTGGCAAAACCGCATGTTCGGCCTCATCACCGGCTTCATGGAGGCTGGCGAAACCCCCGAAGACGGCATTCGCCGTGAAATTGCCGAAGAAACCAGCCTGCAGGTCAGCCAGTTGAATCTGGTGGGCGTGCACGATTTCCAGCGCATGAACCAGGTGCTGATCACTTACCACGCGGTTGCCCATGGCGATGTGCGGCTTTCAGCCGAGCTGCTTGAATACAAGCTCTTGCGCCCCGAGCAGGTGCGCTGCTGGCGCGCTGGTACCGGCTTTGCGCTGGCCGACTGGCTGCGTGGCCGGGGTATCGAACCTGCGTTTCTGGAGTCTCCACCGTCCGGCGGTTGAGTGGCCCTGTCCCCGGCGGACCCGTCTAACAAAACCGTGCCCTGCTGCACACCTGCGTTGGGCTGGCTTGCCCCCGTACCGCGCGTGGCGTGTCAGCCCGCTTAGAATCAGCCATCCTGAGGAACACCCCATGCAAGCCGACAAAGAACTCGATGCCCGTGGCCTGAACTGCCCGCTGCCTATTTTGAAGGCCAAGAAAGCCCTGGCTGACATGCACAGCGGCCAAACCCTGTGTGTGATCTCCACCGACGCCGGTTCGGTGCGCGACTTCCAGGCGTTTGCCAAACAAACGGGTAACGAACTGCTCGAGCAGCAGTCGGTGGGCAGCGATCATTTCACGCTGCTGAAACGCCGCTGATCGGCACGCTGGTTTTTTGAACCGCCAGCGCTGACACGGCCACCGCGCGCAACATGGAAGTCTTGCTGGTTGACCCGCTGGTGCCTGAAGCCCTTGGCTGGCTTCAGGAGCGCCACGATGTGAGCTACCGGCCCGAGCTCGGCGATGATCCGATCGAACTGCGCAAAAACATGTACAAGACGCGCGCCATCGTGCTGCCGCCGCATGTGATCGTGTCGCAAGAGTTTTTGGACTTTTCACCCAAGCTGCAGCTGGTGGCCCGCATGCAGATTTCCAGCGACAACACCGATCTTGACGCCTGCGCGCGCCGCCAGGTCCGGGTGATCCAGGCGCGCAGTGCCACGGTGCGTTCCAACGCTGAATACGTGCTCTACGGCCTGCTCATGCTGTACCGCCGAGGCATGATCAGTGCCTTGCTGGGACGCAAAATTTCGCAGGTGCGCATGGGCCGCGAACTCGCTGGCAGCACCGTGGGCTTGCTGGGGCTGGCACCGGTGGCGCACACGCTGGCGCCCATGCTCAAAAGCTTGGGCGTGCGCTTGCTCGGTTACGACCCAGCCGTGCACCACGCGGCCCCCATTTGGGACAAGCTCGGTGTGGAGCCCACCACGGCGCAAGACCTGCTGGCCCGCTCCGACGCGGTGTCGCTGCAGGTGGTGTATGCCTCGCGTTTCAAAGGCTGGATCAACGAGCGGCTGTTGAACCACTGCAAGCCCGGGCAGCTGTGGGTGGGGGTGAGCCGCAGTTCGCTGTTTGACCCGGAAGCCCTGGCGCACGCCTTGTGCGATGGCCGCATTGACGCCTGCTTGCTGGACGGCGCCAACCCGAGTTTTGCGGCCGAAGGCACGCCCTTGCATGCGGTGCCCAACCTGCACCTGACGCCTCGCCTGGGCTCGCACACCCGCGAAGCCAAGCTGCGCGCCAGCTGGTATGTGGCGCACCGCATTCACGAGAGCCTGTCGCCGCTGGCTTCGCACCCGGAAACCCGCCACAGCGACTTTTCGGTGCTCGACAGCCTGGACTACGCCGACCAGGAAGATCCCCAGGCGGTGTCACCTTCCCAGTGGAGTTCGCTGGAACTGCACCGGCGATGAATTGAGCCGGCGCCGCTCCCGTTGCGGCGCCGCGTGTTCAGTTACCCAGCCGGGCCAGTTGCTCGCGCACCTTGGCCAGCGTGGCGGTGAAGTCGGCCACCCGTTTCTTTTCTTGCTCAATCACGGCAGGTGGTGCTTTGGCCACAAACGCCTCATTGCCCAATTTGGCGCCCGCCTTGGTGATTTCGCCCTCCAGGCGGGTGGCTTCCTTGCCCAGGCGCAGCTTTTCGGCGGCCACGTCAATTTCCATGAACAGGCACATGCGGGCCTCGCCCACCACCGCCACCGGCGCGGCCTGCGCGGCAGCGGCCCAGGCGGCCTCGTCTTCAAACACCTTCACTTCGCTGAGCTTGGCCAGCGCCTGTAGCACGGGGCCACCGGTTTGCATGAAAGCGGTGTCGCCCAACACGTAGAGCGGCAGGCGGGTGGCGGGTGACACGTTCATTTCACCGCGCAGGTTGCGGCAGGCGTCCACCAGACCCTTGAGCTTGGCCACATGGGCCTCGGCCTGTTCGTCAATGCGGTCGGGCTGGCTCAGCGGGTAAGTTGCGATACTGACCGATGGGCCGGCGCGCCCCGCGACGGGCGCCACCTTCTGCCACAGCTCTTCGGTGATGAAGGGAATCACCGGGTGCGCCAGACGCAGAATGGTTTCCAGCGTGCGGATCAGGGTGCGGCGCGTGGCGCGTTGCTGCGCGGCGTTGCCGGTGTTGATCTGCACCTTGGCAATTTCCAGGTACCAGTCGCAGAACTCGTTCCAGACGAAGTCGTAGACCGTGTTGGCCACGTTGTCCAGCCGGTATTCGGCAAAGCCCCTGGCCACCTCGGCTTCCACACGCTGCAGGGTGGAGGTGATCCACCGGTCAGCCGGGCTGAAGCTCAGGTAACCGTGGCTGGAGCCGCCCACTTCGCAGTCGGCCTTGGTGTGTTCCTTCAGGCCGCAGTCTTGGCCCTCGCAATTCATCAGCGTGAAACGGGTGGCGTTCCAGAGCTTGTTGCAGAAGTTGCGGTAGCCCTCGCAGCGCTTGCTGTCGAAGTTGATGCTGCGGCCCAGCGACGCCAGCGCGGCAAAGGTGAAACGCAGCGCGTCGGCGCCGTAGGCCGGGATGCCCTCGGGGAATTCCTTCTCGGTCTGCTTGCGCACCTTGGGCGCGGTCTCGGGCTTGCGCAGGCCGGTGGTGCGCTTGTCCAGCAGGGGGGCGAGCGAAATGCCGTCGATCAGGTCCACCGGGTCCAGCACGTTGCCTTCGCTCTTGCTCATCTTCTGGCCCTGCGCGTCGCGCACCAAGCCGTGAATGTAGACGTGCTTGAACGGCACCCGGCCGGTGAAGTGCGTCGTCATCATGATCATCCTGGCCACCCAGAAAAAGATGATGTCGTAGCCTGTGACCAGCACGCTGCTGGGCAAATACAGGTTGTAGTCGTCGGTGGGCTTGTCGCCCTGTTCAGGCCAGCCCATGGTGCTGAACGGCACCAGTGCCGAGGAATACCAGGTGTCCAGCACGTCTTCGTCGCGCGTGAGCACCTTGCCGGCGCCGGCCTGGGCCTGCGCTTCTTCCAGATTGCGTGCCACATACACCTGGCCCTGCTCGTCGTACCAGGCCGGAATCTGGTGGCCCCACCAGAGCTGGCGGCTGATGCACCAGTCCTGGATGTTGTTCATCCACTGGTTGTAGGTGTTGACCCAGTTTTCGGGCACAAACTTCACCTCGCCCGACTGCACGGCCGCTACGGCCTTGTCGGCGATGGAGGTGCCGCTGGTGTTGTGCTCATTGCCCTTGCTGGTCATAGCCACAAACCACTGGTCGGTCAGCATGGGCTCGATCACCTGGCCGGTGCGCGCGCAGCGCGGCACCATCAGCTTGTGTTTTTTGACTTCGACCAGCAGGCCGGCGGCTTCCAGGTCGGCTACCACGGCCTTGCGGGCCACAAAGCGGTCCAGGCCGCGGTATTTTTCGGGCGCGTTGTCGTTGATGGTGGCGTTGAGGTGCAGCACGCCGATGATGGGTAGCTGGTGGCGCTGGCCGACCGCGTAGTCGTTGGCGTCGTGCGCGGGCGTGACCTTCACCACCCCGGTGCCAAACGCGCGGTCCACATAGTCGTCGGCGATCACCGGGATCTCTCGATCACACAGCGGCAGCTTCACATATTGGCCAATGAGTGCGCTGTAGCGCTCGTCTTCGGGGTGGACCATCACGGCCACGTCGCCCAGCAGGGTCTCGGGGCGGGTGGTCGCCACGGTCAGGTGGCCCGAACCATTGACCAGCGGGTAGGCGATGTGCCAGAGCGAGCCGTCTTCCTCTTCGCTCTCCACTTCCAGGTCGGACACGGCAGACATGAGCACCGGGTCCCAGTTGACCAGGCGCTTGCCACGGTAGATCAGGCCCTGCTGGTAGAGCTTCACAAAGGTCTCGGTCACGACCCTGCTGAGCTTGGGGTCCATGGTGAAGTACTCGCGGCTCCAGTCCACGCTGTCGCCCATGCGGCGCATTTGCGTGGTGATGGTGTTGCCGCTCTCTTCTTTCCATTCCCATACCTTGGCCACAAAATTCTTGCGTGCCTCGGCGGGCGTAGGCCCCATGTCGTGGCGGCTGGTGCCTTGCGCTTGCAATTGGCGTTCCACCACGATCTGCGTGGCAATGCCCGCGTGGTCTGTGCCGGGCACCCACACCGTGTTGGCGCCGCTCATGCGGTGGTAGCGCGTGAGCGAGTCCATGATGGTCTGGTTGAACGCATGCCCCATGTGCAGCGTGCCCGTCACATTGGGCGGTGGCAGCTGAATGGCGAACGACGGCGCGCCTTCCACCGGTGCCCCTGTGCCCCGGAAGCCCGCGGCCCCGTAACCACGTTGCTCCCATTCCGGTCCCCAATGGGCTTCGAGCGCGGCGGGCTCAAACGATTTGGAGAGGGATTGCAGGCCGGGTTGGTGCAGGGTGTCAGACATGGGGTGGGCGCAAAAAGTGAAACGGCGCTCCGAAGGGCGCCGTCAGGGAAAGCTCGGGAATGGGTCGATTTTATTCGACCGATCTTCCTGGGGTGCTGCGTCAGCTTTGGCTGCGTGCGGCCACCTCGGGCCGGTCGTTTTGTTGGGGCTTCAGCGGTGCGGACGCTTGGCCTTCGGCCCGCTCGCGGCGCCACTGTTCTTTGCGCGCGGTCCATTCGGCCAGGCGTGCGTGCGCGGTCTTGCTTTCTTCCAGCATTTCAAACTCGTCGGCCAGCTGGGCGGTGAGTTCCAGGCGGATGCCGTTCGGGTCAAAGAAGTAAATGCTTTTGAAAATGTGGTGGTCGGTCACGCCCAGCACCTCAATGCCATGCGCTTGCAGCCGCGCTTTGGTGTTTTCCAGCTCCTGCTCGGTGTTCACGCGAAAGCTGATGTGGTTGACCCACTTGGGCGTGTTGGGGCTGGGTAGTGCGGCCACGTCGTCACCCAGGTCAAAGAAGGCAATGAACGAGCCGTCTTGCAGGCGGAAGAAAAAGTGGGTGTACGGGCAGTACTCACCCGTGCTGGGCACATGGTCGCTCTGGATGATGTGGTACAGCGGCAAACCCAGAATGTCTTCATAAAACTGGCGTGTTTCCTCGGCGTCTTTGGCGCGGTAGGCGTAGTGGTGCAGCTGTTGTACAGGCGCTGGAGGGGGCAAGGTGCTGGTGGTCATGGGGGCTCCTGAATGACGGCAGTGGCGGCATGTAATTCAACATTGTGCAATGCATTTCCCAAAAAGAAACGGTGCGGCATGGAATCGCCTTCACAGCTTGCCGGTTTCTGGCGGGTATGTCGATGATGTTGAGAATGGTTATCAATTGAGGTTTTCCAATAGCCTGTGGCAATGCGTTGAATAGATCAGAACAATTAGACGGACCTCCCTACCCGGCGTAAGGTCGTTTTGCCTCAACGGGTGCAGCCGCTTGCCGGCCGGCCTGCTGGGTCTTTCTTCAACCACGAACAGGAGATAAAACCATGCCCGCATTGAAAGGCTCGAAAACCGAGCAATGCCTGAAAGACGCCTTCGCTGGCGAATCGCAGGCCAACCGCCGCTACCTGTATTTCGCGAACAAGGCCGACGTGGAAGGCCAGAACGATGTGGCCGCGCTGTTCCGCTCCACCGCTGAAGGTGAAACCGGTCACGCCCATGGTCACCTGGAGTTTCTGGAGCAGTCTGGCGACCCGGCCACCGGCATGCCGATTGGCTCCACCCGCGACAACCTGGCTTCGGCCGTGGCGGGCGAAACCCACGAGTACACCGACATGTACCCTGGCATGGCCAAGACCGCGCGTGAAGAGGGCTTTGACGAGGTGGCCGACTGGTTTGAGACGCTGGCCAAGGCCGAGCGCTCGCACGCCAACCGCTACCAGAAGGCTTTGAACGAACTGGTGGATTGAGCCCACCCCCATCGCTGGCCCACTTCGTGTGGCCAGCTCAGCCCCTCAAGGGGCGGCGCTGGCGGCCTGGCAAAGCCAGTTCCGCGGCGCCCCGGGGTTGAACTGCCCTTCTCTTGGAGGGCGTTTTTGAAAGCGTTTGGTTGAGCGCTTTCAAAAACCCACGAAAAACCCGCACAGACGAGGAGACACGACATGGCAACCGAAGGCAACTTGCAAGCCCCGACCCGGCATGCGCTGGACTGGAAAAACCCCGACTTTTACAATGAAGAAAAGTGTTTCGACGAGCTGGAGCGGATTTTTGACATTTGCCATGGATGCCGCCGCTGTGTGAGCTTGTGCGGTTCCTTCCCCACGCTGTTCGACCTGGTGGACGAAAGCAAGACCATGGAGGTCGATGGCGTTGACAAGAAGGACTACTGGAAGGTGGTGGACCAGTGTTACATGTGCGACCTGTGCTACATGACCAAGTGCCCCTACACGCCGCCGCACGAGTGGAACCTGGACTTTCCGCACACCATGCTGCGTGCCAAGGCCATCAAGTTCAAAAAAGGTGAAGTGGGCGCGGCTGAAAAGTTTTTGGCCTCCACCGACGTGCACGGCCAGTTTGCGGGCATTCCCATCGTGGTGCAGGCGGCCAATGCGCTGAACAAAACCAAAACCATGCGCAAGGTCATGGAAAACGTGGCGGGCGTGGACAAAGACGCCTGGCTGCCCGAGCTGGCCACCAAAAAATTCCGTTCCGGCACGCCCGAAGCCCAGTCCACGGCGGTGGTGGATGGTTCCAAGACGCCGGGCAAGGTGGCTATTTTTGCCACCTGCTACATCAACTACAACGAGCCCGGCATTGGCCTGGACTTGCTGAAGGTGCTCGATCACAACGCCATTCCTTACGTGATTGTGGACAAGGAAAAGTGCTGCGGCATGCCCAAGCTGGAGCTGGGCGACCTGGAGTCGGTGCAGGCCAGCAAAGAGGCCAATATTCCGGTGCTGGCGCGCTACGCGAAAGACGGTTTTGCCATTCTGGCCGCGGTGCCCAGCTGCGCGCTCATGTTCAAGCAGGAAATCCCGCTGATGTTTCCGAACGATGCCGACACCCAACTGGTGAAAGAGCACATGTGGGACCCGTTTGAATACTTCATGGCCCGCAAGCGCGATGGCCTGCTGAAGACCGAGTTCCCGCAAAAGCTGGGCAATGTGAGCTACCAGATTCCGTGCCACGGGCGGGTGCAAAACATCGGCAAGAAGACCGAGGAAATGCTGAAGATGATCCCCGACACCACCATCAACACCATTGAGCGGTGTTCGGGCCACGCGGGCACCTTTGGCGTGAAAAAGGCTTACCACCAGACCGCCATGAAGATCGGCAAACCGGTGTTCAAGGCCATGACCACCATGAAAGACGGCAGCAAGCCCGATTTCATCAGCTCGGATTGCCCACTGGGCGGGCACCACATTGCGCAGGGCTTCGAAGTGAACGGCCTGGGCGCGCCCGAACTTCAGCACCCGATCAGCCTGGTGGCCAAGGCCTATGGATTGAAGTGAGTGACACGGCAGCCGGCCTGCGTTTTTGTGACACCTGTTTCAGCTTTTATTTGGAGAAAAACCCATGCAACTGACCGGCCACATCACCCCCGAGAGCCTCATGAGTCTGGAGGCCTACACCAAGTGGCGCAAGCTTCACAAGCCCGAAATCATCGCGCACCGCAAGCTGCGCAGCGTCGTGCTGGGCGAACACATCAACCTGCAGTTTGAGAGCGAGACCACCATCCGCTACCAAATCCAGGAGATGCTGCGCATTGAAAAAGTCTTTGAAGAAGAGGGCATTCAGCAAGAGATTGAGGCCTATGCGCCGCTGGTGCCTGACGGCCGCAACTGGAAGGCCACCATGATGATCGAGTACACCGACATCAACGAGCGCAAGCGCGAGCTGGCCCGGCTCATCGGTGTAGAAGACCGCATGTTTGTCGAGGTCGAAGGCCATGCCCGCGTGTACGCGATTGCCGACGAAGACCTGGACCGCGAAAACGATGTAAAAACCAGCGCCGTGCATTTTGTGCGGTTCGAGCTGACGCCCGCCATGTGCGCGTCGGTCAAGGCTGGGGGCGCGGTCAAGCTGGGCTGCGACCACACCCACTACCCGGCGCACATGCAAATTCCGCCCGAAACCCTGACCAGCCTGGCTGGCGACTTGCGCTAAGCCTGCGCGGCGCTCCGGGCCGACCCGGCCGGCCAGGCAGACCATGACGCGTCGGGCGTGGCCTCGATGTGCAGCGGCTCACCGGTCGTGGGGTGTTTAAGCGACAGCGTGCGTGCGTGCAGCCACAGGCGCTGCAGACCCAGCCACTCGGCCACGGCACGGTTCAGCGGACCTTTGCCGTGGGTGGCATCGCCCAAGATGGGGTGGGCAATGTGTTTCATGTGCCTGCGCAGCTGGTGGCGCCGCCCGGTGAGCGGTTGCAGCTCGACCAGCGCACAGCGCGTGGTCTCAAAACCGCCGTGGGGCAGCGGCAGTTCGTAGCCTTCCAGGGTGCGCCAGCGCGTCTGTGCTGTCTGCACCTCTTCGCGCTCGCTGCGCATGTCGTCCGGCATGCGCTTGAGCGGGTGGTCGGTGAAGCCCTCAGGGGCGGGCCAGCCGCGCACCACCGCCTGGTAGGTTTTGTTCAGGCCGTCACCCGCTTCAAAAGCCTGGCCCAGGGTGCGCGCGGTGGCTGCGCTCAGCGCAAACAGCAGCACGCCGCTGGTGCCTTTGTCGAGGCGGTGCGCGGGCCACACCGGTTGGCCCAGCTGGTCGCGCAGCATTTGCAGGGCAAAACGTGTTTCGCCGGCGTCCAGCCCGGTGCGGTGCACCAGCAGGCCCGGCGGTTTGTTCACCGCTGCAAGATAATCGTCGACGTAAAGGATTTCCAGCATGTTGTTTGTATTGTCCCCCGCCAAAGCGCTTGACTATGAAACGCCGCCGCACGTGGCGACCCACACCCAGCCGCTGTTTGTGGAGCAGGCCACCGAGCTGATTGGGGTGTTGCGTGAAAAGTCGCCGCAGCAGATCGCCGAGCTGATGAAGCTGTCGGACCCGCTGTCGGGCCTGAACGTGGCGCGCTACGCCGCCTGGGCGCCCAAGTTCACGGCCCGCAATGCCAAGCAGGCGGTGCTGGCCTTCAATGGCGATGTGTACGAAGGCCTGGACGCCAAGTCGCTGACCGAGCCGGACCTGGACTGGCTGCAACAGCACCTGTGCATTTTGAGTGGTCTGTATGGCGTGTTGCGCCCGCTGGACTGGATGCAGCCCTACCGCCTGGAAATGGGCACGCGCCTGCCCACAGCGCACGGCAAAAACCTCTACCAGTTCTGGGGCAGCCAGATTGCCGAGTACCTGAACAAGCGTGCTGCGGCCGACCTGAGTCCGGTGGTGGTCAACCTCGCCAGTGAGGAGTATTTCAAGTCGGTGGACCGCAAGGCGCTCAAGCCGCGGGTGGTGATCTGTGCGTTTGAAGAGCGCAAGGGCGACGGCTACAAGATCATCAGCTTCATGGCCAAGCGCGCTCGCGGCCTGATGGTGCGCTACGCCGTGCAGCACCGCCTGAGCACGCCCGAGCAGCTCAAGGGTTTTGATCTGGAGGGCTACCGCTTTGTGCCCGCCGCGTCTGAAAGTGACCGCCTGGTGTTCCGGCGCGAGCACAAAGCCTGATCATCTGAGCACCGTTGCATTGTTTGCCAAGGCATGCACGCCATGAACCAACTCATCACGCCCGAACTGCGCCAATGGCTGACCCAACAGGCCGCTGAGGGCCATTCGCGCCAGTCGGTGCTGGACGCCTTGCTGAAGGCCGGCTGGCAACCTGAGACCGCCGCTCTGGCGCTGGAGAGCGAATGGGACGAACAGCAGCGCCAGCGCGCAGCAGCCTCTGCCCGCTTGCCGGCCCAGCGTCTGCCCGACCTGGACTTGGCCCGGTCGCCCCGCCAGATGGACGTGGGTGACCGCTGGGTGGACGTGATTGCCACGCTGGCGACGCCGCGTGTGGTGGTGCTGGGCAATCTGCTGAGCGCAGACGAGTGCGACGCGCTGGTGGCGGCGGCGCGCCCGCGGCTGGCACGTTCGCTCACGGTGCAGACGCAGACCGGTGGCGAAGAGCTCAACCCCGACCGCACCAGCCAGGGCATGTTTTTTAGCCGGGGCGAGAGTGAACTGCTCACGCGCATCGAAGCCCGCATTGGCCGGCTGCTGAACTGGCCGGTGGACCATGGCGAAGGCATGCAGGTGCTGCGCTACGGTGCTGGTGCGCAATACAAGCCGCATTACGACTACTTTGACCCCGCCGAGCCGGGTACGCCGACCATCTTGCGCCGCGGCGGGCAGCGGGTGGCCACGCTGGTGATGTACCTGAGCGAGCCGGCACGTGGCGGCGGCACCATCTTCCCGGACGTGGGGCTGGAAGTGGCCCCGGTGCGTGGCAACGCGGTGTTTTTCAGCTACGACCGCCCGCACCCCGCCACCGGCACGCTGCACGGCGGCGCCCCGGTGATCGAAGGGGAGAAGTGGGTGGCCACCAAGTGGTTGCGCGAGCGTGTGTTTGAATGACAGCGCCGCGCCCCCATGTGAAGCGCTGTCTGCACCCAACCGCCCCTGCATGGCGCTCAGGAACCCCATGAAAATTGCCAGCAACGGCTTGCGTTTTGAAGTTGAAACCGCCGGCCACGACAGCGCCCCGGCGGTGCTGCTCACCATGGGCTTGGGCATGCAGCTCACCGCCTGGCCCGAACGTTTGTTGACGGCGCTGGTGAACGCGGGCTACCGCGTGATCCGCTACGACAACCGCGACATCGGTTTGTCCAGCCACCTGGACGCGCTGGGCGAGCCCAACCTGCTGTGGCAGTTCGTCAAGTCGCGTCTGGGCTTGCGGCTGCGCTCAGCCTATACCTTGCAAGACATGGCGCAAGACGCGCTGGGCATTCTGGACGCGCTGGGCGTGGCGCGCGCGCATGTGGTCGGCGTGTCCATGGGCGGCATGGTGTCGCAGCGCATCGCGGCCACTGCGCCCGAGCGTGTGCTCAGCCTCACCAGCGTCATGAGCTCCAGCGGCGCACCGGGCCTGCCCGGCCCCAGCCCCGAGGTATCGCGCGCCATGGTCACCCGGCCCAAAAGCCAGTCACCCGAAGACGTGGTGGACCATACGCTCGACATTTTTCGGCTCATTGGCAGCCCCGCCTACCCGCAAGACATGCCCGTGTTTCGCCAGCACCTGCTGGACGGCGTGAACCGCAGCTACCACCGGGCCGGCGTGTCGCGCCAGTTGCTGGCCATCATGACCGACCGCCAGCGCCACACCTTGTTGCCGCGGATCGTCTGTCCCAGCCTGGTTATTCACGGCGCGGCCGACCCGCTGGTGCCCATGGCCTGCGGCCAAGACACGGCGGCGCGCATTCCCGGCGCTCGTTTTGAAGCCATTCAGGGCATGGGCCACGACTGGCCGCCCGGCGTGGCCGCGCTGCCTGGCCGCCCGGCGTGGCCGCGCTGCTCGCCCAACACATTGTTCCGCACCTCAACGCTGCAACCGCACCCCACTCAGCATGAACGCCAACACCCCCGAACACTCCCAGCTGGGCAAAGCCTCGGCCTACATCGACCAGTACGACGCGTCGTTGCTGTACCCGCTGCCGCGCGAGGCCAAGCGGCGTGAAATTGGCATTGCCGGCAGCGTGCCGTTTCTGGGCGCTGATATGTGGACCGCGTTTGAGCTCAGCTGGCTCAACCTGCGCGGCAAGCCCCAGGTGGCGCTGGCCCACATCACCATTCCCTGCGAGAGCACACACATTGTTGAAAGCAAGTCGTTCAAGCTGTACCTGAACAGCCTGAACAACACCCGGTTTGAGAGCGCCGACGCGGTGCGCGAGCGCATGCGCAACGACATCAGTGCCACCATCTGGCACGGTGGCCCGGTGCAGATCACCGCGGGTGTGCGCCTGCTGCTGCCCGAGCTGTTTGACTGCGAACCGGTGCAGGAACTGGACGGCCTGTGCATTGACCGGCTCGACGTGGAATGCACGCACTACCAGCCCGCACCCGAACTGCTGAGCGCCGCGTTGCACGAAAAGCCGGTGGAAGAAACGCTGGTGAGCGACCTGCTGAAAAGCAACTGTCTGGTGACAGGCCAGCCCGACTGGGGCACGGTGCAGATCCGTTACAGCGGCCCGCAGATCGACCAGGCGGGGCTGCTGCAATACATCGTGAGCTTTCGCAACCACAACGAATTTCACGAGCAGTGTGTGGAGCGCATGTACATGGACATCATGGCCCGCTGCAAACCCGCCAAGCTCATGGTCTACGCGCGTTACACCCGCCGCGGCGGGCTCGACATCAACCCCTGGCGCAGCAGCCATCCGCAGCTGCCGCCGGCCAATGTGCGCACGGCGCGGCAGTAGTCGCTGGAACCCGGTTTTTTAAGCAGCCGGAGCGTCACCCGCGACACCTGAGCCAGCCCCATCCAGGGCACCGCCGGGCCGGCTTTGCCGGACGGCCAGTGCCGCCCCCTTGAGGGGGTCGCGCGCAGCGCGGCGGGGGGGGAGCCATCTCAAAGCATTTTCTGAATCAGCGCACCCTTGAACAACACCGGCCCGGTGGGGCCGGTTTCGCTTGGCACACCGCCTTTGGGCTCCAGGCTGATGGCCAGCGTGGGCACTTCGCGCACGTCGCGCTGGTCGGCGGCCAGTTGCAGCAGCTTGTCCGGGCTCAGCACGCCCAGTGAGCGTGGGCCGCCGGCGGGTGGCAAGGCCCACAGCTGCAGCGACTTGTCGGCCGCTTCCTGGTAGCCGCCCACGCGTTGCAGCGTCAGGCGGCCGTTCTTCGGGTCAAACGTGACCAGCATCGACGCGCTGGCCTGGTCATCGTTGAGCACGGCCACATATTCGATCTGCGGCTGGGCCGACAGCTGCGCTTGCAGTTCACCGATCTGCGCGCCCAGGTTGTCGCGCAGGCCCACGGCCGTGACCACCGCCAGCACCGTGGCCAGCGCGCCAGCGGCGGTGGTGCCACGCCACAGCGCCAGGCTGCGCAGCCAGCCGCCCGGTGCGGGCTTGGTGGCCTTGGCGCGGGCGGCGGCCATGGCCGCTTGCTCGCCGTCGGCGCGCACCAGGTTGTCAATGCGCGTCCACACGGCCGGGGGCGGCGTGGTGGGGTTTTGCAGCTCGTTCATGCTGGCCACGCGGCTTTGCCAGATGAGCGCGGCCGCACGCACCGGCGCCTGTTCGCGGGCCAGGGTTTCAAACCGGCGGCGCGCGCCACCACGCAGCGTGCCCAGCGCGTAGGCGCTGGCCAGACGGTCCAACAGCTCAGGGTGTTGCAACAGGTTCATAAATAGGTTTCAATTTCTCTCGGCACCGGAGCGTCTTGCGCACCGCACGAAGTGTCCCAATCCAAGGGCACCGCCGGGCCGGCTCCGCCGGACGGCCAGTGCCGCCCCCCTTGAGGGGGGTGACGCGAAGCGGCGCGGGGGGTGTTCATGCAAACCCTGCCATACAGTGGCGCAACTGGTCCAGCCCGCGCCGTATCCAGGTTTTCACCGTGCCCAGTGGCAACCGCAGCTGCTCGGCCAGTTCACCGTGGCTCAGGTCGCGCAAGTAAGCCAGGCTCACCACCTCGCGCTGTTTGTTGTCCAGCCGGCCCAGGCACTGGTGCAAGGCCCAGGCCTGCTGGCTGGCCAGGCTGGTGTCCATGGGGTTGGGCGCATCGCCGGCCAGCGTGTCGGCCATGGCGTCGTCGATCTCGTCGGTCAGGTGCTCGCGCTCGGCCTTGCGCCGGCGCAGCAGGTCCAGCGAGCGGCTGCGCACGATCAGGCCCAGCCAGGCCATGGGCGGGCTCAGGCTGGCTCGGTAGTCGGGGGCGGTGCGCCAGATCTGCAAAAACGTGTCTTGCAGTGCGTCTTCGGCCCACTCGTTGTTGCGCACCACCCGCAGCGACAGGCCATACAGCTTGCCCGAGGTCAGGTCGTACAGCGCCTTGAGCGCGGCCTCGTCGCGCTGGGCCACGCGGTCCAGCAGCCCCATCAGGTGTGCATCGGGTTCGTCTTGCATGGGCGCATTGTGCGGGAAGCCCTCCGCTTTTGCTGGCGCCCAGGCGGGCCACCCACCCAGCCAGCCCATCACAAACGGCGCCGGCGCGGCACCACCTGGGTGGGCACGCTGAGCGCGGTCACGGGCAACACGCGGATGCTGGTGGCTGGCAGCTCCAGCAGCTGGTCGGCGTGCCACACGCGCACGCGCGCCGCGCCTTCGGGCACGTCTTGCAGCATCGCCACGCCGTCGGTCCCGGTCTTTACCGCCCAGGGCGTGTTGGCCACGTACACAAAACCGCGCATGGAGCCGTGCAGGTGGCAGCCCAACTGGAAGGCGCCGGCTTTGTCCAGCGTCACGTCGGCGCTGCTGGGTTCTTGGCCTTCCAGCTGGCCGGCCAGCCGCAGTTCAAACCCCGCTTGCGCGGGAGCGTTCAGGCTGGCCAGGCCGGCGGGTGTGCCGCGCACATGGTGTTCCCAGCGGTCCTGGTTGGTGAAGCGCACGCGCGAGCCCACCGGCAGCACGCTGACCGCGGGGAAAAATTGCATTTTTTGCTGGGTGATGGTGGCCTGCACCGGCGCCGGCGCGCGCAGCGCTTGCCCGCTGGCGGGCTCCAGCACCACCACCGCGTCGGCCAGGGGTTTGCCGTCGCGGGCCAGCACCGTGACCTGTACCGTGGCCGCCTGCGCTGCGCCCGCCAGAGCGAGCCAGGCGAGTGCGTGGGTCGGTTTCAAAAAGTTTTGCATGGCAGCGGCCTTCAGCGTGCGTTGACCACATCGCGGTGCATGGGCGCCAGCAGCGCCAGCAACTGGTTTTGGCGGGTGAACGCTATACCGCGCGCGTTCATGCTGACTTGCAGCACCTCGACCAGCGCATTGAAGTGGCTGCGGGTCACGTCCATGTTGGCGTGGGCCTCCTTCATGTCGGGGCCTTTGTACACACATGGGCCGCCTGCGAGCTGGCACACCTGGTCGGTCAGTTGCTTGGCCAGGTTGTCGGGTTGGGTGTCTTTGAACTGGTCACCGATGCGCGGGTCGGCCTTGAGACGCAGCACAAAATCGTCCATCAGGGCGCGGATGCCGGCTTGTTCGCCAAAGGCCTGGTACAAGCCCGCGGCCGGTGTCATGGGGTAGGCGCTGGCGGGCGAGACAGCCGGCGCCGCCGTTTGCAGGGCCATCGACTGGGCTAGGGCGTGGCCGCTGCCCATGGCGAGCAGGGTGAGGGCGGTAGAGGTGATGAAGGTTTTCATGGGGTGGGTTCAAAAAAGGAGGTGATCGGGTGGGCTGGCGTGGTGGCACAGGTCAAAAAGCAACCTGGGCTGAGAGGTACACGCCGGTCTGCTTTTTGTTGTTGGTGGTGGCGGGCACGATGCGACCCAGGTCCACGTAGGCGGCGGTGAGCGACAGGTTTTTGTTCGGTGCCCAGGCAATGAAAATGTCCTTCCAGTCGTCGGCGCGCAGGCCGTTGCCCAGGCCGGCGGCAGCGCCCGCGCGCTGCAGTTTGTTGGGCATGCTGCGGTATTCAAAGCCCACCGCCACGTTCTTGCTCAGCAGGTAGGCCACCGAAATTTCGGGCTGCAGTTCGTAGCCGTTGTCAGCGCCGCCCAGCGTGGCGCCATGGCCCAGCAGGCCGTTCTGGTTGGCGCGAGTGGCGCGCAGCGTGCCGTTCACCAGCAGGCCTTGGGCCAGAAACAGCTTGGTGGCGCTCACGTACACGTCCACACCGTCGCGCTGGGCGCCCAGGGCGGCCAGCGTGCCGTCCAGCCCGCTGCGTTGCAGGCTTTTCACTTGCACGCCCACGGCAATTTGCGGCATCAGGGTGTCGCTGTCCAGCACCGCGTCGCCGGCCACACGCACTTTCGCGCCCACGATGTTCTGCTTCAGGTGCAGCCCAGGCAGGCCCAGCAGGGTGCCGGTGATGCCGGTGTTGAAGTCTTGCCGCGCAATGGACAGCTCCACCCGGTCGTTGATGCCCACTGCCGCGCCCGCCACAGTCAGGCCGTAGTCCTGCGTGGTGGCACGGCTGATGAACGCGGACACACCGGTCTCACCTTCGGTGGCCTGGCTGCCAATCACGGCCCAGGGCGTGAGGCCACCGCCAGCGGCGCCTTCGACCGTGCTCACGCCCCCGGTCAACAGCAGCTTGCCGGTGTCGGCGTGGGCGGGAGCGGCTGCGAGCAACGCAGCAGCCAGGGGCAGCAGGGCCAGGGGCCGTGGCAGGCGAAAAGGAGCGGTCGGTGTGTGTGTCATGGCGTGTGGTGTTTGTTTGAAAAGTGAGGGGCTGAAGAGCCGCCAGTGCATCTGGCTTGCTGACTACGCAGCCCGGTGGCGACTGGATTCAGCGGCGCCTAAATCCCTTTGGCTTGAAGGGGTTTGTGAATCCAAAGCGTTGCCCGGCTGCGTATCCACAACGTCGGTGCTGCAACAACCGCCATCGGTTCACCGGCTGCTTTCCCGCCTTGTCTTTTTGTTCAAACCCACGCTTCACAGGAAAAAACCATGTCCCACATCACCACCGTGTCTTCTTCCCTCATCGCCACGCCCGCCTCGCGCCGCAGTTTCATGCGCAGCGGCGGTGCGCTGTCAGCCGTGGCTGTGGCCCTGCTCGCCGGTAAAGACGTGCTCGCCCAGGGCATGAACGCCGACACGTCCAAAGACGTGGCCATCCTCAACGTGGCGTTGGGGCTGGAGCACGAAGCCATCAACGCCTACCAGCTCGGCGCCGGCAGCGGCCTGCTGCAAAAGCCGGTGCTCGACATCGCCGTGCAGTTCCAAGGCCACCACAAGACCCACCGCGACGCCCTGGTGGCCACCATTCAGAAACTGGGTGGCCAGCCGGTGGCCGAGATGACGCTGGCCGCCTACGCCAAAGCGCTGAATGCCGGCGCGCTGAAAAGCCAGGCCGATGTGCTGGACCTGGCCGCCCGCCTGGAGCTGGGCGCCACCAACGCCTACCTGAGCGTCATTCCATCGCTGGGCAACCGTGATCTGGCCAAAGTGGCCGCCCGCCTGGCGGCGGACGAAACCATGCATTTCACGATTTTGAACAACGCGCTGGGCCGCCCGCTGCCCGCCGGTGCCCTCTCGTTCGGCGCCTGATTTTTCTCGCTGTCACGCTGTTTTTCTACCCCAACAAGGAGCTTTCCATGTTCATCAAAACCACCCTGGCCGCCGTGGCCACCCTGGCGCTCACCGCCTGCGCTTCCCACATGAACGCCCCCGCCATGGCGTTTTCGCAGGCGGGCCTGCCCGCCGCTGTGCAAGTGCCCGCCGGCCACCAGGTGGCCATGGAAACCGTGGGCGTGGGCCAGATCACCTACGAATGCCGGGCGAAGAAAGACGCCGCCGGGCATGAGTGGGTGTTTGTCGGCCCCGACGCGAAGCTGATGGGCCGCAGCGGCCAGCAAGTGGGCACCTACTACGGCCCGCCCGCCACCTGGGCGAGCCTGGACGGCTCTAAAGTTACCGCCACCCAGCTGGCTGTGGCGCCGGGCGGCATGGGCAACATCCCGCTGCAGCTGGTGAAGGCCAACCCGGCCATGGGCATGGGCGCCCTGCAGGGGGTGAGCTACATCCAGCGCGTGGCCACACAAGGCGGCATCGCCCCGGCCATGCTGTGCGATGGCAGCAAGATGGGCAGCAAGGAAAT
The DNA here is from genome assembly GCF_055702805.1 of Hydrogenophaga sp. LT287. Taxonomy (NCBI): domain Bacteria; kingdom Pseudomonadati; phylum Pseudomonadota; class Betaproteobacteria; order Burkholderiales; family Comamonadaceae; genus Hydrogenophaga; species Hydrogenophaga sp. LT287. The sequence continues at coordinate 16,765 of NZ_JBVPZC010000016.1, read as the reverse complement.
CGTCAAGTACCAGGCCGACTACATCTTCTGGAAGGCTGTCTGATCGAAGACAGCGCGGGTGCCGAAAACACACCGTTCGCCCTGAGCCTGTCGAAGGGCTTTCGCTGTGCTGGCTTCGACAGGCTCAGCCCGAACGGTTCAGGCGTTCACACCGCGCGGCGGAAGCCTTCCAGCAGGTTCACCGCGTTGGTACCCACCGCGTCCACCGCGTAGCCGCCTTCAAACGTGAACACCGTGGGCAGGCCGGCGCTGGCCAGCGCTTCGCCCACGGCCAGGTAGTCAGCGCTTTGCAGCGTGAAACCTGAAATCGGGTCGCCTTCAAATGTGTCCAGCCCCATGGGCACCACCAGCGCGTCGGCCTTGAAGGCCGCCACCGCTTCCAGCGCCTGGCCAAGGGCGGCGCGCCAGGTGGTGAAGTTCGTGCCGCGCGGCAGCGGCAGGTTCAGGTTGAAGCCTTCGCCCGCACCCGCGCCGCGCTCGTCCGCATGGTCCAGGAAAAACGGGTATTCGGTGGCCGGGTCACCATGAATCGACACCGTGAGCACGTCACCGCGTTCGTAAAAAATGGTCTGCGTGCCGTTGCCGTGGTGGTAGTCCACATCCAGCACCGCCACGCGCTGCCGGCCACCGTCGCGCAGGGCCTGTGCGGCCACAGCGGCGTTGTTCAGAAAACAGTAGCCGCCAAAAAAGTCGGCCCCCGCGTGGTGGCCGGGCGGTCGGGTGAGCGCAAACGCGCTGCGCGCACCGCCCAGCACCTCGTGCGCCGCCGCCAGCGCACACGCTGCACCCCCGCGCGCCGCCGCCCAGGTGCCGGCCATCAGCGGAGAGCCCGAGTCAAACGAAAACAGGCCCAGGCGCGCTGCAAAGTTGGCGGGCAGCACGTCGGTACGAAAGGCGTGGCGGTTGCCCAGGGGCCACACCGAGGGCAGGGCGTCGCGCTGCGCGTTCGCCGGGTCCATGGCCACCCACTCGTCCCAGGCGCCCGCCAGAAACTGCGTGTAGCGCGGGGCGTGCACGCGGGCAATCGCCGCGTCGAGCTCGGCGTCGTTCAGCGCGGGCGTGAGCAGTTCGCCCAGCGGGCGGCGCTGCAGCTCGGCCAACACAAAGTCCAGCCGCGCCGGCACTTCGTGGCACGGCACCATGCGGCCACGGAACATCTCTTCGCGCCCCTGGTGCAGGGCGTGGTGGGGGTTGTGGAAGGTTTTCATTTACAGCACCGCTTCCAGTCCTTTGCGTTCAAGCAAATCAAGCAGCTTGAGCGACGGCCCGCTCGGGTGCTTGTCGCCCAACTCCCACTTGCGCACGGTGGAGGTGCTCGTGTTCAACACCGCCGCCAGCACCGATTGGCTCAGGTTCAGGTGCGCTCGCAATGCGCGGATCTTTTCGCTGTCATACGGGGCAATAGGCTCCATGCACAGGGCTTCGTACTGGCCCATCTTGCGCTTGTCGATGAAGCCCAGGCGGTGCAGATCAGCCGCCGTTTCCTGCACGGCATCGAGTACCCGGCTCTTGGCCTTGGTTGTCTTGGTGTTGGCTTTAATGGTCATTGCAAATCTCCAGGAGGGCGCCGTCTTCCACGGCCAAAGTCAGCTGTGCTGGTGTGCGGGCCAGCAGATCGGCAGCAAGGGTCTGCAGGGCTTCCCGTTCGTCATCGTCGATGTTGGCGCGGTCGTTCTTCTCAAACCCGAACACGAAAAACCAGCGCGAGCCCTTGTTCGTGGCCACCAGTGTGCGGGCACCGCCCCGTTTGCCGCGACCGGCCAAGCCCACGCGTTTCTTGACAACGCCACCGCCCAGGTCAGCATCGATCAGACCTTGCACCATTTCGGCCACGGCGGTGCACAAAACCTGGTCGGTCAGTTCGGTTTTGCGCATCCAGCGCTGGAAGTGCCGGGTTTTGAAGATGCGGTTCATGCATACAAATTATGCCACTAGGTGGCATACCTTGTCAACGGTGAAAAGTTGGAGACGCTGGCGGCTGGCCTTGGCGGAACTGGCGCGACAATGCCCTCGTGAAACCTGTTGCGCAGCGAGCCCTCAAGGTCACGGCCAACTGATTTCCCCTACCCCTGCAAGGAGCACCCCATGTCGTCCGGAAAAATCCTCGTCGCCCAGGGCGGCGGCCCCACCGCTGTCATCAACCAGTCGCTTGTGGGCGTGGCGCTGGAAGCGCGGCGTTTTCAAAACGTGAAGCTGGTTTACGGCGCGCGCCACGGGGTGCGCGGCATTGTGGACGAAGACTTTGTGGACCTCACGCAAGAGACCAGCCACAACCTGGAAGCGGTGGCGCGCACGCCGTCTTCGGCGCTGGGCTCCACGCGCGACAAGCCCGACCTGGCGTATTGCCAGGAAATCTTCAAGGTGCTCAAGGCCCACGAGATCGAGCACTTTTTCTACATTGGCGGCAACGATTCGTCGGACACGGTGCGCATCGTGAGCGAAGAGGCGAAGAAGGCCAATTACCCGCTGCGCTCCATTCACATCCCCAAGACCATCGACAACGACCTGGTGGGCAACGACCACACGCCCGGTTTTCCCTCAGCGGCGCGCTTTGTGGCGCAGGCGTTTGCCGGCGCCAACCTGGACAACGCGGCCTTGCCCGGTGTGTACGTGGGTGTGGTGATGGGGCGGCACGCGGGCTTTCTCACCGCCGCGTCGGCGTTGGGCAAGAAGTTTCCAGACGATGGCCCGCACCTGATCTACGTGCCCGAGCGGGTGTTTGAAATTCCGAAATTTCTGGCCGATGTGAAGGCCATGTACGAGCGCTATGGCCGCTGTGTGATTGCGGTGAGTGAGGGCATCCACGACGCATCGGGCCGGCCCATCATCACCCAGCTGGCCAAAGACATCGAGAAGGACGCCCACGGCAACGTGCAGCTCAGCGGCACCGGCGCGCTGGCCGACCTGCTGTGCGAAGCCATCAAGGCCAAGCTCGGCATCAAGCGCGTGCGCGGCGACACCTTTGGCTACCTGCAGCGCAGCTTCATTGGCTGCGTGAGCGACGTGGACCAGCGCGAAGCGCGCGAAGTGGGTGAAAAAGCGGTGCAGTTCGCCATGTGGGGAAAAGTGGACGGCTCGGTGGCGATCAAGCGCACCGGTTTTTATTCGGCCGACTACGAGCTGTTGCCGCTGGACGCGGTGGCCGGCAAAACCCGCACCATGGAAGACGCATTCATCACCCCCAGCGGCACCGATGTGACCGACGCGTTTCGCATGTACCTGCGCCCGCTGCTGGGCTCAGACATGCCCGACGCCTACCGCCTGCGCTACAACCCGGTGGCCAAGGTGCTCAAGCCACAGAAAGCCCAGCCATGATCACCCGCAGCCTGTTTTTGCTGGCTTTTGCGCTGCTGCCCAGCCTGGGCGCCGCCCAGGCGCCAGACAACTGCGAGCCGCTGCGCGCGCAGATTGAAGCCAACATTGCGGCCAAGGGCGTCACCGGCTTTGCATTGACCGTGGTGGCTGCCGACGCCGCGGTGGCTGGCACGGTGGTGGGCACCTGCGGCAACGGCGCCCGGAAAATTGTGTACGCCAAGGGCGCGGCGCCTGCACAGGCCGCAGCGCCGGTGTCTGCCCGGCCTGCAGCGGCCCAACCTACCCGCCCGACCGCCCCGAAGCGCCCAACCCGGGACGAGGACATCTTGACCGAATGCAAAGACGGCAGCGTGGTGCGCGGCGGCAACTGTAAAAACTGACGCGCTGAGTAGCTGCTGGGTCAGCCCAGCGCCATGAACGACTGCAGCGCCGACAAGGGCGTGAATGCGCCCGCGCGCTTTTCTTTCATGGCCACGATGGACTCGCGCACATGCGCGTTGCTCCAGATGGCGCCTTGCAGCCAGCCCATCTGGCGCAGGCTGTCTTCCACCGAGTGGTCGCGCGCGTAGGTCACGGCCTGTTTGGTGCCCCAGATGGCAATGGGCGGTTTGCTGGCAATTTCTTTCGCGCATTGCAGCGCCGCGGCCAGCATGGCTTCTGCGGTGTCAAACACCTCGTTCACCAGCCCATAAGCCAGCGCTTTGGCCGCAGGCAGGCGCCGGCCGGTGTAGGCCATTTCTTTCACCACCGCAAACGGAATGAGCTTGGGCAGGCGCTGCAGCGTGCCCACGTCGGCCACCATGCCGATGTTGATTTCCTGGATGCAGAAGAACGCGTCGGCCGTGGCATAGCGGATGCAGGCGGCCGAGACCATGTCCACCGCGCCGCCAATGCAGCCGCCCTGGATGGCGCATATCACCGGAATGCGCAGGTTTTCGATTTTGGTGAACGTGGCCTGCATGTCGCTCAGCAGGTCAAAAATGGCGGCGCGGCCTTCGGGGCTCTGGTCGTCCATGGCAATGGCGCCGCTGAAGGTTTCCAGCGCCATGCCGGCGCTGAAGTGTTTGCCGGTGCTGCTGATCACCAGCGCACGCGCCGTGCCTTCGGTGTGGATGTGCGTCAGCACCTCGTCCAGCTCGCGCCAAAAAGTGGGGTGCATGGTGTTCATGGCCTCGGGGCGGTTGAGCACCAGGTGGGCCACGTGGTCGTCAGTCAAGTTCAGGGAAAAGCAGGTCGGTGTGTTCATCGGGGGCCTTGTCTCTCGAGGGGCGGTTGGGGTGGCCGACACTGTAGCCCGAGGTTTGGCTGCCCTCTGTCCCGGCCTTGACGAGCTTGCCCACCCGCACCCCCAGCAGACGCAAGCGCCGGCTCAGGTCCACCCGCTTCAGGCACAGCCCGGCGTGGCGCCGGATGGTGGCCGCGTCGGCGGTGAAACTGTCCAGGGTGATGTCGCGCGTGACGCTCTGAAAATTGTCGTAGCGCAGCTTGATGCCGATGGTTTTTCCCGCGTAGCCTTTGCGTTGCAGGTCGGCCGCCACCTGTTCGCACAGCCGGGTAAACACCGCGCCCAGCTCGGCGCGGTCGCGCACGGCGTGCAGGTCGCGCTCAAAGGTGGTCTCGCGGCTCATGCTCACCGGCTCGCTCTCGGTCACCACCGGGCGCTCGTCGCGGCCCCAGCTCACGTCGTGCAGCCAGTGGCCGTAGCTCTTGCCAAAGGTTTCAAGCAGCCAGGCGCGGTCGCGGGCGGCCAGCTCGCCAATGGTGTGAATGCCGTGGCTCTTCAATTTTTCGTCGGCCTTGGGCCCCACGCCGTTGATCTTGCGGCAGGGCAGCGGCCAGATCTTGTCTTGCAGGTCGTCGCTCTGCACGATGCTGATGCCGTTGGGTTTGTTGAATTCACTCGCCATTTTGGCGATGAGCTTGTTGGGCGCCACGCCAATTGAGCAGGTGAGCCCGGTCGCTTGAAAAATGCTTTTTTGAATCAGCCGCGCCAGCACCCGCCCGCCCTCGCGCTGGCCGCCGGGCACATCGGTGAAGTCGATGTAGACCTCGTCCACACCCCGGTCCTCCACCAGCGGTGCAATCTCGGCAATGGTGCTTTTGAACAGCCGCGAAATACGGCGCACCTCGTCAAAGTCCACCGGCAACAAAATGGCCTGCGGGCACAGCTTGGCCGCTTTCATCAGCCCCATGGCCGAACCCACGCCAAACTGCCGCGCCGCATAGGTGGCGGTGGTGGCCACACCGCGCCCGGTGTAGCCCGCCAGGCGGGGGAAAAAGTCCACCGGAATGCGGTCCAACGTGGCGCCCGACCATTCCCGTTCCGGGTAAACCTCCCGCAAGCGGGCCAGCACATCGTCTTCCTTGCGTCGCCCGCCGCCAATCACCACCGGCAAGCCCTTGAGCTGCGGGTAACGCAGCAGCTCCACCGACGCAAAAAAAGCGTCCATGTCCAGGTGGGCGATGCGGCGCTGCCGCGGTGGGGTGGATGGGGTCACGCTGCAAGCATAGCGCCGCCCGCCAGGGGTTTTGCAGGTCTAAGATGCTGGGTGCAGCCGGCACTTTCGCCTGGCTGCTTTAGGGAGCTGAAACACCATGAACAACACCGTTTCGCGTTTGATCGCAGCCCTGCTGGTGGGCGCGGGCATTGCCGTGGCCGGCTTCGCTGTCAACCAGGGGCTGGAACGCTTTCGCATGGCAGACCGCTCGGTCATTGTGAAGGGCCTGGCCGAAAAAGACGTGGAGAGCGATTTCGCCGTGTGGACCCTGTCGTTTCGCCGCGCCGGCGCCGAGTTTGGCGACGTGCAACAGGCCCTGGCCAGCGACCGCGACAAGGTGCTCGCCTTTCTGAAAACGCGCGGCTTTACAGAAGCGGAGCTGGATGCCCGCCCGCTGCAGGTGCAAGACTTGTTTGCCCGCGAATACGCCCAGGGCAACACGCCGTTGCGGTTCAACGGCACGGGCCAGGTGCTGGTCAAGTCACCCCGGGTGGCCGAGGTGGACGCTGCTGCCCGCGCGGTGGACCCGCTGATTCAGGCCGGCGTGCAACTGGGCGGTGAAAACGAAGGCGGCCGCAGCGGCCCGCGCTTTCAGCTGCGCGGCTTCAACGACATCAAAGCGCCCCTGCTGGCCGAAGCCACCCGCAACGCCCGCGAGCAGGCCGACAAATTTGCCGCCGAAGCCGGCGCGCAGCTGGGTCCGCTGAAAAACGCCAACCAGGGCGTGATCCGCATCACGGGCGACGATGGCAACGACTTTGACGACGGCAGTTCACGCACCAAGCGGCTGCGGGTGGTGAGCACGTTTGAATACGAGTTGAGGTAAGTACCCCCCGCAGCGCTGCGCGCTACCCCCCGGGGGGCGGCACTGGCCGTCCGGCAAAGCCGGCCCGGCGGTGCCCTGGGCTGCTGCGTTTCATGCGTCGGGGTGGAATGCCGCGCTGCGCTTGCAATGGCGGCGCGCTACCGGGCCTGCAAGGCCCGTCATTGCGAGCGCAGCGCGGCAATCCATCCCTGCGGGCCCAAGCGGCCCGCGCGCCGCACATGCGCAGCGCGGGATTTACGTCAAATCGACTTCTGCACCAGCCAGCCCTTGAACAACCAAGGCAGGCTGGGCGACACGCCGGTGGCCACGCCACCTTTGTTTTCGGCGCTGACGCCAATTTCCGTCACGCCCTGCAGGTCGGATTCATTCACCGGCATCTGCAGCGTTTTGTATTTGCTCGTGACCACGCCCAGCGAGCGGGGTGGGGCATCACCGGCAATGGCCCACACCTGCAGGCTGTCTTCGCGGCCTTCTTTCACGTCGTTGAGCCGCTGCACCAGCAAGGCGCTGTCTTTGGGGTTGTAGGTCACCAGCATGGCGGCTTGTTGCTGGTTGTCCAGCAACACCGCCACTTGCCGAATCTGCGGCACCTCGACCAGCCGGGCCTGCGCGTGCTGAATCTGCGCTTTCAGCTGCGTCATCATGCTGGCGCTGGCGGCCCAGCCAATCAGCACCACCAGCAGCAAAAAGATGGCCAGCGCGCGCCACCAGGGGCTGACGCGGCGCGAGGCCGGGGTGGACGCGGGGGTGTTGTCGGTGGTGGTGGCGGTCGCGGTGTCGGTCATGGGTCAATCAGGTCGGGTAAGTACCGGGTAGGAGTATGCCTTTGTCCACGTTCTGAATATTGGTGTGGCCGCAAAACGCCATGGTCACGTCCAGCTCCTTGTGGATGATTTCCAGCGCCTTGGTCACGCCTTGTTCGCCCATGGCACCCAGGCCGTACACCATGGCGCGGCCAATCATGGTGCCGCGCGCGCCCAGCGCCCAGGCTTTCAGCACGTCCTGTCCGCTGCGAATGCCGCCGTCCATCCAAACCTCAATCTGATCACCCACCGCCGCCACGATGGCCGGCAGCGCTTCGATGCTGCTGGGCGCGCCGTCCAGCTGGCGCCCGCCGTGGTTGCTCACCACAATGGCGTCGGCCCCGCTGGCCACGGCCAGTTGCGCGTCTTCCTCGCACATGATGCCCTTCAAAATCAGCTTGCCGCCCCACTGCTTCTTCACCCACGCCACGTCTTCCCAGCTCAGCGTTGGGTCAAACTGCTCGTTGGTCCAGGAAGCCAGCGAACTCATGTCGCTCACGCCTTTTACGTGGCCCACCAGGTTGCGAAAGGTGTGGCGGCGCGTGCCCATCATGCCCAGCACCCAGCGCGGTTTGGTCGCGATGTCCACGATGTTGCCCAGCGACGGAATGACCGAGGCGCGCATCTTGTTCTTCAAGTCTTTGTGGCGCTGGCCAATCACCTGCAGGTCCAGCGTGAGCACCAGCGCGCTGCACTGGGCCACCTTGCAGCGCTCGATCATGCGGGCCATGGCTTCGCGGTCGCGCATCATGTAGAGCTGAAACCAGAACGGCGCGGTGGTGTTTTCCGCCACGTCTTCAATCGAGCAAATGCTCATGGTGGACAGCGTGAACGGAATGCCGAATTTCTCGGCCGCCTTGGCCGCCTTGATCTCGCCGTCAGCGCTTTGCATGCCGGTCAGGCCCACGGGGGCAATGCACACCGGCATCTTGGCCACCTGGCCCACCATTTTTGTTGCGGTGCTGCGGTTTTCCATGTTCACCGCCACGCGCTGGCGCAGCTTGATCTTTTGAAACTCGTCGCTGTTGGCGCGGTAGGTGCTCTCGGTCCACGAGCCGCTGTCGGCGTAGTCGTAAAACATGCGCGGCACGCGCTTTTTGGCCAATACGCGCAGGTCTTCGACGGTGGTGATGACGGTCATGGGGGTTTGTCTCCGGTGTTGTGGGTGTGCTCTGAGCGCGATGTTAGCCAGACCACCTGGAAAAGGCTTGTGAAAGCCCCTTGGCCGGATTGAAATTTCTTGCGCCCCGTGTCCGTTTGGAGGCGGGTTCAGCAGGACGCAGCGCTGAGGCGGTCGATGATCAGGCCGCCGCCGGCGCTGCTGGCTGGTGTGAAGGCCCTGCGGGCGCTTCCAGCCGGTAGCCGAGGCCGCGCACGGTCTGGATCAGTGCGACGGGGTGACCCTCGTCGATCTTGCTGCGCAGACGGCGGATGTACACGTCCACGACATTGGTCAGCGGGTCTTCACTTTGCCCCCACACGCTGGACAAGATGCGTTCGCGACTGAACAACCGGCCAGGCGCGCCCATGAGCAATTCCAGCAGCGCCAGCTCGCGTGCCGTCAGGTTCAGGCTGGTGCCCGCCCGGCTTGCGCGCATGCTCTCCCGATCGAGTTCAAGGTCGGCCACCGCCAGCACGCGGGCACGGCCGGGCTGCAGGCCGTGAGAGCGCCTGGCCAGTGCCTCAAGCCGGGCCAGCAGTTCTTCAAACTCGAAGGGTTTGCACAAATAGTCGTCCGCGCCGGTGCGCAGGCCGTTCACGCGGTCGTCCAGCGAACCGAGTGCGGTCAGTATCAATATGGGCAGTTTCACGCCTTGTGCCCGCAACGTTTGGCAAATCTCCAAGCCGCCCATGCCGGGCAGCATCAGGTCCAGCACCACCACGCTTGGTGTGGTGCCGCTGGGCTGGTGCCGCGCCGCCGCCTGCACCAGCGCCAGCCCCTCAGGCCCGGTGGCGGCATGCTGCACCTGGTAGCCCTCGGCGCGCAGGCCCCGCTGCAAAAAGTCGGCAATGCGCGGATCGTCTTCAATCAGGATGATGTTCATGGGGCAGCGCTTACGGTCCGGATACGGTCGGTGCAGCGGTTTTTAGCATGGGCAGGCGCAGCACCACACAAGTGCCCTTGTTGCCCGCGGCGCTGGCCGGGCTGCGCAAGCTCAGGCTGCCGCCGTGTGCCTGGGCCAGCGCTTGCGCAATCGACAGGCCAAGCCCAATGCCCCCAGCCCGGTGTACCCGCGCCGCAGCGCCCCGGAACTGCCGCTCGAACACGCGCGGCAGTTCCTCAGGTTCGATGCCAATGCCTTCGTCGCTCACATGCAGTTCGACGTGGGGGTTGGCACCGCCGGTCTCATGCACGCTCACCTTCACGAGTCCCTGCGCAAAGGAATAGCACACCGCATTGTCCAGTATCAGCAACAGCAGCTGGCGAAGGCGCTGTGCATCGCCCAGCAACCACACTGGCTTCAGCTCACCGCAAGGGCCTTCAATGCGAATCTGGTTGGCCGCTGCCAGCGCTGCGGCTTGTGTCAGCGCATCGGCCAGGGACAGCGAAAGGTCCACGGGCTGGCGCACCATGGTGAGCGAGTCCATGTCGCTGCGCGCCATGGCCAGCAGATCTTCAATCACGGCGCCGAGCTGGCGCGAGGTGTCCACAATGCGGTGCAGCGCTTGCTGGTACTCCGTGGCGCTGCGGGCTCCACCGCGCAAGGTGATCTCGGCTTCGCCGCGTATCACGGTGGTGGGTGTGCGAAGTTCGTGGCTGATGTCGGCCAGCAACTGGCGTCGACGCACGTCGGTCCTTTGCAGCGACTCATTGGCCTCGTGCAAGGCCCGGGTGCGTTCGCGCACCTCGTTTTCCAGCTCGTGGCGCTGAGCAGCTTCCCGCAAGCGGTGTTGTTCGAGTTCCTCGGCCATGGCATTCATGCTGCGCGCCACATCCGAAAACTCGTCTTGCCCCTGGACTGCCACCCGGTGCTGCAACTTGCCCTGGCGCAAGGCCTGTGCGCCGTTCACCAGGGCGTCCAGTGGGCGGCGCAGTGCGCGGGCGAAATACACCATGGCCCCAAGCGCAACGAGCGCCAGCAGCAGCGCCATGCCGATCCACAGCGCCTGCATGCGCGCGAGTGCCTGGTCAGCGGCCATGCGCTCGCGCTCCACGGCAGCTGTTTCGCGCGTGATGCTCTGGGTGATCAGCTGCCGCAGGTCTCGGCCGTCGGTGCGTTCAAAAACCTCGGTGAGCGCGTCCCAGCCCTGGCGTGCGGGTGCGTCGGGCGGCAACACGTTCATCTGTCCAATGCTGGCCCCCAGGGCTCGCACCGTCACACCCAGCACACGCAAGGCATCCAGCCGCGCCAGGTGCTCTGCTTCGCCCGTGGTGTCCAGCCGTGTGAGGCGGGCTTCTTCGGTCAGGCGAGCCAGGTCGGCCAGCGTCGTTTTCATGTCGTGCAGCAATGCATCCCGCTCAGCCAGTTCACCGCCGGCACCAATCTTTTGCTGCGTGACCCACGAGCGCAAGCGCTGCTTGGTTGCCGACAGTTTGACAAAACCCAGGTGAATGTCGCTCGCAATACGGCCGCGCACCACCTGTCGCTCGGCTTCCCGCAGGGCAAACACCGCACCAATACCCTGCAGCGCCAGGGTGGCGGCCAGAAAGATCAGGACCAGGCTGAGGCGGCGACGGAACATGCACCCATTGTGTACGGGTTGCCCCCCGTGCCCGGGCTTGTCATCTTCTGTTCATCTGGCCGTCAGAGGCTGGTCATGCAGGGTTCAAACCCCATTCAGCCGGTGGTATTTCAATACAGGCAGGCCCTCGCTCAAAGCCAGTACAGGTGCCTGTTCTTACAACCTCATCCGGAGCCCCGCCATGAAAAACTTGCCTCTACTCGCTGCTGCACTCACCCTGGCCTCCTTGAGCACCGCTGCATCGGCCACCGTGGTCAACAGATCCATCACCGAGGCCGAAGTGCTGGCTGCACAGGCCGGCTGGTGCAAAGCGCTGGTCGACATCAGCCAGATCCACGAAAAAAGCGGTCAGGCAGCGGCCAAAGCACTGGCCGAAAAAGTCATCGACGGCGCCTACGGCTACCAGATGGGTGCCGTGCTGTTCAAGCCCACGCTCACCGTGGTGCCGCAAACCTTTCGCACCACCCGCGCCGGCGCTTTGGCTTATTTCGTGGGCGGCGACCGCAACTTTCCAAAAGACACCGGCTTTGCCCTCAAGGGCTGGACCCAGTGCCAGGCCAAGAATGCCGCTGTTTTCATCACCGGCGATTCGGCCACCAGCATGGGCAACGTCATGATCACCAACAAGTCGGGTGCCGTGACCACGGTGGACAAAACCTGGAAATACGTGAAAGACGATGCCGGCAACCTGCGCATCGTGGTGCACCACTCTTCGCTGCCTTACGCCGGCAACTGATGAAAGCGGTGTGACCTTCAGCCCGGCGCGGGCAGCACCTGCCCGCGCTCGGCTTCGGTCAGTGGTTCCAGCCAGCCCAGTTGCTGTTCCAGTACGGCCACCGTGGCCTCTGAGGCGTCGGTGCCGTGGGCTTGCCGCTCGGTGATGCGCTGGCGCAGCACATCCACCGGGGCTTCGCAGGCCAAGATGCGAAACGCAGCGCCCGTGCTGCGTGCCAGCGTGGCAAACGCTGCGCGCTCGTGCTGGCGCAAAAAGGCCGCGTCCACCAGCACCGTCCAGCCGTCGGTCAGCAGCCGGCGCGTGCGCTTGAGCAACGAGGCATAGGTGTCGCCATGGGCCTGCGGGCTGTACAGCCCGGTGTTCAGCCCCGAGCCACTGGGCGCCAGCGCGCTCAGGCCGTGCAGGCGCTTGCGCTCCACGTCCGAGCGCAGGCGTATGGCGCGGCCTGTGGCCTCGGCAGCCAGCCAGCGGCTGGAAGCCCAGGTTTTGCCACTGCCCGACAGGCCGTGCGTGATCACCAGTTGCGGCGCGGGTGGGTGGGCTATGGCTTGCGCCAGCCCGAGGTAGCGCCGGGCTTCGGCCAGACAAGCCTGGGCTTCGGGCGCCGCCAGTCCTTCGGGGACAGCGCCGCCCAGTTGCCCCAGGCGCAGCGCCGCCACCTTGGCGCGCACCCCCGCGCGGTAGCTGGCAAAAAAGCTCCACACCGTGGGGGCTGACACATCGCCGCTGTCGTCCAGCCAGGCGCTCAGCAACACATTGGCCAGGCCGGGGCGGCCGTGGTTCAGCAGGTCCATCCAGGCAAAGGCCATGTCGTTGGCCACATCGATCCAGCGCAGCGCGTCGTTGAACTCAATGGCGTCGAACGGCAACACGTCTGGGTGGCCGTCCGCCCCCACCAGCACCAGGTTGGCCAGGTGCAAGTCGCCATGGCCTTCGCGCACGCGGCCCTTTTGACGCCGCCGCGAAAGCAGCGGTTCAATGGCGTTGAAACGCTGTTCGGTCCATTCGCTCAGTTCGCGCACCAGCGCGGCGTCAGCGGGGTCGGTCAGGGCCGTGCGCAGGGTGTTGAAGTTGTCGCGCGGCCAGCGCATGGCTGCGGCCGCATGCCCCCATTCCTGGCCATTGCCCGCCACGGCGGCCCGGGCCTGAAACATCACCATGCGCCGCGCCAGCCCGGCCATGTGCTCGGGTGTGAGCGCGCCGCGCTCACACAGGTGGTCCAGCCGGGCAGCTTCGTCAAAGCGGCGCATGCTCACCGCGTATTCAATGGCCTGTGCGTCGTCGGCCGTACCCGGCACGCCCCAGCGCGGTTGTGCGGCCGTGCCCACAAGGGGCAGCACGCCCAGATACAGCTGCGTATCGGGTCGATCGTGCTGCTGAAAGCGACGGTTCACCCGAATCTCGGTTTCGCAGGCCTGGCGGCGCAGGGCTAGGGTGCTGAAGTCCATGAACGGAAAGCGCACCGGCTTTTTGATCTTGTAGGCCAACGCGCCCGCCAGCAGCACCCAGGCGCCATGCGTTTCCACCAGCGTCACGCGCTCCACCGCCTGCGGCTGCCGGTCGGCATACCGCGCCGGGTTCAGCAGGGCGGTGATCAGGGGCGGCAGTGCGTCGTTCATGCGAGCCACTTTACGTGCCCACACCCTGTGGCATCCTGACACCGCCGTGCATCCACCGTCAAGCCTGTGAAAATACCGCAACAGTCACCACCAGCAACCCACGGACACGGCACCCATGAACCTGGCCCACCTGCTTGAGCGCGCCGCGCTGCAAGACCCCGCGCGCCCCGCCATTTTCAGCGGCACCCGCAGCGTGGCCACGCACGGGCAATGGGCACAGCGCGCATCCGGAGTGGGTGCTCACCTGCGCGCCGCCGGCCTGCAGCCTGGCGACCGCGTGGTGTTTTTCATGCGCAACCACCCGCGCTACCTGGAGCTGATGTTTGGCGCCTGGTGGGCCGGGCTGGTGGTGGTGCCGGTCAACGCCAAGCTGCATATCAAGGAAGTGCAGTGGATCGTGGACAACGCCCAGGCCCGCTGGGCCTTCGTGACGAGCGACGTGGCGCCCGACCCGGCGGCATTCACCGGGCTGGACGGCGTGATGGACGCCGACAGCGCCGCCTGCACCGCCTGGCTGGAAGGCGGCGAAGCCCTGCCGGCCATTACCGAGCGCGCGCCCACCGATACCGCCTGGCTCTTCTACACCAGCGGCACCACCGGGCGCCCCAAGGGCGTGATGATCACGCACCGCAACCTGCTCACCATGGGGCTCACCTACTTCAACGACGTGGACCCTGTGGATGTCGGTGATGCCATTGCCTACGCCGCACCCATGTCGCACGGCGCGGGCCTTTATGCCATCCCGCACCTCATGGCCGGCGCACGCCACGTGGTGCCCGCTTCGGGCGGGTTTGATGCGGCCGAGTTGTTCGCGCTGGGCCGGCAGCTTGGGCCGCTGTCGCTGTTCGCCGCGCCCACCATCGTCAAACGCATCGTGGACGAAGCCGAGGCGCAAGGCCTTACGCCCGAGCAATGCGGCCAAAGCTTCAAAACCATCGTTTACGGCGGTGCGCCCATGTACGCCGCCGACATCCAGCGCGCCCTGCGCACCATGGGCCCGCGCTTTGTGCAAATCTACGGCCAGGGCGAAAGCCCCATGGTGGGCACTGCGCTCAGTCGCGCGCACCTGGCCAACACCGAGCACCCGCGCCATGCTGAACGCATCGCCTCGGTGGGTGTGGCGCAAACCCCGGTTCGCATCCGCGTGGCCGGCCCAGGCGGCGAGTCGCTGCCAGTGGGCGAAGTGGGGGAAGTGCTCATTCAAGGCGACAGCGTCATGGCCGGCTACTGGAAAAACCCCGAGGCCACCGCAGCCGCTGTGCGCGACGGCTGGCTCTGGACCGGCGACATGGGCGTGCTGGATGCCGACGGCTTCTTGACCCTCAAAGACCGCAGCAAAGACCTGATCATCAGCGGTGGATCAAATATCTACCCGCGCGAGGTGGAGGAAGTGCTGCTCACCGCCCCCGGCGTGGCCGAGGTGGCCGTGGTTGGCGCGCCGGACCCGGAGTGGGGCGAAATCGTGGTGGCCTTTGTGGTGCCGCAGCCCGGCGCGGCGCTGGATTCAAAGACGCTCGACGCTTTTTGCCTGGAGCATATTGCGCGTTTCAAGCGGCCTAAACGCTATGAAATCGTGGACGCGCTGCCGAAGAACAACTACGGGAAGGTGTTGAAGACGGTGTTGCGGGAGCGGGTAGGGCAGAAGGCAAAAGGCAAGACCTGACCCCGTTGCCCAATGGCAACACGCCAGCCCGGGGGTGCGTCTGCGCTTGGGGGGTCTGGGTCTGAATGGGGTGTTGTGGGCATGGAGCGCATCCGGCTTGGTCGCTGTGACGTCAGTATGGGGCGCGCTGATCGCCAGGCGGTTGACCCACCGCAAGCCTTGACCGGTGGCGCAAACGGTGCCACTGCCCCTGCTGCTCAACTTGCCTCAAGGGCTTTGCGTCCGCCAGTTGGCGTGAGTTCAAAGGCCGTTACTGGGACGCTGCAGGGCATAAGGCAACGGGCAACGGGCAACAGGCAAAAGGCAAAAGGCAAAAGGCAAAAGGCAAGACCCCTTTGCGCCGTTGAGAGCATTCTGGCGCTCGTGATTGAGCGTGCAAAAAAATATCTTGAGTTAATTTCCTTTCTGAAGAAGCTCTACGAAGCGAGATTGAGACAGGCTTGATCGCATTTTGATTGAAGAATCGCTGCTGTTGGCTAATACCCCGTTCTGATAGGTCAATATGTAAAAGTCGACGAATCCTTCAGTTGTTTCCTCGGAAGTATCTTCAGCAACGACAGTTGATTCTTGCCCATCTTCACTAGAGATTTCTCTCTCAATGAGCGCTCCCGGGTCAGGTCTTGCAAGTTCCACCACAATAGTTCGCTTGATGCCTTCCGCCGATTCGTTGCGTTCGTGGAATATTTGCCCCCTGCCGAACGAATAAGCTGGTGGGACACCTTGTGTCCACACCCTTCGTTTTATCTTTTCTGCTGCTTCCAATTTTCGGCCAAGACGTGCTTCCTTTTTTTTGTTTGCCTCAGTGTCTATCCGCTCGTCAAGGCGTATGTCCAGTTGGGTGCGAAAGCAATCGCCAACAACGAAGGCCCATTCGTCCGCGTTTCTGTCGATAAATCGGATCGACAGATTCTCCGTTCGGCGTTTTTTAGTCATTCGTGCATAACCCTGTCTAATGATTTTTTTACTCGCTTGAGCTCATTTGTTGCTCTCAATGCGTCTTGCTCGGCAATTGCTAATTTGTTCAATGTTGCTTGGATTTGAGTACCTTGCAGCATCGATGCGATTGTATGCCTGAGATTTTCAGGGTGTTCACCCCTAATTTGTGAAAAATCGCCAGCAAAGACGGCAGACCGATGTTTGCAGTGGATCTTTTTTTGTCCTGCTGGGCAGGTGCACGAAGTCTTGAGTCCAATGTCTGTTTGATACAGTTTGATTCTATAAATACTCGGCGGATTCAAAAGTGAAGTGCAACACCTGCCACCGAGTAAGGTCAGCAGATGCAAAGCAGCCCGCCCAGAAGGTATCAACAACTCCAGCCAGAGGACCGTATGACGCTGGCCAGTCTGGTCCAGCAGAATTTCAGCGTACGTGAGATGGCACTGGCCATGGGACGATCCGCCAGCACCATCAGCAGAGAGCTTCGACGCAACGCACAGCCAGCAGGCTACGCCAGCGCCACCGCGCGTGCCTGCGCCCAGCAGCGGCGTACGCAAGGCCGTCCCCCCAACAAGCTTCACCGCGACGGCGTGCTCTTTGATGTGGTGCGCCACTTTCTTAGCGAGCGTTGGTCTCCCGAACAGATTGCCCTGACACTGGGCGCCATCCTCCCCAAAGGCCATGA
>NZ_JBVPZC010000015.1:0-79558 GCF_055702805.1 Hydrogenophaga sp. LT287 | reverse complement strand
GGCTTGCCCGATCTGGATGTGGCCGAAGTGGCCCCAGTCGCATTGCCCCTGTTCACCGGGCAAGGTGCGCAGGCGCAAGTAGGCCTGTGCTGGGGGGCGCGGACGGTGGCGGGCGACGATGTGGCGAAAGTGGTCGGGGCGCCCCTCGTAACCGCGCTCGGCGGCCATGGTGTGCAGCCGGCTGGCCGTGAGGTTGGGGAACTGCTTCAAGGTCTCCTGGATAAAGGGCAGGTAGGGGGTCACGCCCGAAGTGCGTTGTGCGGGCACGATTGGGGCCGCGCCGGCCTGGGTGAGCACGCGCATGACGGTCTCGCGGTGCACGCCCAGCTGGGACGAGATGGTTCCCACCGGCCAGCGCTCGGCGTGGTGGTAGCGCAGGATCTGCGCCTTGAGTTCAGGTGAAATGGCCATGTGAGTCGGTACTCCATACGGAAGGTTGGGATGGATGGCGAAAGCGGCATCGCAGAAAGTCCTGACGCACAAAAGCCGAGACCGAACGGCCGCAAAACTGGCACTTGCAGCGCTGGCTTGCGTCTGGATTCAGAGCGGTTGCGTCGCTGGATGGGAGTACATCAGCGCAGGGCGGTGGTGGGCCACCCTGATGCGTCACTATTTGTTGGCGCGCGCGCCATTGCCCCTGGCGTGTGGCGTGAGCGTGGCGGCCCTTGCGGCTGTCCTGGTAGCGTTTGGCAGCGGCGCGCTGGGCGCAACTTCTGGCCTGGAGTGAGCAGACTGCGCTGCAGTAGCGCTGGCCGCGGTCGCAGTGGCTGCAGATGAGCACAGGGCTGCGACACAGGGCGCACAGAAAACGTCTGGGCGGTGGTGACGGCGGCTGTGGTGGTGCGTGTTGGGCAGTGGGCATGGGCGGTCCATTCCCATGCGTGGGCCCACGCTGCTGGACAGCCACGCCCGCTTCGTGAATACTGACAGCGGCAACGGCGCCCTCCAAAGCGGTGGGTCTCGGGGCGCGACAGTGGGTTTACCGGAAAGTGACTGTCACTGTCGCGCCTGCTTCTTACACAGGTAGGCGATATGTAACGCAAAACACCAGCGCTGCGCCATACCCCTGCGCTGGCTCAAGCCCGCTCGCCATGGCCAAAGCAGGCACGCTCAGGACACGTCTGTGCCCTGTGCAACGGGCACCCTTCGATTCAAAGGAAATTCAAAGCAGTCAGCTGACTGCCGCGGATGACCGCCACCGACTGCTTGCCGACACCAGATTTACGCGGGTTTAGAGCGCCGCTAACAGCAATAGTGAGTTCCACTGGGAAAGCCAAAAAACAACACTGAAATCATGAGCTTACGCGCAGCTCCTGAGAAGGTGGCTTGGCATTGTTAATCCCTCTTTCATAAAATGATGCGGGTGAAGGTTTGGATGGCTGGTTGCAAGGGTGCTTTGCTTTGGCGGAAGGGCCGTTGGTTTCTGCATCGCGGGTGCCGGCGCGAAAATGGCGACGAGCCATGTGTCGATTGGGTTCGCAACACTGTGTTGTAATCCACAGCGCATCACCTTTGAAATATGGCCGAACTGACAATTGCCTTCGTAGATTTGACCGGTAGCGTGTCTGTGTTTGAAACACTGGGCAACGACCGTGCGACGAAAGCGGTCACGAAGCTGACGCAGTGGATTGGCTCCGTGGGTCTGGAAAACGGCGGCAAAGTCGTCAAGATGCTGGGGGACGGCGTCTTGCTGTCATTCAGCAACAACCGCCACGCGGTCGAAACCATCATTCAGATACAGCAAGAGCACTCGAAGCGGGTGGCGCAGTGGCCCAACCGCCTGAAACTCATGATGCAAATTGGCATGGCCCGCGGCCAGGTGGTGCAAATTGACGGAGATTGTTTTGGCGATGCGGTGAATGTGGCCTCCCGTCTGAGCGATCTGGCCGGACCCGAGCAGATTCTGGTCACCGACCAGGTGATTCGCAAACTGGGTGTGCGCCATGGTGTGCGTAGCCGCACCCTCGGTCCCATGCGCATCAAGGGCAGGGCAGAGCCCTGTGAGGTGTTCCGTATCGAATGGCAGCCTGAAATGCTGTCGGAGTTTTTGACCTTGCCCTCCGACCTTCATCAACTGGGCGTGACCGCAGAATCGGTCTTTGGTGGCATTGAACTGGAGTGGCTGGACGCCAGCCGCACGTTCAACTTGACCGATCTGCCACTGAAGATCGGCCGAGTTCCAGAAGCCGACTTCGTGATCAACGACCCCCGCGTTTCGCGCCTGCACGCCAGTATCGACATCCGCTCGGGGAACTACGTGTTGGAAGATATCAGCAGCTACGGCACCTGGGTCCGCTTTGAGGGTGCTGAAAATGCAATTGCCTTGAGACGCCAGGAATGTTTGCTGCACAGCAACGGTGAAATCGCGATGGGCGCACCGTTCTCGGACTTCAGTGCGCCGACCGTGAGCTTCAAGCTGGTCGACGGCAGTCTGACGCTCGGTCGAAGTTTGATACAGGCCTGAACGGCACCGGTGCATTGACGGAGCGGGGGGACTACTTGAGGTTGCCCGACAGGAACTGCGCCAAGCGCTCACTCTTGGGACGTGCCAAAACTTCAGCTGGACGGCCTTGTTCTTCAATCTTGCCCTGGTGCAGAAAGATGAGGTGCGAAGACACCTCACGCGCAAAACCCATTTCGTGCGTCACCACCACCATGGTGCGCCCTTCTTCCGCCAGCAGCTTCATCACACGCAAGACCTCGCCCACCAACTCGGGGTCAAGGGCGCTGGTGGGTTCGTCAAACAGCATCACCGCGGGTTCGACAGCCAGCGCGCGCGCGATGGCCACGCGCTGCTGCTGCCCACCGCTCATGTGGGCTGGATAGCGGTCTTCGACGCCGCGAAGGCCTACCCGATCCAGATAGCGCCGAGCGGTTTCCACGGCTTTGTCGCGCGGGATTCCCAGCACGTTGACCGGCGCTTCAATGACGTTCTCGAGCACCGTCATGTGCGCCCAAAGGTTGAAGTGCTGGAACACCATGGCCAGCTTGGTGCGCAGACGCTGCAGTTGGGCTGCATCCACAGCTTGCAGTTCACCGAGGCGGTCGGCTTTGAGTCGCAGCTCTTCGCCGGCCAGCACAATGCGCCCGGTGTTGGGCTTTTCCAGCAGGTTGATACAGCGCAACAGGGTGCTTTTGCCCGATCCAGAGCTACCAATCAGACTGATCACGTCGCCCGCACGCGCCTGGAGCGACACGCCTTTGAGCACTTCGTTCGATCCAAACCGCTTGTGAATATTCTCAACCTCCAGGAGCGGACTGGCGGCGGATGGGGGCGCAATGTCAACAGGATTCATATCCAACAAGGTCTCGCGTAGATAGGGGAGGGTCTTCGCAGCGGTCAGGCACCCAGCAAATCACCGGAGCGGAAGGGTGTGCTGCCAGCGATTTTGCCCACCTCGCCACCGGCGACGATGTACCGCTCTTTGACCGTGGCATACAGCACGCCAGCGACATCCGCACACACCGCATGGACGCGGGAAGCGTCAGGGGCCGTCGGGTCAATCACTTCGGCCACCACGTCGCCGACTGCCATCATTTGCCCGGGTTGCGCCAGGAAAACCAGCACACCTGGCACTGGGGAACGCAGGGTTTGGGAGCCTGCAAGGGGTGTGGCTACACAAGGCAGGGGAGGTAAGGCTCTTCGATCCGACGTTTGCAACACACCAAGGTGTCCAAGGTAGGCCATCAGGGCTTCGGCATCCCGCATGGCGTGTGGATGGCTCACGTCGGATTCGCCGCGCAGTTCCACCGTGGTGCTGGCGCAGCCCTGTGGCAGCGGTACGGACAGGCCTGCGGCCTTCAGGTGATCGGACAGTTGCCACCACAGCCCTGACAGGCGCTCGTCAAACGGACCGCCACCCGATTCACGCGCCAGCAACACGGCCTGACAGCCCAGCAAGCGCGCCAGTGGCTCCAGGGATAGCCAGCAAGCTTCTTCGCTGTACAGGTGCAGGGTCGCTTCCCAATCGCAATGCAGGTCGATGACCACGTCGGCATCGTGAGACAGCAACAACAATTGACGTCGCAAGCTGTCCAGCTCGGTCAGGGGTTGCCATGCGTTCAGCCAGGCGGCGACGCTCTGGCGGACCGTGCTGACGTTGACCGCGGCGTCGGCACCCAGTTTGTCTTTCACATCGTCCAGCACGGCCAGGGCCAGATCGGGATAGTGGCGATTGAAGTTTTGTGCCGTGTCCAGTTCAAACCGACCCATTGCTTTGTGATCGAGTCGCTGAGCCAGACCAATCGGGTTGGCCGCCGGCACCAGCACCACCTGACCCAGCAAGAGGCCTTCGCGTTCCGCCGCTTCGAGGTGCGAGCGCAAGTGATGCGCCACCAGCATGCCTGGCAACTCTTCTGCGTGCAGGCTGGCCTGCACGTACACCTTGGGTCTTGCGGTGGATGGCCCAAACTGAAAGCTCACCAGGGTTTTCTGGCTACCCAGGCTGGGACTTAACAGGGGGTGTTCGGTGCGGTGCATGGAGTCAGGGAAGGCGATCGGTCCGCGGCGTCAATGACGACGTGGGGCCAAGTGGGCAAGAAAACGGCGCTCTGCGAGCCTGAACAGACCCACCAGGCTGAACGTGATGCACAGGTAAATCGCTGCCGCAAACAAATAGGCTTCAAAGGGAAGATAAAAGTCCGAGTAGATACGACTGGCAGCGGCGGTCACGTCCAGCATGGCCGGCACCGTGCTCGCCAAACTTGTGCTGTGAAGCATCATCACCACTTCGTTGCTGTAAGCCGGCAATGTGCGGCGCAGGGCGCTGGGCAAGACAATGCGGCGCATGGCCTGCACGCGGCTCATGCCCATGGCCTGTGCCGCTTCGATCTCTCCAGCGGCCGTTTCCCGAATGGCACCCGCCAGCATTTCAGCGGTGTAGCCTGCCGTGTTGAGGCTGAACGCCAGCAAGGCGCAGAAAAAGGGTTCTTTGAAATGGGTCCACGGCCACACGTCGTCCCAGCGGGTCTGGATCCACTCCAGTTGGGCGAGTCCGTAGTAGATCAGGTAGACCTGAATCAGCAGCGGCGTGCCGCGAATCACATAGGTGTAGACACCGACTAAAGCCCGCAACGGTGCAATGGAACTGGTGAGCGCAAGGGCAAAAAACACCGCGAGCACAGCGCCCACACCGAGGGAAGACAGCAGCAGCGTGAGCGTGGTCACAACCCCTTCGCCGTAAAGGGCCAAGGTATCGGGCTCAAAGATGACTTGCCATTTCATGTGCGCATCACCTCACACATGGCCGCGTTTCACACCCATGCTAAAGCGGCGCTCCAGCTTGCGCAGCGCCCAAAGGGACACCGATGTGTAAACAAGAAACAGACCTGCGGCAAAAAGGAAAAACGTGAACGGTTCGCGCGTGGCCGAGCTGGCCTGCTTGGCAAGGTAGGTCATTTCCTGCAAACCAATCAGGCTGATCAAGGCGGTTGCCTTGATCAGTACCAGCCAATTGTTGGTGAAGCCGGGCAGGGCATAGCGCACCATCTGGGGTGCGGTGATGCGCAAAAACGTGCGCAATGGGCCCATGCCAAAGGCCCAGGCGGCTTCCATTTGTCCTTTGGGTATTGACAAGATGGCCCCGCGGAAGGTTTCGGTCATGTACGCGCCGTAGATAAATCCAATGGTCAGTACACCGGCCAAGAACGGATTGATGTCCACCGTCGCCTTGCTCCCCAAAGCCTCCAAAAGGTTGTTGAGACCAATGGTGCCGCCGTAAAAGATCAGCAGCATCAGCACCAGCTCGGGCACCCCGCGCACCAGTGTGGTGTAAAGCGTGGCCAGCGCCACCAGCACCGGACGACCCGAGAGCTTGGCAGCTGCCCCGACCAGGCCCAGCAAGACCGCAAACACCAGCGCGGCCAACGAGACGCCCACCGTGAGGAGGGCGCCCTGCAGGATGGACGCGTAGTAGCCGCTCAAACGTTATTCGCCGTAAACATCGAAGTCGAAATACTTCTTGCTGACGGTTTCGTAAACACCGTTCGCACGAATGGCCTTGATAGCGCCGTTGAGTTCATCACGCAGCGCGGTTTCACCCTGGCGCAGAGCGATGCCCACGCCGTAACCGTAGTACTTCACGTCGTTCAGCACAGGGCCGACAAAGCCGTAACCCTGACCTTCAGGCTTGCTCAAGAAACCGCCGGTGACCTCGACAGAGTCGGCCACGGTACCGTCCAGACGGCCCGATTTGATATCCAGATAGACCTGATCTTGGGCTTCGTAAGGAACCACTTTAACGCCGGCGGGCTTCAGGTCACCCATCGCGTATTTCTCTTGGGTGGAGCCCTTGAGCACACCAATGTTCTTGCCCTTGAGGGAGCTCAGATCCGTGAACGGCGTGTCTGCCTTGACAACGATACGGCTGGGGGTGTTGTAGTACTTGTCGGTAAAGTCCACCACTTTTTTGCGGTCGTCGGTGATCGACATGGAACTGACGATCACGTCGTATTTCTTCGCCTGCAGGCCAGGGATCATGCTGTCCCACACCTGTTCTACGTACACGCATTTGCGCTTGATTTCGTTGCAAAGTGCCTCTGCGATGTCCACGTCAAAACCAGTGGGTTTGCCGTCAGCGGTTTTGAAGGTGAAGGGCTCATAGGTGGGATCAATGGCGACTTTCAACTCGGGCAGCTCAGCAGGCGCCGGAGCTGCCGCTGGAGCGGCTGCTGTCTCGGGCGCTGGGGCGGCCGGTGCAGGAGTTTCTGTTTTTCCACAGCCCACCAAGACTGCCGCACCAACAAGACTTAGGGACAAAAACAGGTTCTTCATGAGAGTCCTTCAATAAGTGTGAATTGTGTGATCTGCCAAATTGGTTGTTGGCAAGCCTTGTAATTGTAGGCTGGGGCAGACCAATTTCTGGCGTGCACCTTGCTGGTGTTTCCCCGCATGGGTGGTGGGTCTAACGCTCTGGTAGGCAATATTCACACCCAGTAGGCTTCTGAATATTTAACTATACATAATATACATCGTAGAATTAAAGAGTAATACCAAGCGGCCGCGCTGTTGGTTCCATATTGCCAAGGAAATCACTGAGAAGCTCATCCCGATGAGAACCCAGACTTGCTGGCGAACGCTTGCCTAAGATGGCAGGCGGCTTTACCAACGACCCGCGGGTTGTTGGCTGCGGACAAAGGCAGCGATGATGCCCGCTGCCTCAGCGCGACCGGCGCGCTGAGCAAAGTCGATGGCAGTCAAACCCTTTTCATTTTTCACCGAGCTGTCTGCGCCTTCTTCCAGGAGCAGTTTGACAACCGCTGGATTGCCGTAATGGGCAGCCATCATCAAGGGCGTGGTGCGGTTTGGGGACTCGGCATCTATGTACGCGTGGTGTTCAAGCAGCAGCCGAACCATGGCGATGCTGCCGGTCGCTTCATTAGACGCGGCGTAATGCAGCGGTGTCCAGCCGGGCTTGTTCACCTCGGCGCGGCGTTCGATCAAGCGTTTGGCTTGGGCCAGGTGACCTTTCAACGCTGCAATCATGAGTGGGCTCTCGCCTTGTGGATTGCGAGCCTCAACATCCACATTGGGCTGGGTGAGCAGAAAGTCCGCAACCTTGAGTGAGCCCTCGCGCAAGGCCAGCGTCAAGGCATGTTCGCTCTTCTCGTTGCGCGTGTTCAGGTCGAAACCGCGAAGCGTGAGTTCAATGACTTTGGACTCGTTGTCTTGTTGAACCGCTCGGAAATAGTCGTTGAATGAGCTGGCGAGCACCGTGCCAGAAACCACCATTAACAGAGCGAAAACAATACTCTTCGCCGATTTCTTAAAGTAATTTGTCATCGAATTCAACCCACGCTGCGGTTGAACAAGGCGTCAAAGTTGCGGCTGGTGATGTGGGCCACCTCTTCAACCGAAAGACCTTTGATCTCAGCAATTTGTTTGGCCACGAACGGCACGTAGGCGGGTGTGTTGGTTTTTCCGCGGTAGGGAACGGGCGCCAGATAAGGGCTGTCGGTTTCGATCAGGATGCGGTCCAGGGGCACAAAGGCCGCCACTTCGCGCAAGTCGGCAGCGTTGCGGAACGTGAGAATGCCAGAGAAAGAAATATAGAAATCGAGGTCCAGCGCTGCCCGCGCCACGGCCTCAGTTTCGGTGAAGCAATGAAAGACACCACGAGAACGCGCCTGCCCTGCCTGCGGATCGGCGGCAATGCCGAAGCCGCCCTCTTCTCGCAAGATCGCCAAGGTGTCGTCTGATGCACTGCGGGTGTGGATGACGAGCGGCAGATCGGTGATGCGCCCGGCCCTAATGTGGGTTCGATAGCGTTCGCGTTGCCAGGCCATGTCGGCCACGGTACGGCCATTCAATCGGTAGTAGTCCAGCCCGGTTTCACCGATACCCACCACTTTGGGCCGCTTGGCGCGGGACAGCAGGTTGTCCAGCGTCGGCTCTTGGACCCCTTCGTTGTCGGGGTGCACGCCCACGGTGGACCACAGGTTGGCGTTTTCTGTGGCCAGAGCATGCACGCCTTCAAACTCTTCCAGTGTGGTGCAAATGCACAGTGCCCGGTCAACCTGGGCTTGAGCCATGGCGGTCAAGATGGCTGGAAGGTCTTCCCGAAGCTCGGGGAAATTGAGGTGGCAGTGGGAGTCGGTAAACATGCGAGGGGGCAATCAATGGGTTGCACGCTCAGGCTCGGCCTGGGGTGACGCAGCCTGCCCCGAGCGCTCAGATGGTTTGTGTGGGACGGTCCGAACCCAGGCTGGCGCCCAGAATTTCTTCGATTTTGACTTTCAGCATGCGCGATTTTTCGTCGGCAGGAAAGCGGATGCCCACGCCTTGCGTGCGGGAGCCAGAGGCTTTGGCTGGCGTGATCCACGCCACCTTGCCGGCAACTGGGTAGCGTTGCGGGTCGTCGGGCAGACTGAGCAAAACATAGACGTCGTCGCCCAGGCGGTAGTCGCGGGAAGACGGTATGAAAATGCCACCGTCGGCAAACAGCGGGATGTAAGCCGCGTACAGCGCCGCCTTTTCCTTGATGGAAAGCTGGATGACGCTGGGACGTGCGGCGTTGGCCGATGGCGATGGGGCGGTGCTCATGAACGGCTAGTTTAGCGGCATTCGGTTGGCGTGTTGGTGTCCAAAGCACCGCACCGTGTGTGACTTTTTGCAGCCTTGGCCTGACGCCCCAGCGGCGCCTCAGCTTGCACTGCCGCCTGGGCTGAGCACTTGCCGGGTGCGCGCGGCCCAGGCTTCTTGCATCAAGCCGGCGTTGAAGGGGTGTTCTACCGTGCGCGCAGCGCCCATGAGTTCGCGCGACCAGGCGGCCAGCAGGGCCCAGCGCGGCGCTTTGGGCAGCGTGCTGGCGGGGAAAAATCGGGGGGTAGCGCCGGAGGCCGAGGCCATCAGGTCGTGACACAGCTTTTGCAACACGGCCAACTGGCGGGCTGCGGGCCAGTCGGCCAGCAAGGACCAGTCGCCACGGGCCAAGGCTTGTGGCAGCTGGGTCCACGCCTGCGCGTTGAGGCCGCTGCGCGCCCAGTCGAGCGCATCGGCGGGGCGCCCACCCGCGGCTTGCAGCCACACCTGGGCCTGTTCGAGCGTGGGCGCTTCTGCGCCTGGCTTACCCAGCATGCTCACCTGCGCTTGGAGCCAGTGCAACGCTTCTTCGGGCGCAGGCCACACCATGGCATGCCCCTGGCAGCGGCTGCGTATGGTGGGCAGCAGCTGGTGGGCGGCCTCGGTGGCGAGCACAAAACGCACTTCACCCACCGGCTCTTCAAGCGTTTTGAGCAAGGTGTTGGCCGCCTCCACATTCATGCGCTCAGCCGGGTACACCAAGATCACTTTGGTGCTGCCACGCGAGCGGGTGAACTGCGTGAAGCTCACGGCGTCGCGTGCCGCTTCCACCCGGATCAGCTTGCTGGCTTTGCGTTTCTTGTCGTCGATGTCTTTTTGCGAGACTTCGTCCAGGGGCCAGCCGAGCTCCAGGCTCAGCGTCTCGGGCATCAACACGCACAGGTCGGCGTGGGTGCGCACATCAATGGCATGGCAGCTGCCACAGTGACCACAGGCGCCCTGCTCTGTGGGTTGCTCACACAGCCAGGTGCGGGCCAGGGCCAGCGCCAGTTCGTACTGGCCCAGCCCTGAGGGGCCAGACAGCAACAAGGCGTGGCCGCGTTGGGCGAGCAGGCTGTGCAGTTGTTGCTGCAACCAGGGTGCCAGCGTTGGGGTAGGCAGACTGGTGCTCATGGCTGGACCTGTGGGCTGAGCCAGCCGCGCTGCACCACCGCCTGGTGCACGTTGCGCCAGACCGCGTCAACAGGCTGGTTGGCTGCAATGCGGGCAAAGCGGTTGGGTTGTTCGGCCAGGCGCTGGGCGTAGCCCGCGGCCACGCGGGTGAAGAAGGCAACGGGTTGGGATTCAAAGCGGTCTGGCACCCGGGCCGAAGCCAGGCGCTGCGCAGCCACATCGGGTGGCAGGTCAAACCAAACGGTCAGGTCGGGCTGTCGCAGCTGGCCGGGCTGTTCGGGCCGGGTTTGCACCCAAGTTTCCAGCTGGCGCAACACGCCCACGTCAAAACCGCGGCCGTAACCCTGGTAGGCAAAGGTCGCATCGGTAAAGCGGTCGCACAGGACAACGTCCCCCCGTGCCAGCGCGGGTTCGATCACTTGTTGCAGGTGGTCGCGCCGGGCGGCAAACATCAGCAAGGCTTCGCACAGCGGGTCCATGGCGTCGTTCAGCACCAGGGCTCGAAGCTTTTCTGCCAGCGGCGTGCCGCCGGGCTCTCGGGTCAGCGTGACTTGGCGACCCTGTGCACGAAAGGCGTCCGCCAAGCCTGCGATGTGGGTGGATTTGCCCGCGCCGTCAATACCTTCAAAGCTGATGAAAAGACCGGGCTGTGCCATGGAGATGAATGGAATGTGGGGCCGCAAAAGGGCCGTTTAACGACCCAGGATGTAGCGCCGCACCGCCGCATTGTGCTCTTCCAGCGTGGCGCTGAAATAGCTGGCGCCATCACCACGGGCCACAAAATACATGGCCTTGGTCGACGCTGGCTGCACGGCGGCCAGCAGCGAGTTGCGCCCGGGCATGGCAATGGGCGTGGGCGGCAGGCCCGCGCGGGTGTAGGTGTTGTAGGGGGTATCGGTTTGCAAGTCTGAGCGCCGAATGTTGCCGTCGAAGCGCTCGCCCAACCCGTAGATCACGCTGGGATCGGTCTGTAGCCGCATGCCGATGCGCAACCGGTTGCTGAACACGCCCGCCACCATGGCGCGGTCGCTTTCAAGACCGGTTTCTTTTTCAACGATGCTGGCCAGAATCAGGGCCTCATAGGGCGAGCGCAGTGGACTGTCGGGCGCGCGCTGGGCCCAGACTGCGTTCACCTGTTGTTCCATGGCTTGGGCGGCCTGGCGAAGCACGGCTGAAGCGGGCGTGTGCTTCACCATGCGGTAGGTGTCCGGGAAAAACTGCCCTTCGGGGTGGCGCCCAGGGTAGCCAATGCGGGCCATCAGGTCGGCCATGCTCAGCCCGTCAATGTCTTGCGTCAGGTCGGGTGAGCTGCGCACCGCTTGCAACACCTGGCGGATGTTCCACCCCTCTAGCAGGGTGAGGCTGCGCAGGGCCTGTTCACCACGCACCAGTTTGGAAAGCAGGCTGGCCGGCGTGGTGCCCGGGGCCAGTTCGTAGCTGCCTGCCTTGATCTTGCGCGAATCGCCCGAGAGCCGAAACCAGGCGTACAACAGCGCAGAAGGCGTCTGCACACCCGCTTTCACCAGGGTGTCGGCCACAGCGCGTGCCGACGTACCGGGTGCAATGGTCACTTCCAGCGGTGCCTCGGCGCTCACGGCATCGGGCATTTGCAAGGGGCGCTGCAGCCACCAAGCTGCGGCTGCGGCCGCACCCAGCCCCAGAATGACCAGGGCAAGCAGCAGTTTCAGCAGGCGTATCACAGCGGGTTGGGCGTCTGGAAAAAGAGTGGGGACAAGCGCGCCTGTGGGCGCGCTTCCATGGGCGGGTGATCATAATCGAGCGATCCGAATCCATCGAAAGCAGACACCGACATGAGCCATGCCACCGCCTTGGACCCCGCGTTTGACCCCACCCGTCTTCAGGGCGCTGCTCCCCTGCCCCATTGGGGTGTGATTCGTGCCCAGGGCGCCGATGCTGCCAAGTTTTTACACGGTCAGCTCACCCAGGACTTTTCGCTGCTGGGGCTGTCCGAAGCCCGCTTTGCGGCTTTTTGTTCAGCGAAAGGGCGCATGCAGGCCAGTTTTGTGGCCTTCAAACGCAGCCATGACGACATCTTGCTGGTGTGCAGCCGCGACCTGCTACCCGCCACACTCAAACGTTTGTCCATGTTTGTGCTGCGCGCCCAGGTCAAGCTGAGCGACGCCAGCGACGCCTTTGCCCTGTGGGGTGTGGCGGGAGCGGCGCCCTCAAACCTTCCAGAAAAACCATGGAGCACCACCGCAACTGCCGATGGCGCCCAATGGGTGCGCCTGTACCCGGCTGCTGGTGTGGCGCGTGCCCTGTGGGTGGCGCCGGTGGTGGACGGCGTGGCGCCTCAGCCCGAAGCGCCCCTGTTGGACACCGCGCACTGGGCGTGGCTGGACGTGATGGGTGGTGTGGCCACCCTCACCCAACCCATCGTGGAAGCCTTTGTGCCGCAGATGCTGAATTACGAGTCGGTCGGCGGCGTGAACTTCAAGAAGGGCTGCTACCCGGGCCAGGAGGTGGTGGCGCGCAGCCAGTTCCGGGGCACGCTGAAGCGCCGGGCCTACCTGGTGCAAGCCAATGCACCCCTGGCAGTGGGGCAAGAGGTGTTTCACGACAGCGACGCCGAGCAACCCTGTGGCACCGTGGCAGCTGCAGCGCCCTGCCCGGCTGGTGGCTGGCACGCGCTGGTGTCGATGCAAACCCGTGCCGCAGAGGGTGGCGCGCTGCATGTGGGCAGCGCGCAAGGACCTGCGCTGACCGTGCTGCCCCTGCCCTACCCGTTGCTCGACGACATTTGACCCGCCCCTGACCGAGCGCCCCCATGTGCCTGATCGCCTTTGCGATTGATGCCCACGCAGCCTGCCCGCTGTTGATTGCGGCCAACCGAGACGAGTTTTTCGATCGTCCGACTGCGGGCCTGCACCGCTGGACACTGCCCTCGGGGACCGACGTGGTGGCTGGGCGCGACCTTCGCGACGGCGGAACCTGGTTGGGTGTGAGCACCGGCGGGCGTGTGGCCATGTTGACCAATGTGCGGGATGGCCAGCCTGGGTCTGGCCGGCGCAGCCGGGGTGAACTGCCCACGCGCTGGCTTGCTGGCGACCTAGACTTGCATGGACTGCAAGCCGGCATAGCCCCCGCCGACTATGGCGGCTTCAACTTGGTGGTGGGCGATCTGCACCAGGGCCATTGGGCCTGGCTGGGCAACCGCCACCCGGCACGCCCGCATGAACCCGATGCAAGCCAGCTGTATACCCAACGCCTCCAACCAGGTGTCTACGGCTTGTCCAACGCCACACTGAGCACCCCTTGGCCCAAGACGCAGCGGCTCACGCAGGCGCTCGAAGCGTCGCTTGACCACGCAGCGCAGCCCTCGACTGGCGCCCTTTGGTGGGCTGACCTGCAACAGGCCTTGCTGGATGACCAGCTGGCAGCAGATGGCGATTTGCCGCGCACCGGAGTAGACGTGGACCTGGAGCGGCAGTTGTCCAGCCCGTTTGTGCGCATGCCCGAGCGTGGCTACGGCACGCGCAGCAGCCTGGTGGTGCGCGTCCAGCCGCAAGCGCAAGCGCAACCGCTGGGATACTGGCAGGTCAGCCTGGACGAATGGACCCACGCACAGGCCCCGACAGCGCCCGGTGCGGTCCACACCGCGGGCGCTGCGCCGCCGGTGCACCGCAGCGAAACCCTGGTGTGGTAACCACGTCGCCCATCGCCGGCCCCTGACTTATGGGCTGGCGGCAGGCTTTTGCTGCAATTGGGGCCACAAGCCTTGCGGGATCATGTTGAGCGTGTTTTGCTGCTGGCCGGGCGGCGTGGCGTCCATGGCTGAGCGGAAATAGTCCATCGCCTTGCCAATGTCGCCCTTGCCCACCCAGGCGTTGCCCAGCTTGGCATCACCATCCAGCTTGCTGCCCGGCCAGCCTTGGTTGCGCAGCTCGATCGCCCGGATGGCCAGGTCCCAGTCTTGCGCGCGCATGGCCAGCACATAACCGGTGTTGACCATGTCGTAGTCGAACTTGCCTGCGGTGATGTCTTCACGCGCCATCGCCAGCGCCTGGGGCTCGTTGCCATTGCGGCTGAGCAAGATCACCTCCAGCGAGCGCACCGACAAGGCCTTGGGCTGCAGCACCTTGGCGCGCTCCAGCATGGCCATGGCTTGGTCGGGCTGGCCCATCTGGGCGTAGCCGCGCGCCACGTTGCTCATGATGGCGGTGACGTAAGGGCGCGAGCCCAGCACCGATTCCCAGATCCACACCGCATTTTTCCAGTCGCCCCATTTGGCCAGCTCGTCGGCCACCATGGGGGTGATCTTGCGGTAGTGGGGGTTGATGTCGATCCCTTCCTTGATCATGCGCAGCATGTCTTCGCGGGGCTTGATCCATTTCGGGTTGTTGAAGTCGCCCGACCGGCTCACCGAGAGCGCAATCTTGGTGGCGTTGACGATCAGGCGCTCGCTGGCCACCGCCTGCTGGGTGATGTAAGCCGCCAAAGCCAGGCAACCCAGGGTGGCGATGGCACCCGCCTGAGAAAAAGCCGGTTTCCAGGACAGTCGGGCGGCGGCCGTCCAGCCACGCTGCGCCAGGCGCGCGTCAGACGCCGCCAGAATACCCAGGCACACGGCAAACAAGGCGCCGGTGCTGGCCATGCGCCAAGGGAAACCCGCGTTGCTGACAATCAAAAAGGCCATCAGCGCGGCCAGTGTGCTGCCACGCAACATGCCCTCGGTCTGAGCGTCTTCGCCTTTGAGCGTTAGGGTGCGCCAGGCAGCGCGGGCCAGATAGCCCAGCAAGCCGAGCAAAAACAACCAGCCTGCCAGCCCGTATTCGGCCAGCAACTGCAGTATCTCGTTGTGCACGTAGTAGTCGGTTTCAAGCTGTGCACCTTCGTTCTGGTAGAGCGGCAGATCCACTTCCCAGGCGCCAGCACCCACGCCGCTCAGGGGGCGCTGCGCAATGATGCGGCCCGTGGCTTGCCACATGACCATGCGGATCGAGATCGAACCGGATTCGTACTCTTTTTGCTCTGCCATCGTCAGCGCCCGCGCGAAAGCGCGCTCCAACGCGTTGTTCCCCACGTTTTCGGCCACCATTTTGGGGTTGCCGGTGCTGATCAGCCCCAAACCCAACACCGTGGCAACCAGCACGCCACCGGCCAGAATACGCCGGCCTGCGTCCCAGCTAGACATGGCCAGGTGCTGGCGGTAGCGCCACAGCAGCACGGGGGTCACCAGCAGCAGAGCCACGAAGGCCAGCAAGGCCGAGCGGGTGCCCGTCATGAACATCGCAACCAGGTTGAAACCCAGGGAAAACGCCAAAAGCGCCACCGTGGCGCTGTTGCGTGCGCGGGTCAGCAGATAGACCGAAAACGGCAGCGTGCACACCACAAATTCGGCAAAGAAGTTGCGGTTGACAAAGGTGGAGGCTGGATTGGGGCCTTGGGGGAAAAACGTGAAATCGACCCAAAACTGCAGGGCCGTCCAGAGGGATGCAAAAAAAGCACCCGCATGGATGCCCCAGGCCAGGGTGGGCAG
This sequence comes from Hydrogenophaga sp. LT287, assembly GCF_055702805.1. NCBI lineage: Bacteria > Pseudomonadati > Pseudomonadota > Betaproteobacteria > Burkholderiales > Comamonadaceae > Hydrogenophaga > Hydrogenophaga sp. LT287. Next base: position 63,866 of record NZ_JBVPZC010000015.1, on the reverse strand, counting down.
GCGCTCGCGGTCCAGCGTGTTCAGGCCCAGCCAGAGCAGGATGGAAAAAATGAACCACCGGATGGCTTCGACCCCGCCGAGGTAGGTGTGTGACCAGGCCATGCTGCCCAGGGCATAGGCCATGAGCAACAGCGGCAGCCAGACCACGGCGTGCCAGCGCAGCGCCTGGTTGCGGTTGCGCTGGTTCCAGAAAAAGAACAGGGCCGCGCCCAGCGCAGCAAACGACACGATGATGGATTTCAGCGTGTCCTGAATCATTTCCTCATTGGGCACGCCCAACGCCGGCGCCAAAAACATCATGAGCGCCAGGATGGCCACCGTCCAGTCGCCCTGGGAGGCCTCGCCAGGCAGGGTTAGCGCACCCACCGGACTGGGCACGCGTGCGGCGGGCGCTGCACTGGGCGCTGGCGCACTGGCTGGACGGTGGGTGGAGGTGCTGGCGCCCGGGACGGGCGGCGCATTGCGCTTTTTCTTGGCCATGGAACTGCTGCGGTCTGGGTGTGTGGCGGGGTGGACGATCCACTGCGCACGCGGTACCGGCTCATGGGCGCCTGCAGAGCGGCCGAGTCAGTACCAAAGTTCGCTATTGTCGCTTGACCCAGAGGGCGGCACCGCTCACGCGGTCCAGGGGGAGTCAGAGTTTCGTGAACATCTCCACATGGTCGATCCCGGCCTCTACAAAAGGCGCTCCCCGCTGCTGGTAACCCAGGCGGCTGTAAAAACCCTCGGCGCTGCGCTGGGCGTGCAGCACCACCTCATCCGCGCCCTGCGCTCGGGCTGCGTTCATCAGTGCGTGGAGCACGTCGCGCCCCAGGTAGCCGCCGCGCAGCACCCGGTTCACCGCCATCCGGCCCACCTTCACCTTGCCCGCCTGGCCCTCCAGGTAGCGCCCGGTGGCCACCGGCACACCCAGGCGGTTGTAGGCCACGGCGTGTACCGCGGTGGCGTCGGCCGCGTCCCATTCCAGTTCTTTGGGAATGCGTTGCTCGTGCACAAACACCTCTGTGCGGATGCGCTGCGCGTCGGGCCCCAGCGTGCTCCAGGGCCCCACCTGCACCGTGCTCATGGCTTCGCCGGCCTCGAAACCCAGCATGATCTCGCGCAAGGCAGGCGGCACCGGCTTCGACTTCTGGGTGGCCGGGTCGGCAAATACATACACAATTTCGCCCGTGATCAGGTGCTCGTCACCCCGGAAAATGGCGCCCGTGAAGGTCAAGGACGACGTGCCGATGCGGCTGCATTGCATGGCCACCTCAATCTGGTCGTCCACCCGCGCCGAAGCGTGGAATTCGACCGTGGCTTTCACCACATACAAGTCGCCTTCCAGCGCGTCCATGGTGGGCTGGTACGGCAGGCACAGCGCTCGCCAGTAATCGGATATGGCGGTGTCGAAATACATCAGGTAGTGGGCGTTGAACACGATCTTCTGCATGTCCACCTCGGCCCAGCGCACGCGCATGCGGTGAAAAAAACGAAAGTCAGAGCGTTTCAAAGTGGTCATTCAGGTGTCTCCAAAGGCGTGACGCAGCGCGCGCGCAGCGTCGTTGTGGGCGGTCAGCGCCTGCGGGATGGCGCGGCCGAAATTGATGAAACCATGCACCACGCCGGCGTAAATCTCCAGGTCCACCGGCACACCGGCCATGCGCAGGCGGTCGGCGTACAGCAGGCCCTCGTCGGTGAGCGGGTCGCATTCGGCCAGGCCCACCCAGGCGGGTGCCACGCCGTCCAGATCGATCACCTGGCCGGTGCCGTCCACGCCGTCCAGCGGGGCAAAGCGCCAGTCGTCGCGGTCGGCCGGGCTGCGCAGGTAATGGTTAAAAAAGTAGGTGATGTGCGGCTCTTCAAGCAAAAAGCCTTTGGCAAAGGTGTGGTGCGAAGGCGTGTTCTGGTGACCGGCGCAGCCGGGGTAATACAGCAACTGCAGCGCCAGTGGCCAGCCGGCATCGCGCGCGGCAATGGCGGTCACCGCCGCCAACGTGCCGCCCGCGCTGTCGCCACCCACGGCGATGCGCGAACCGTCCAGCTGCAGTGCAGCGGCGTTGTCGCGCAACCAGGCCAGGCTGTCCCAGGTGTCTTCCACGGCGGTAGGAAATTTCCATTCGGGCGCCAGCCGGTAGTCCAGCGACACCACCGCGCAGCGGCCCAGGTGGGCCAAGTGGCGGCACAGCCTTTCGTGGGTGGCCACACTGCCCACCGTGAAACCACCGCCATGCAGGTAAAGCAGCACCGGCAGCGGGTGCTCGGCTTGCGGCGCAAACAGGCGCGCGTGCAGCTCAAAACCATCGCGGGCCGGAAGCTTCAGGTCCTCCACCCGAGCCAGTTTGTGGGGCGCTATGTCGAGCACGGTGGCGCCCGCTTCGTACGACAGTTTGGCTTGCGCCGGCGTGAGCGCATGCATGGGTGGGTGTCCGGCGCGGGCCATGCGGTCGAGCAGCCCACGCATCAGCGGCGTGAGCAGAGCGCGGGGGTTCTTGTGGTGCGACATGGGTGCGCATTGTGGCTGTCTTTTGCGGGACCGGCCGTCGCGCGGGCGGCATTGGCATTGGGCGAGCGCAGCCGTATAGTTTTGCTTTGTTTTATCCCATCACCACACGAGACGCGCATGGCCCAAATTCTGTATGTGACCAACATCCTGATCGAGTTCGGCGCCCTGGCGCAACTGCAGGCCGAATGCAAGCGGGTGGGCATCACCCGCCCGCTCATCGTCACCGACGCTGGCGTGCGTGTAGCGGGCTTGCTGGAAAAAGCGCGGGCTGCCTTGCCCGGTGTGCCACTGGCGGTGTTTGATGAAACACCGTCCAACCCCAACGAAGCGGCGGTGCGTGCGGCGGTGGCGGTGTACCAGCGAGAAGGCTGCGACGGCTTGATAGCGCTGGGCGGCGGCAGCTCCATCGACTGCGCCAAGGGCGTGGCCATTGCCGCCACCCACGAAGGCCCGCTGAAGACCTACGCCACCATTGAGGGCGGCTCGCCCAAAATCACCGACCGCGTGCCCCCCCTGATTGCGGTACCCACCACCGCCGGCACCGGCAGCGAAGTGGCGCGCGGCGCCATTGTGATCGTGGACGATGGCCGCAAGCTCGGCTTTCACAGCTGGCACCTGGTGCCCAAAACCGCCCTGCTCGACCCGGAACTCACCTTGGGCCTGCCGCCCATGCTCACCGCGGCCACCGGCATGGACGCCATTGCCCACTGCATGGAAACCTTCATGGCTCCCGCCTTCAACCCGCCGGCAGACGGCATTGCGCTGGACGGCCTTGAGCGCGGCTGGGCGCACATTGAGCGCGCCACCCACGACGGGCAAGACCGCGAAGCGCGCCTGAACATGATGAGCGCCAGCATGCAAGGCGCCATGGCGTTTCAAAAGGGGCTGGGTTGCGTGCACTCGCTCAGCCACAGCCTGGGCGGCGTGAATCCGCGCTTGCACCACGGCACCTTGAACGCGCTGTTTTTGCCGGCCGTGATTGCGTTCAACGCCGAAGCGGAGTCGATGCAGAAAGAGCGCCGCCTGGACCGCATGGCACATGCCATGGGCTTGCGCAGTGGGCGCGACATACCGCAAGCCATTCGCGACATGAATGCCCGCCTGGGTTTGCCCACCGGCTTGGCTGCGCTGCACGTGGAGCGGGCGTGGTTTGAAAAAATCATCACCGGCGCGCTGGCCGATCACTGCCACAAGACCAACCCCCGCACCGCCAGCGTGGCCGACTACCGCGAGATGCTGGAAGCGTCGATGTAAGCGGCCCTGGGCGCGTGAGCCGAGCGCGCGGCTTCAGGCCGTGTTCAGCGCTCGGTCAGTGCTCGTGATTGTGCAGGCGTGCGCCCACATGCACTTCACCACGCGCTTCGGCCAGCTCCACCTGGCGCTGGCGTTCTGCCAGGTGGGCTTTTTGTTCCGGGCTGCGCTTGTCGTGGCATTGCGGGCAGCTCACGCCTTTGACGTAAAGCGGTGACGCCTTGTCTTGCGCGCTGAGCGGCCAGCGGCACGAGCGGCACAGGCCATAGGGACCGGGCTGCAGGCCGTGGCCCACGCTCACGCGTTCGTCAAACACAAAACACTCACCTTCCCAGGTGCTCTCTTCGGCCGGCACTTCTTCGAGGTACTTCAGGATGCCGCCCTCCAGGTGGTACACCTCGTCAAAACCACGCATTTTCATCAGCGCGGTGGACTTCTCGCAGCGGATGCCGCCGGTACAAAACATGGCGACCTTGGTCTTTTTGCCAACGCCGGCCTGCAGCGCAGGCTGGGCGTCCAGCCAGGCCGGCAGCTCGGTGAAGGTTTTGATGTTGGGGTTGATCGCCCCCTTGAACGTGCCAATGACCACCTCGTAGTCGTTGCGGGTGTCGATCACCACCACGTCCGGGTCGGCCAGCAAGGCGTTCCAGTCTTGTGGCTTCACGTACTGGCCCACCGTTTTGTTGGGGTCCAGTTCGGGCACCCGCAGGGTGACAATTTCTTTTTTCAGCCGCACCTTCATGCGTAAAAAAGGTGGCTTGTCGGCCCAGGCTTCTTTGTGCTGCAGGCTGGCCAGGCGCGGGTCGGCGTGCAGGTGGGCCAGCACGGCGCGCACACCGGCCTCGGGCCCGGCAATGGTGCCGTTGATGCCTTCGCTGGCCAGCAGCAGCGTGCCCTTCACCTGGTGCGCCTCGCAGCAAGCCAGCAGGGGCTCGCGCAGGGCCACGTAGTCGGGCAGGTCCACAAACTTGTAGAGCGCGGCCGTCAGGTAGCGCGGGAGTGTTGCCTCCATGGGTGTGTCGGCAGAAAGGGAATTAGTCACAGAAGTCATAGGGGAATTATCCTCCGGTCGGCACGTTGTGGCGGCATGCATGGGCGCCCGTTTGATCCATCACAAAGCCTCGATGCGGGACAGGTCGGGCCGCTCCAGCCACTGTGCAAACTCATCGGCCAGCTGCTGGCTGGCAGCGGTGGCGGCCTGCCACACCTGCATGCGCGCGGCCAGGTCCTGCCCGTATCGGGTGAAGTCGCCCCGGTCGGGCAGTTTGCCGTTGGGCAGGGTTTTGACCCAGGCCGGGTCGGGCGCCAGCAACAGCATGTGGTCCAGCGCCGGGGTGGCGGGGTGGCGGTGCTTCCACACCTTGTCCAGCCAGCCGGGCACCACCGATTGTTGAAAATGCGGATACAGCACGATGGGTGCTGTGGTGGGCGGCTGGTAACGCAGGTGCAGGTGGTAGTCGGTGATACCGCCGTCCCAATAGGCCCCGGGCGGCGCGCCCGCAATGCCCTGCACCGCGCGCAGCACAAACGGAATGGAGCAACTTGCCTGCAAGGCATCCATAAAGTTGTCGCTGCGCAGCGGCACCTGGCGGGTGCGAAAGTCGTCCGTGCCAAAGGGCAACGCCACCGCCTGCTTGCCAGGGGCGGCGGTGGATGAAAACACCACCCGCTCCAGCCAGGCCCCCAGCGCCTTGCGGTTCACCGCGTTGGCGGCAAAGGCTCCCAGGTAGCCCAGCGGCGTGCGCAGTGCGCCTTCTTGCGCCAACACATGGCGCCCGCGCGAAGTGACCAGGTGCAGATGAAAACGCGGGTGGTTCAGCACCTCTTCAATGCGCCCGCCATAAAACTGCTGCAGGCTGTGGCCAAACTGCTCGCTCACCTGCCGGGCGCTGGGCCGTTTTTCGCCCGGGCGCAGCGCGTAGTGCTGGGCGATGTAGTCGCGTTCCAGCCGTTCAAAGGCCGCCACCGAATCGTGCAGACAAGCCGTGGACATGCGCCAGGCGCCGATGGACGCACCCACCAGGTGCACCCGCTGCTGGCTTTGCGGCAACCACTGACCAAAAATGAAACGGTCCAGCGGACCCAGAATCAGCCCCTTGGGCCCGCCCGCGGCTGCGGGGATCACGCCCACGTCTTGCGGGCGCAGACCGTGCTGGGCGATGTGTTGGCGGGCCTTGGGACCGGCGTAAAGGCTAAGCGCTGGGTGTGCGAGAGACATAAGACCGCGATTGTCTCGCAGCCCGGGGGACCGGCGCGTTTTAGCCGGCTTCCGACGTCTCGGGTGTTTCTTTGTGGCGGGTCAGCGACGGAATTTCTTCGCCAATCACCGTGTCCGGGTCAATGCCCAGCACCAGGCCGATCGGGTCTGGGTAGGTGTTGATCAGACCCTGGCTGCCTATCGACATTTCTTCAGCACGGGCACGCCAAGACGCGATGTGGACCACGCCAGCGACGGGTTCGTACACATCGTTTTCAAAAGGCGCTGTCTGGTGCTCGATGGCGTTGATCATTTTCTTGGGGAAGCTCCACTCCCGTGCCAGCGCGGCACCCACTTCGGCGTAGCTGTAGCCAAAAAGGCCTTTTTCGGCGCGGGCGCGCTTCAGGTCCAGCATGGGAATGCTGCGGTCCAGGTCGATCATCGCCTCGGGCATCGCCATGTGCATCATGAGCTCGCCAATGCCATGAACCAGGCCCGAGGTAAAGGCGGTGTTTTCGTCGACCTTGATGGGCAAGGCGATGTAGCGCGAAAGGTTGGCCGAGTTCAGGCTGTAGCGCCAGAACTGGTTGAGGTTGACGCTGCCCAGGCAATGAAAGCTGTCGCCCAGCGCGGCGCCAATCACCAGCGCGCGCACCTTGATGAGCCCCATCACCTGCATGGCATCGCGTGCGTTGGTCACCGAGCGGTTCAGACCAAAGAAGGCCGAGTTGGCCATCTTCAGGAGCTTGGCGGTAAGCACCGGATCGGACTCGATGTAGGCCGCCGCCTGCAGCATGTCGACCTCTTCCTGCTCAAAGGTCTCGATCAGCTTGCGGACCACCTTGGGTGCGGTCGGGAGTGCGTTGGGCTGTTTCAGGAGCTTGTCGAGGTGCATGGTGTGCCTGCCAATCGGTGGGGTCTGTCTCAGCGGATATGCGCTAAGTGTTATTTCGTCTCTGCGCCTCAAGACTTGAGACTTTTTAGCTCGTTGGTCGGTGAAGCTAATCGGTGAACGCGCTGATCGCCTGGCTGAACGACCATTCGGAGGGATCTTTACCCAGCACGCTGTCGAGATCGAGCCCGAGAGTCAGGCCCACCATGTCGGGGAACGTGGCCACCAGGCCGTTGTTGTCGAGCTGGATTTCTTCGGCCCGAGCGCGCCACGAAGCCAGGTGCAACACACCGCCCAATGGGTCGTAGGCGGCGCCTTCAAAAGGCTCAATCTGGTTGGCCAGTGCCGACACCATGGTGGTGGGAAACTGCCACTTTTCGATCATGCCGGCGCCTACGTCGGCATAGGTGTAGCCAAAAGCCGCTTTTTCGGCGGCGGCGCGCTGCAGGTCAAGCGGCGGCACGCGCATGTCGATCGGCCCTACTTCGTCGGGCATGGCAATGTGCATCACCAGGTCGCCAATGGCGTGGATCAGGCCAGCGGTGAAGGCGTTGCCTTCGTGCTGGCGCAGCAAGCCCGCCAGCGAGCGCGAGATTTCGGCCACGCGCAGGCTGTAGCGCCAAAACTGTTTCAGATCGACGCCAGGGACGTTTTTGAAACTCGCGCCCAGCGCGGCCGCCATGACCAGCGAGCGCACATGGGTCATGCCCAGCAGCGCCACCGCCTCATCAGCACTGCCCACTTTGCGGCTGACACGGAAAAAAGCCGAATTCGACAGCCGCAGCACGCGGGTGGTGAGCGCCGGGTCGCGGCCAATGAGCTCCCCCACCCGTTTCGGGCTGGGGTCTTCCTTGTTCATTTCCCCCAGCAAGTCGGAGACGCTGCGCGGCATGGTGGGCAGCGCCCGGGGATAGTTCAGAAGGGCTTCGAGTTGCATGGGCTGAAGTCCGTAGAGGTGGGTCGGATGTATTACCTGTTGGTATCGACCCAGACCGCCGCAACTTGAGCCCCTGCTGTCGCCTCCCAAGCCACCCTCCCGCACTGCGAAAAAGTGGGTCATCAAGCCGCTTAATAGTGGCAGCAGGGTTTGCTGGGAATACCAACTGCAGGACGAGCTTCAGCGCTTGCCCTGCAGCTTGGCAAATGCCGACGCCATGGCCGACGGTGTGGCCTGTGCGGGGGCTTGCGCACCTCGGGGCGCCGAGCGAGGCCCCTGGCGCGCAGGCTCAAACCGGTTGTCCCGGGCGCCGCCGTCCCGGCCAGACGAGGCCGGTGCGTCGCCCAGCTTCATCGACAACCCGATGCGCTTGCGCGCCACATCCACCTCCATCACCTTGACCTTGACGATGTCGCCGGTCTTGACGATTTCGCGGGCGTCGTTGACGAACTTGTGCGCCAGCTGACTCACATGCACCAGGCCGTCCTGGTGCACACCCAGGTCAATGAAGGCACCAAATTGCGCGACGTTGCTGACCGTTCCTTCCAGAATCATGCCCTCGCGCAGATCGCTGATGTCGTCCACGCCGTCGTTGAAGCGGGCCACCTGGAAGTCGGGGCGCGGGTCGCGGCCGGGTTTTTCCAGCTCGGTCAGGATGTCCTTGACCGTGATGACACCGAATTTTTCATTGGCAAACAGCTCCGGGCGCAACGTTTTGAGCATGTCGGCCCGGCCCATGAGCGCTGCCACCGGCTGGCCGGTCTGCGCCATGATTTTTTCGACCACCGGGTAGGTTTCCGGGTGCACGCCGGTCATGTCCAGCGGGTTGTCGCCACCGCGGATGCGCAGGAAGCCCGCGCTCTGCTCAAAGGTTTTGGCGCCCAGGCCCGCCACGTCCAGCAACTGCTGGCGGCTTTTGAAGGCGCCGTTGGCCTCGCGCCAGCGCACCACCGCCTTGGCCACACTGCTTGATAGGCCCGACACCTTGGACAGCAGCGGCACGCTGGCCGTGTTCAGGTCCACGCCCACGCCGTTCACGCAGTCTTCCACCACCGCGTCCAGCGTGCGGGCCAGGTCGCTCTGGTTCACGTCGTGCTGGTACTGGCCCACGCCAATGCTCTTGGGGTCGATCTTCACCAGCTCGGCCAACGGGTCTTGCAACCGCCGGGCAATGCTGGCCGCACCACGCAGACTCACGTCCACGTCGGGCATTTCTTGAGAAGCAAATTCGCTGGCCGAATACACCGAAGCGCCCGCCTCGCTCACCACCACTTTTTGCATGCCGTGGCAGGGGTGACCGGGTTCGGTGCCTTTTTGCACCAGCTTGATCAGGTCGGCGGCCAGTTTGTCGGTTTCACGGCTCGCCGTGCCGTTGCCAATGGCAATCAGGTTCACGCCGTGCTTCTCACACAGCTTGGCCAGCGTGTGCAGCGAGCCCTCCCAATCGCGCCGGGGCTCGTGCGGGTACACGGTCGATGTGTCCACCAGCTTGCCGGTGGCGTCCACCACGGCCACCTTCACACCGGTGCGAATGCCCGGGTCCAGCCCCATCACCACGCGCGGGCCAGCCGGTGCGGCCAGCAGCAGGTCGCGCAGGTTGTCGGCAAATACCTTGATCGCCACCGCCTCGGCGCTTTCGCGCAGGCGGGCAAACAGGTCGCGCTCGCTGGACAGGCTGAGCTTCACGCGCCAGGTCCAGGCCACGCATTTGCGCAGCAAATCGTCTGCCGCCCGGCCCTTGTGGCTCCAGCCCAGGTGCAGCGCAATGCGGCCTTCGGCCAGCGACACGGTGGGCGCGGACCGGCCGGTTGCCGTCAGCACCGGCTCGGGCTCGGGCAACACCAGCTTGGCGTCCAGCATTTCCAGCGAACGCCCACGAAACACCGCCAGCGCACGGTGCGAGGGCACGCGGGCAATGGGTTCGTCGTAGTCAAAATAGTCGCGAAACTTCGCCACATCGGGGTGGTTTTCATCCTTGCCGGCCACCAGCGTGCTTTTCAGCAGGCCTTCGGCCCAAAGCCATTCGCGCAGGTTTTGCAGCAGCGTGGCGTCTTCGGCCCAGCGCTCACTCAAAATGTCGCGCACGCCGTCCAGCACCGCCTGCGGCGTCGAAAAGTCGGCACCGGGCTTGCCGTCGTCCAGCACTTCGGCTGGCCTGGTGAACGCAGCGGCTTCGGCCAGCGGGTCCAGCGTCGGGTCGGCAAACAGCTTGTCGGCCAGCGGCTCAATGCCAAATTCCCGCGCAATCTGCCCTTTGGTGCGGCGCTTTTGCTTGAACGGCAGATACAGGTCTTCCAGTTCCTGCTTGGTCGGCGCGGCCGCAATGGCGGCGCGCAAAGCGTCGGTCAGCTTGCCCTGTTCGTCGATGCTTTTCAGCACCGTGCCACGGCGGTCTTCCAGCTCGCGCAGGTAAACCAGCCGGTGTTCCAGTTCCCGCAACTGGATGTCGTCCAGTCCGTCGGTGACCTCTTTGCGGTAACGGGCAATGAACGGCACGGTGGCGCCACTGTCCAGCAGCTCGACAGCGGCCTTGACCTGGTGAACGCCGACCCGAATTTCCTGCGCGATCTGCGCGATGATTTTTTGCATGTCCCTAGGGGCTCCAGCGGCCCGGTGTCATTCGAAGCGGGGGAGTTTGCCACATGGGCGGTGACCGATTTCGGTACGCTGATTGCGGAGCGTCGTCCATCACATGGGTGTTCCGCTCGCTCGGAATGGCTTGGGCTCATTTGGTGAAGCCCCTCGGTTCGCGTTCAATCTGCTCGATGCTCGCCATCCAGGAGTTCATTGTCCCGGCGCTTGCGGGGATGCGCGCCCTTACTGCGTGCGTTGCCCGGTGGGCGCGGGGCAGAACGCCTTTGTAACAATCAGCAACAAGGCAGAAGGCTGCGCACCGCTGTCGGTGCTGGCGCTGGCAGAGGGATTGGTCGACTTGGAGTCCCCATCACCGCCTTGAATGCGCCGCAGCGCGGGTGTTCGTTCAGCGCCCCTTAGCCGGCGGTTCCATGGCGGCCTTGTAGATGCTGTTGCGGGGTGTTGCCATCAGGCGCCTCAGCATGGGCTCGAAGTGGTCGAGCGGCAGGGCTTCCACGGCGGGGTCGAAGGCCCGGTTGTCGTACAGCTCGACGAATTCGGCCGTGCGGTCGTAGTGTGGGTGCGCCTTGAACTGGTCGCGCATGTGGCGGTCCAGCCCGATGTGGTGGAAGAAGTTGTAGCCCTGGAACACGCCGTGGTGCTGCACCATCCAGAGGTTTGCGTCGCTGACGAAGGGTTTAAGGATGGCGGCGGCGATGTCGGGGTGGTTGAAGCTGCCCAGCGTGTCGCCAATGTCGTGCAGCAGCGCGCACACCACGTATTCCTCGTCCCGTCCGTCCTGCAGCGCCAGCGTGGCGGTCTGGCGGGAATGGGTCAGTCGATCGACCGGAAATCCGCCAAAGTCGCCGTCGAGCAGACGCAGGTGGTCGAGGATGCGGTCAGGCAGCGACTTGGCCATCTTCATGGCCTCAGGGACGATGATTTGCCAGTCTTCCCTTGTGCTTTCTTCCATGCAGGTGAATTGGGCGCGAGCGTTCATGGGGTAGCCCTCAGCGCCTGGCGCAAGCCTTCGCCAATCTCCGGCCGTTCGGCAAACGGATCGGCCGGGTTGGTGCCGGCCACGATGGCGTCGAAACGCTGGCGGGCGTTGCCCAGTGCTTTGGGGTGGCTGTAGATGTAAAACTGGTCGGCGCGCATGGCGCTAAACACCATGTCGGCCACCTGGGCGGCGGTGATTTTGCCGGAGCTCACGGCTTTGTCGCTCATGGCCTGGCCGATCAGTTGGCTCTGGGTGGCTTGCTCATCGGCCAGCTCGGCGGGTTTGTTGCGGTGGCTCTGGCTGATGCCGGTGGGCACGAAATACGGGCACAACACGCTGGCGCTCACCTGGTCGCTCACCAGTTTCAGGTCTTGGTAGAGCGTTTCGGTCAGGCTCACCACGGCGTGTTTGCTCACGTTGTAAATGCCCATGTTGGGCGGTGTCAGCAGGCCCGCCATGCTGGCGGTGTTGACGATGTGGCCCCGATACGCCGGATCGGCCTTGGCAGCGGCCAGCATCATGGGGGTGAACAGGCGCACGCCGTGGATGACGCCCCACAGGTTCACGCCCAGCACCCATTCCCAGTCTTTCACCGAGTTTTCCCAGATCAGGCCGCCCGAGCCCACGCCGGCGTTGTTGAACACGAAGTGCGGCGCGCCAAAGCGCTGTTGCACCTCGGTGGCCAGAGCATCCATTTGCTCGGCGTTGGACACGTCGACCCGGCGCGCGAGCACCTGCGCGCCCGCGGCTTCCATCTCGGCCTGGGCTTTGTCCAGCGCGTCTTGCTGCACGTCCACCAGCACCAGGTTCATGCCCAGCCGGGCGCCGATGCGGGCACATTCAAGCCCGAAGCCCGAGCCGGCGCCAGTGAGTACCGCGGTTTTGCCTTTGAAGTCTTCAATCATGGGGTCTCCTGTGGGTGGTTCAGCGCCGGATCATTTCGGTGTGCGCAATGCCGTCTTCGTCATACAAATCGCCCACGGCTTCAAAGCCGTGCTGCTGGTAAAAGTGTTGCAGGTGCGCCTGCGCGCCAATGCGGATGGGCTGCACGCCCCACAGGCTGTAGAGGGTGCGCACCGACTCGGCCATGAGCACATGGCCCAAGCCGGTGCCGCGCGTGGTGGGCGCCGTCACCACCCGGCCAATGCTCGCCTCGGTGTACTTGAGGCCCGCCGGCACCAGGCGGGTGTAGGCCAGCAACTCGGGTTCGCCTGCGGGGTTCAGGCGTTCGCCCAGCAGGTGCATGCAGGCCGGGTCGGCACCGTCCAGGTCTTGAAAGGCGCAGGCCTGTTCCACCACAAACACCGCGCTGCGCAGTTGCAGCAGCGCGTACAGCGTGCGCGGCAACAAGGCGCCAAACGGCAGGCAGCGCCAAGCCACGGGTGCAACGGCTGGGGGCAAAGCGGTCGGGCTCAAGCGCGCACTTCCCGCAGCACAAAGCCGATGCGCGGAAAGTGCACATGCAACGTGCCCGCGCGTTCGTCGGTGCGCTCCAGCGTGTAGCGGGTGCGGGTGGCGGCGCGCAAGATGCCTTCGGTGGGCTCCTGGCCAAAGGCTTCGGCGGCCACGGTGACGCGGCTGCCCAGCGGTATGCCGTGTTCGTCCTGAAATGCTTCGTCACCCAAGGGTGCGGGCTGGGCGGCAGCGGCCACGGCAATGGCTTCGGCCGAACTGAGCTTGCTCAGGTGGCCATGGCCAAGCGCGGCCATGCGGTCCATCCAGGCGAGCACGGCCGGGGTGGCGTCCAGAACGCCGGCCATGGCCGGGTTGATGACGCGGCTGAACCACAGCGGGTGGTAGGCGGCAAAGTCGGCCACGCAGGGGGCTGCACCCAGCAAAAATGGCGCGTCTTCCAGCATGTTGGCCAGGCGGCGTAGGTAGCTTTTGTAGGCGGCGGTGGCGTCACCAGGGCGCAGGCTGGTCATGCCGGCGCGCATGGCGCCGCGGTCGGCGGCAAAGGCTTGCGCGGCTTCGGGTGGCTGCCCGGCAAACAGGGCCGCCGCACCACGGGGGCTGAGGTTGTGGCCCATGGCGGCCCAAAACAGCGTGCTGTCGGCCCACTGCGCCAGCACGCGGGCCACGCCTTTTTGGTGTTCTGGGTAGAGCGTGGGCTTGGGCTGGCGGTGCTCCAGCACGTCGCAAATCAGCGCGGTGTCGCAGTACACGTCGGCACCGATCTGCAAAAACGGGGTGCGGCGGTAGCCGCCGGTGAGCGCCAGCACATCGGGCTTGGGCATGATGCGCGGGATCACCACGCTCTGCCAGGCCAGCTGCTTGTGGCCCAGGATCAGGCGCACCTTTTCAGAAAAGGGCGATGTGGGGTAGTGGTGAAGAATGAGGTCGGTCATGGCGTTTCGCGTTTGGGTCGGGTCTTGTTGAGGGCTTCGACAGGCTCAGCCTGAACGGATATTTCGCGGCTCACGTGGGCAGGGCCCGGTGGATGATGCTGTCAAAGTCCACGCCTGCGCCCAGCGACCCAAAGCTCAGGCCCCAGTCGCCGCCCAGGCGCGAGTCGCAGAAGGCGCCGAACACAGCGCCGGGCGCGGTTTGCGCCAGCAGCGCGGCCTGAACGGTCAGCGCCACGTCTTGCGCCAGGCGGCGGGCTTCCATTTCGGTGGCCATCAGCTCCACGCGGGTGGGCAGGCTGGCCGCTAGGTGGTCCAGCGCGGGGTGCATGCCCTTGGCGGGCGCCAGCTCGTGGGCCAGCGCGGCGGCGGCATCGGCCTTGCGCAGGGCACGCAGCAGGTCCAGCGCCATGATGTTGCCCGCGCCTTCCCAGATGCTGTTCACCGGCATTTCGCGGTAAATGCGCGCCATGATGCCTTCACCGCCCTCTTCCACATAGCCGTTGCCGCCCAGGCATTCCATGGCTTCCTGGGCGAAATAGCTGCCGCGTTTGCAGATCCAGAACTTGGCCACGGGCGTGAGCAGGCGCTGCATCACGCGCTCGTGCTCGTCGTTGGCGGCGCGGTCGAAGCTGCGCGCCAGCCGCAGGGCCAGCGCGGTGGCGGCTTCGGACTCCAGCGCCAGATCGGCCAGCACGTTTTTCATCAGCGGCTGATCGATCAGCTTTTTGCCGAAGGCGCTGCGCTGGGTCGTGTGGTTCAGTGCGATGGAGAGCGCCTGGCGCATCAACGCGCTGGTGCCCAGGGCGCAGTCCAGCCGCGTCATGGTGCCCATGGCCAGGATCTGCGGCACGCCCCTGCCCTCCTCGCCCACCAGCCAGGCCGTAGCACCGCTGAACTCCACTTCGGAACTGGCGTTGGCCTTATTGCCCAGCTTGTCTTTCAGGCGCTGGATGAAGAGCGCATTCAGCGAACCGTCGGGCAGCACGCGCGGCAGGAACAGGCACGACAGGCCGGAGGGCGTCTGCGCCAGGATCAGGAAGGCGTCGCACATGGGCGCCGAGAAGAACCACTTGTGGCCGGTCACCTTGAAGCGCTGGCCCCAGTCGTCCGACCCAGCGGGCACCGCCTGCGTCGTGTTGGCCCGCACGTCGGAGCCACCCTGCTTTTCGGTCATGCCCATGCCCATGGTCACGCCGGCCTTGTCTTTCCAGAGCTTCAGCGCCGGGTCGTAGGCGCGACTGGTGAGCTGGGGCGCCCAGTCAGCGTAGATGGCCGGGTTGTCCTTGAGGGCCGGCGTGACCGCGTAGGTCATGGAGATCGGGCAAAGGATGGAAGGCTCCAGCTCGGTGAAGAGCATGAAGCCCGCTGCGCGATTCATGTGCGCCATGCCGGTGGCCTGCTCGGCCTCCGAAAACGCGGTGCCGTGCAGGCCGGCCGCGGTGGCCGCCGACATCAGCGCGTGGTAGCTCGGGTGGAACTCCACCTGGTCGATGCGGTGACCAAAGCGGCTGTGGCTCTTGAGCTGCGGCGTGAACACATTGGCCAGGCGCGCATGCTGCTGCATCTCCGCGCTGCCGACCTGCTGGCCGAGGGCGCGCAACGGTGCGGTGTCGAGTGCTGGCGCATTGAAGCGCAGTGCATCCTGCAGCGCCCGGTTGCCCTCGAACAGGTTGACATCGACCAGCGGCTCGGGCTGATTGAAGACTTCGTGGGTCGTCATGTTTGCTCCTACGGTCCATCCATCGCCAACGCAAGGGGCCTGGTCTCGCTCCGATCAGAGCGGAACACCCCGACCCAGCCAGTCGGACTGCTGTCGGTCCGCCACCAGCAGGCCGGCACCATCCCCGGGCAAGGCTGCGACACAGCGCCCTGCTTCGTCCCAGAACGCACTGCGTCCTGCGCACAGAAAACCACCCGAAGGGCTGCCCATGTTCGCCAGCAGAACGGGCATCTGGTGTGTGATCGCGTGGGTTTTCAACAAGGCTGCATCAGCGGCATAACCCTGCCCGGACACGACCATTCCCGCCAGATACAGCGTGGCGCCCGCCCCGTGCGCGGCCTTCGGGTGGGTGGCATGACTCACGTCCGCACAGATGGCCAGACCGCACTGCCGCCCAGACACATCGAACACGAACGGCTGAGTGCCCCCCGCGCTCGCGTAGAGCTCCTCACCAGGATGCAGGTGCTGCTTGTGATAGACCTGCACACCGCTATCAGGCCCAATGACCAGCGCTGAAATGTGCGGCAACGCCTCCGCGTTGTGCACCCCGGCCGGCGCCGTGGGTGCCCCTACGACCAGGGTCATCGCGTGGCGCCGGGCGGCCTCTTTCAACGGAGTCAGGAGGGTGTCGTGTGGGGGCGTGAGGCACTGCCTCAGCATGGTTGGCTCGTACCCCGACAACGACAGTTCGGGAAACAGCAACAGCTGCACACCGTGGCGCGCCGCAACCTCCACCATGTGAATGTGCTGATGCAGATTGGCCACCCGGTCCCCGGCCACCGGGGTGGTCTGCGCGGCAGCGATCGTGAACAGCTCGTGCACGGGGACTGGCATCAGGGAATCAGTTTGACCAACTGTTTGCCGAAGTTCTTGCCCTTGAGCAGGCCCATGAAGGCCTCGGGCGCGTTCTCCAGGCCCTGGGCGATGGTCTCGCGCGGGCGCAGCTTGCCGGTGGCGACCAGGGTGCCCAGCTCGGTGAGCGCTTCGGGCCAGACTTCCATGTGCTCGCTGACGATGAAGCCTTCGACCTTGAGGCGGTTGACCAGGATCAGGGCCGGGTTCGTCAGGGGCAGTGGCGCGCCGTCGTAGCCGGCGATCATGCCGCAGACCGCAATGCGGCCAAAGGCGTTCATGCGCAGCAGCACCGCGTCGAGCACCATGCCGCCCACGTTTTCAAAGTAGCCATCAATGCCGTTCGGGCATTCCTGCTTCAGGGCTTTGGCCAGTGAATACATGTCCTGGTGCAGCTTGTAGTCGATGCAGGCGTCAAAGCCCAATTCGGTGACCGCGTACTGGCATTTGTCCGGCCCACCCGCAATGCCCACCACGCGGCAGCCACGTGCTTTGGCCAGCGCGGCAAACGCGCTGCCCACCGCGCCCGTGGCGGCGCTCACCACCACGGTTTCACCGGCTTTGGGGTTGATGATCTTGACGAGCCCGTACCAGGCGGTCACACCAGGCATGCCCACCGCGCCCAGGTAATACGACAGCGGCACGTGCGTGGTGTCCACCTTGCGCAGCGCACCGGGCTGGGTGGCGTCCACCACGCTGTACTCCTGCCAGCCGCCCATGCCCACCACCTGGTCGCCGGCCTTGAGTTTGGGGTGTTTCGATTCGACCACCTCGCCTACGGTGCCGCCAATCATCACCTCGCCCAGCGGCTGCGACGCGGCGTAGCTCTTGCTGTCGTTCATGCGCCCGCGCATGTACGGGTCCAGGCTCAGGTAGTGGTGCTTCACGAGCACCTGGCCGTCGGCCAGGGGCGGCGTTTCGGTGGTGACCAGCTTGAAGTTGTCCACGGTAGCTTCGCCTTGGGGGCGGTTGTCGAGCACGATTTGGTGGTTGGTGGGCATGGGGTGGGTCTCCGGTGGGTTAGGTATGAGGCCGATCAGTCGGTCTTGATGGTGTTGAGAGCCTGGGTGCTTTTGCCACCCACGGGCAGGCGGGCGACAAATTTGAAGGTGCCGGTGGCGTGGGCGCAGAGCTTGCCGGCCGCGTCAAAAATGCTGCCCTCGGTGAAGGCCATGGTGGCGGTTCGGTGCAGCAGGCGGCCTTTGGCCAGCAGCGGCCCTTTGGCGGCGCGCATGAAGCTGGTTTTCATTTCAATCGTGACGCAACCCATGGCCGGCTCAACCGTGCGTGCGGCGTGCGCCATCACCACGTCGAGCAGCGTCATGCTGGCGCCACCATGCACCACGTTGAACGAGTTTTCATGCTCGGGCTGCGGCGCAAAGGCGATCTCTGCCTCGCCGCCCTCGAATTTCTGGAGCTCGAAGCCGAGCAGCTCGACAAAGGGAATGTGGACCGAAAACTGCATGGAGACTTGTCAAAAATGACCGTTCGTCCTGAGCCTGTCGAAGGACTTGCGCGGTGTTCGTGTGAAGGCTTCGACAGGCTCAGCCCGAACGGTATGGGGTGAATTCATTCAGCCTCCCGTGATAACCGAGACACCGCCATCGACGGCCAGCCATTGCCCGGTGATGTGTTTGCCAGCGTCGGACGCGTACAGCACCGTCAGGCCTTTCAGGTCTTCGTCGTCGCCCAGACGACCCAGTGGCGCATGGGCGGCCAGTTTCTCTTCACCCATGGCCTTCAAGGTGCCCTGGGTCATTTTGCTGGGGAAGAAACCCGGGCAAATGGCGTTGACGCGGATGCCGTGGGCGCCCCATTCGGCAGCCAGCGCGCGGGTGAAGTTGATCACCGCGCCCTTGGACGTGTTGTAAGCAATGGTCTTCATGCCCGACGGGTTGCCGCCCAGGCCGGCGATGCTCGCGGTGTTGATGATGCTGCCCGACCGGCGCGGAATCATGCTGCCCTTGGCGATGAGCTGGCTCAGCAAAAAGTAGCTGCGCACGTTGAGGTTCATCACCTTGTCCCAGGCTTCCAGCGGGTGGTCTTCGGCCGGTGCGCCCCAGGCGGCGCCGGCGTTGTTCACCAAAATGTCCACGTCGCCCACACGCTGCAGGGTTTCGCTGGTGAGGCGGCGAATGTCTTCTTCCAGCGAGCAGTCGGCGGCAATCCAGCGCGCGTCAATGCCGGCAGCCTGCAGTTCGGTGGTCGCCTCTTCCAGGTCAGACGCTTTGCGCGAGCTGATCACCACACGGGCACCGGCCTCGCCCAGCGCATGCGCCATTTGCAGGCCCAGCCCGCGCGAGCCGCCGGTGATGAGGGCGGTTTTGCCCTTGAGGTCAAAGAGTTGCTGGATGTTTCGGGTCATGTTGTCTCCTTCAGGTTTGTTGGGCTCCCTCCCCCGCTGGGGGAGGGTTGGGGTGGGGGCACGTTCCTATAGATCCGGCCCAGTGAAGTCTTAAAGTCCGTTCGGGTTGAGCTTGTCGAAACCTTCCTCAGACATTGCACCAGCCCTTCGACAGGCTCAGGGCGAACGGTTGATACTTCATAGGGCCGAATCAATAAGTATCAAGTCTCATAGTCCATGCACTGGCGCTCTTGCACCACCGCCTTCATGAACGGTTTGATGGCCACATGCTCCGGGTGGCTCTGGTAAGCCGCCAGCGCGGCGTGGTCGGTGAAGGGGGTGTTGAGCACCAGGTCGTAGGTGCATTCCAGCCCGGGCTGGGCTGTGCCCACCTCGAACCGCACCACACCTGGTACCAGCGCGGCACACGCTTGCAGCAGCGCCTGCGCCTTGCGCACATTGGTCGCCCGGTCCGCGCCCTCGGCGTGCTCTTTCAGTTTCCACATCACCACATGGTGCAGCATCAGAAAGCCTCCTCGGGCAGGCTGGCGCAGGTCTGGTCGCGGTTGCTCACCACCTGCAGCCAAGCGCCAATCTTGGGCAGCTCGTAATGGAAGAAAAACCGCATGGCCGCCAGGCGCCCGGTGCGGGCCGGTGTGTCTGCTGCCGCAAGGGCGGCCAGCGCCACGTCCAGCCAGATCCAGGCCAACACCGTGTGGCCAAAGGCCTGCATATAGGGCACGGCGTTGGCCAGCGCGTCTTGCGGGTTGCCGGTGGCCCAGGCGGCTTTGGTGGCAGCGCCCACCTGCGCCAGCGCAGCCCCCAAGGCGTTGGCGTGCGCGGCCAGTTCGGGCTGCTGAATGGCGCGTTCGATGGTGGCGTTGATGCGCCCGGTCAACAACTGCAGGCCCTTGCCGTTTTCCATCAGCACCTTGCGGCCCAGCAGGTCCATGCCCTGGATACCGTGCGTGCCTTCGTGGATCATGTTGAGCCGGTTGTCGCGCCAATACTGCTCAACCGGGAAGTCGCGCGTGTAGCCATAGCCACCGTGCACCTGTATGGCCAGGCTGTTGGCCTCCAGGCACCATTCGCTGGGCCAGCTTTTGGCGATGGGCGTAAGCACCTCCAGCAACAGACGCGCATCGTCGGCCACGTCCGCTGCCGCGGTGTGCTGCTCGTCCACCAGGCGGGCGCAATACAGCTCGAGCGCCAGCGCGCCTTCGCAATAGCTCTTTTGCGCCAGCAGCATGCGTTTCACATCGGCGTGTTCAATGATGCGAACCTGCGGCGCGGCGGCGTCTTTGCCACCGCTTGAAACGGGGCGCCCCTGGGGCCGGTTCTTCGCGTAGTCCAGGCTGGCGTGAAAGCCCGCCATGCCCAGCATGGTGGCGGCCATGCCCACGCCAATGCGGGCCTCGTTCATCATGTGGAACATGCAGTGCAAGCCCTTGCCGGGCTCGCCCACCAGGTAGCCCACAGCGCCCGCTTCGCCCTTCACGGGGTATTTGCCTTCGCCAAAATTGAGCAGGGTGTTGGTGGTGCCGCGCCAGCCACATTTGTGGTTCAGGCCGGCCAGCGCCACGTCGTTGCGCTCGCCGGTCAGCTGGCCTTCGGCGTCCACCAGCTTTTTGGGCACGATGAACAGCGAGATGCCGCGTGTGCCGGGCACCAGCTTGCCGTGTTCGTCCGGAATCTTGGCCAGCACCAGGTGGATGATGTTTTCGGTCAGCTCGTGTTCGCCGGCCGAAATCCACATTTTGTTGCCCTTGAGGCGGTAGCGCGGCCCCAGCGGGTCGGCCTCAAAGCCCTCGCCGTCCGGCACAGCGCGGGTCACCACGTCGCTGAGCGACGACCCGGCCTGCGGCTCGCTCAGGCACATGGTGCCGGAAAAGCGGCCGCTGAATTCGTTGAGCGCAAACACGCGTTGCTGCGCTTCGGTGCCGTGTTTCATCAGCAAATTGGCGTTGCCCGTGGTCAGCATGCCGCTGCCGATGCTGACCGAAGCCATGGCAAAGAACGCGTTGGACGCCGACTCCACCGTGTAGGGCAACTGCATGCCCCCCACGGCATAGTCTTGTGCCGCGCTGAGCATGCCGCTCTCGGCAAAGGCCTTGTGAGCGTCGTGCGTGGCTTGCGGCAGCGTCACCTTTTCGCCGTCAAAGTGCGGCTCTTGCGTGTCCACCAGGCGGTTGAACGGCGCGTACTTTTCGCGCGCAATGCGTTCACAGGTGTCCAGCACCGCGTCAAACGTTTCGCGGCTGTGGTCGGCAAAGCGCGCGCGCTGGTTCAGGCCCTCGGTGGCCAGCCAGTCGTAAAGCAAAAAGTCGATGGTGGTGCGAAGGCTCATGGCAACGGTGCGTGCGAAGTGGCGGTGGATTTCAAGTGTGCCGCCTACCGGCGCGAGAACAAGGGGCACATCCCGATGGGGCAGCGAATTTCGTCCCTCGCGAGACAGTCCGCTGCGGGACAGTGCCAGCCGACACCGCCCCGCAAAGCCGTTACTGGGGTTCGATTTTCGCGTCGCGGATCGCCTTGGCCCATTTGGCGGTTTCGGCCGCGCTGCGCTTGGCCAGGTCAGCTGGCGTGCCTGGGTCCACGGCAAAGCCGATACCGGCGAACCGCTCTTGCACTTCCTTGCTGTTGGCGGCGGCGTTCACGGCCTGGTTGAGCTTGTTGACGATGTCAGCGGGCGTGCCAGCCGGCGCAAACACCGCAAAGTAGGCGATCAGCTCGTAGTCTTTCAGGCCCAGGGCTTCGTTAACGGTCGGCAGGTCGGGCACGGCGGGCGAGCGTTTTGCAGACGTGACCGCGAGGCCACGCACCTTGCCAGCCTTGACCTGCGGCAGCATCACGGCAAAGTCGGCGCTGAACATGTTCACTTGCCCGCCGATGAGGTCGGTCATGGCGGCCGGGCCACTTTTGTACGGCACATTGGTGAGCTGGATGCCCGTCATGCCGGCCATCATCTCGGTGGACACCAGCTGCGAGGTGCTGGCACTGGCGAAGGTGACGAAGGTGGGTTTGGCCTTGGCCATGTCCACCAGCTCGCGCAGGGTCTTGGCTGGCACGTCGTTGTTGACCGCCATGATCAGCGGTACCGAGCCCATGTAGGCCACGGGCGCAAAAGCCTTGTCCTGATCGTAGGGCAGTTGCTTCATCAGGCTTTTGAGCGCCGCGTTGGTGCTGTTGGTGCCGATCAGGATGGTGTAGCCGTCGGGCGCAGCCTTGGCCACCGCATCAGCGCCCAGCATGCCGTTCACGCCGGGCTTGTTGTCGATCACGATGGGCTGCCCCAGCGCCTCCTGCATCTTCATCGCAAAGGCGCGCCCAATGGTGTCGGTGGCACTGCCAGCGGCGAAGGGCACGACCGCTTTGATGGGCCGGTCGGGCCAGGCCTGAGCCAGCGCGGTGGATGAACACAGCAGCGCGGCAGCGGTGGTCGCCAGCAATCGGAACATAGAACCCATGAAAGTCTCCTGTTTGTGGTTGAAAAGTGGCCGTCCAGTGTAGGGCTCAGAGCGGCAGATCGAGCAGTGCCGCACCCAGGGTTTTGCCGTGTGCGTCGAGCGCCAACGAGCGCGTGACGCCACCGCCCAGCGCGTCGAACATGACGAAGTGCACGGCACCCAGGTGGGGCAGCGTGTAGCGCTGAACCTCGCCCAGCACCACGCCCGCGTAGTGGGCCCGCACCCGCTCGACGGTGAGCAGGCGCTCCAGCACGGCATAGTCCGCCGTTTCCAGTGCAATCACGCTGAGCGTGGCCCGGTTGCCCTTGTCGCCCGAGCGCGCGATGGCGATGTCGCGCAGGGTGCGGGGCGCCTTGGAAGTGGGGGGAGGTGGTGACATCTCAGGCCTCTGTGTGGCGTTCGAGGATGTCGAAGCGGGGTTGTACCGCGCTGCGCGGTACCAGAGCCGAAGCCGCTGCAATCACCTCGCGCACGGTCTGCGTCACGCCACCGCCCCCCGCCGGGCCGTTGAGGTAGAGTGTTTCCACCTCCTGGCCCACGGCTTCAGCCTGCGCGCGGGTAGCGCAGCGCACCGCGAGTCGCACACGCACCTCATAGGGCTCGCGGTCAGCTCCCAGATGCGCGCCGTGCATCGCGTTCACGCCAATCAACTCGGCGCGGCGCTCCAGACCGGTGAGGCCATGGAACAGCGCGGCGTCGTCCAGCCGTTGGTGCAGGATGGACAGCGCGAGTTCGCCCCGAGCGCGCGCACCCAGGCCGGCGTACGAAATCTGACCCTCGCCGATGAAACCATCCCGGTAACCCAGCGTCACCTTCAGTTGCTCTGGGCGGGCACATCCGCTGGCGCCCTGTGCCAGCACCCGGTCTGTTTCGAGCTGGCTGAAGCGCACCTGTGAAAAGTCTCCCACCACATCGGCCTGCAGGTAGTGCGCAGGGTCCTCCACCTCATAAAGCAGTTGCGCGGTGCAGCTCAGCCGGTCCACACGCCCACCGGTGCCGGGCAACTTGGTGATGACGGCGCTGACGTCGGCAGACACTTCGGCCAGCGGGAAGCCAACGCGGTGCAGATCGGGCACGTCCACATGGCCCGGGTCGGCCAGGTAGCCGCCACTGACCTGCGCCGCACATTCGAGCAGGTGCCCCACCAGCAGGCCCTGCCCCAGCCGGGGCCAGTCGTCTGCAGACCAACCAAAGTGGGCCATGAGCGGCGCCAGAAACAATGAGGGGTCGGCCACGCGACCGGTGATGACCACGTTCACGTCTGCCTGCAGCGCGGGCAACAAGGCGTCGGCGCCGAGGTAGGCGTTGGCCGAGACCAGGCGCCCGTCCAGCGCCCGCACGCTGTCGGGCGAGTCCATCAGCGGCACGTCGTTCGCCTGCATCCAGGGCAACACGTCGTCGCCCGTCACCACCGCCACACGCAGGCGCGGCAGGCCCAGTTCGCGCGCCACGTCCAGCACGGCGCGCCCCGCCGCCATCGGGTTGGCGGCACCCATGTTGGTGATGATGGTGACGCCGTTGCGCACGCAGGCTGGCAACACCGCACGCATCCGCGCCTTGAGCATCGGGTCGTAGCCCGCCTCTGGGTCGGCCGCACGGCGCAGCTGGGCCAGGGCAATGGTGCGTTCGGCCAGGCACTCGAACACGAGCACATCCAGTTCACCGCGCTCGGCCAGGTCCACAGCGGGGTCGATACGGTCCCCGGCGTAGCCAGCGCCAGCGCCGATCCGGTAAGGCCTGGTGTCTTGCACGTCCGGATCTGCGCGGTGGCGGGCTGGATTACAAGACTTCGAAGATGCCCGCAGCGCCCATGCCGCCGCCAATGCACATCGTCACGCACACCCGCTTGGCGCCGCGGCGCTTGCCTTCGATCAGCGCGTGGCCGGTCAGGCGCTGGCCAGACACACCGTAGGGGTGGCCCACCGCAATGGCGCCGCCGTTGACGTTGAGCCGGTCGTGTGGAATGCCCAGCTTGTCGCGGCAATACAGCACCTGCACCGCAAACGCTTCATTCAGTTCCCACAGGTCGATGTCGTCCATCTTCAGGCCCAGGCGGGCCAACACTTTGGGGATGGCGAACACGGGTCCAATGCCCATTTCGTCTGGCTCGCAACCGGCCACGGCAAAGCCCAGGAAGCGGCCCAGCGGCTGCAGGCCACGCTTTTCGGCCAGGGTTTCATTCATCAACACGCAGGCGCCCGCGCCGTCTGAAAACTGACTGGCGTTACCGGCCGAAATGAGGCCACCCGGCAGCGCCGAACGCAGGCCGTGGATGCCTTCAAACGTGGTGCCGGCGCGGATGCCTTCGTCGTTCTCGATCGTGACCTGCTTGGTCATGAGGCCCATCACCTTGTCTGCCACGCCGGCGGTCACCGTCATGGGCGCAATTTCGGCTTTGAACAGGCCGGCTTCGAGTGCGGCCGAAGCGCGCTGCTGGCTGGCGGCGCCGTATTCGTCCATGGCGTCGCGACCAATGCCGTAGCGCTTGGCCACTTGCTCGGCGGTTTGCAGCATGTTCCAGTAGATCTCGGGCTTCATCTTTTCCAGCGCGAGGTCTTTGAGCATGTGGGTGTTCATTTCCTGCTGCACGCAAGAAATGCTCTCCACGCCGCCGGCCACGTACACATCGCCTTCGCCGGCGATGATGCGCTGTGCGGCCAGGGCGATGGTCTGCAGGCCCGACGAGCAAAAACGGTTGACCGTCATGCCCGATGCCGTGATGGGTAGGCCGGCCTTGAGCGCAATCTGGCGCGCGATGTTGGCGCCCGTGGCGCCCTCGGGGTTGGCGCAACCCATGATCACGTCTTCAACTTCAGCGGCGTCGATGCCGGCGCGCTGCACGGCGTGTTGCACGGCGTGGCCGCCGAGCGTGGCGCCATGGGTCATGTTGAAGGCGCCCTTCCAGCTCTTGGCCAGGGGCGTGCGGGCGGTGGATACGATGACGGCGTTGGTCATGATGGATTCCAGGTGAAATTCAAGAGTTGAGCGAAACCGCCCCGTCCAAGGCTCCCGTGGAACCGCCCTTCGACAAGCTCAGGACGGGCCACAGGGAGCGTCCCCCTCGGGGGGAAGACGCGAAGCGGCGCAGGGGGGCGTTCATCTTCAGAAGGTTTTGCCTTCGGCAGCCAGCTTGGCCAGCAAGGGCGCCGGCTCCCAGAACTTGGCGTCGTCCAGCGGATTCTTGGCAAAGCGCTTCATGGCCTGGACCACGTTGAACAAGCCCACTTCGTTGGCGTAGTTCAGCGGGCCACCGCGGTACACCGGGAAGCCGTAACCAAAGATGTAGACCACGTCGATGTCGCTGGCCTTGTTGGCAATGCCCTCTTCCAGGATGTGTGCGGCTTCGTTCACCAGCGAAAACACCAGGCGCTGCACGATTTCTTCGTCGGAGATTTTGCGCGGCGTGATGCCCAGGGCGGCGCGGTGGTCCTCGATCATCTTCACCACGTCGGCGTTCGGGATGGCGTCGCGCTTGCCCGGCACGTAGTCGTACCAACCGGCGCCGGTCTTCTGACCGTAGCGACCCTTCTCGCACAGCAGGTCAGCGGTCTTGCTGTACTTCATGTCCGGCTTTTCCTGGTAGCGGCGCTTGCGAATGGCCCAGCCAATGTCGTTACCGGCCAGGTCGCCCATGCGGAACGGGCCCATGGCCATGCCGAACTTTTCCATGGCCTTGTCGACCTGCTCGGGCGTGCAGCCTTCGTCCAGCAAAAATCCGCCCTGGCGGCCGTATTGCTCGATCATGCGGTTGCCGATGAAGCCGTCGCAGACCCCGGAAACCACCGCTGTCTTCTTGATCTTTTTGGCCACCGCCATCACCGTGGCCAGCACGTCTTTGGCGGTCGCTTCACCGCGCACCACTTCCAGCAGCTTCATCACGTTGGCCGGGCTGAAGAAGTGCATGCCCACCACGTCCTGCGGGCGCTGGGTGAAGTTGGCGATCTTGTTGACATCCAGCGTGGAGGTGTTGGACGCCAGGATGGCGCCGGGCTTCATCACGCGGTCGAGTTCCTTGAACACCGCTTCCTTGACGCCAATCTCTTCAAACACCGCTTCAATCACCAGGTCGGCCGAGCCGATGTCGTCATAGGTCAGTGTGGTGCTCAGCAGGGCCATGCGCTGCTCGTACTTGTCTTGCTTGAGCTTGCCCTTTTTCACCTGGGCTTCGTAGTTTTTGCGGATGGTGGCCACGCCGCGGTCCAGCGCTTCCTGCTTCATTTCCAGCATCTTCACCGGGATGCCGGCATTGAGGAAGTTCATGGAAATGCCGCCGCCCATGGTGCCGGCACCGATCACGGCCACCGACTCAATGGCGCGCTTGGGCGTGTCTTCCGGCACGTCGGGGATCTTGCTGGCAGCACGCTCGGCCACAAACAGGTGGCGCAGCGACTTGCACTCGGGCGTCCACATCAAAGCGATGAAGATCTCGCGTTCGAAGACCATGCCGTCATTGAATTTCTTCTTGGTCGCGGCTTCAACGGCGTCCACGCACTTGGCGGGCGCCGGGAAATTCTTGGCCATGCCTTTGACCATGTTGCGCGCAAACTGGAAATAGGCGTCGCCGTCTTTGTGCTTGCACGGCAGGTTGCGCACCAGTGGCAAAGCCGAACCGTCAGCGTGTTTGGCCGCCATCTCGCGGGCCAAGGCCAAGGCCTCTTCGGCCAGCGACTCGCTGGAGCCAGCCATCTTGTCAAACAGCTTCTGGCCGGGCAACTGCGCCAGCATCTCGCTCTTCACCGGTTCGCCACTGACGATCATGTTGAGCGCGGCTTCCACACCCAGCACGCGCGGCAGGCGCTGCGTACCACCGGCACCGGGAATCAGGCCCAGTTTCACCTCGGGCAAGGCCACGCTGCAGCCGGGTGCTGCAATGCGGTAATGCGCGCCCAGCGCCAGCTCCAAGCCGCCACCCATGCACACACTGTGCACGGCGGCAATGACCGGTTTGCTGGTGTTTTCCACCGCCAGGATCACGCTCAGCAGATTGGGTTCTTGTACCGCTTTGGGCGAACCAAATTCGCGAATGTCGGCGCCGCCCGAATACGCCTTGCCAGCGCCCGTGAGCACGATGGCTTTGACGGCGGCATCGTTCTGAGCCTTGTCCAGGCCCTCCACGATGGCCTGGCGGGTGGACAGCCCCAGACCGTTGACCGGCGGGTTGTTCAGCGTGATGACGGCGACGTCGCCGTGGACCTGGTACTCAGCGGTCATGGAATCTCCTCTGTGTGGATCAGTAAGTGGATCGGTAAGGGATGCACGTCCAAAAAAAGAACGATCGTGCGATTTTAGGGAATTTGTCCGGTGCGGCAAGCGCCACTTGTCGCAAGAGAGTCAACGGCGCGGGGGTCTTGCTCAGAGATGCCGTGAAACTGGCTTGGCCAGGCCAGAGGCATCGCCCCCCAGTGGGGGATGACGCCGCAGGCGGCGCAGGCAGCGTTCAAACCTCCAGCCACTCTCTTCGGGTGTAAGGATCGGCCCGCAGGCTGTCTGGCGTGCCCTGAAACACGATGCTGCCGTGCCCCATGACCAGCGCCCGGTCTGAGATGGCCATGGCAATGGTGAGCTTCTGCTCAATCAGCAGCACCGATACGCCACGCGCTTTCAGGGTTTGCAGGTACTGCCCCACCAGCTCGACAATTTTGGGTGCCAGGCCCTCGGTGGGCTCGTCGATGATGATCAGGTCCGGGTCGCCCATGAGCGTGCGGCACAGGGTCAGCATTTGCTGCTCACCGCCAGAAAGCACACCCGCTTCGGTGTGCTCGCGCTCTTTCAGGCGGGGAAATATGGCGTACATGTCGTCAAAGCTCCAGCGCGAGCCTTTGCCCTTGCCTTTTTGCCCAAGCAGCAGGTTCTGGTGCACGGTGAGCTTGGGGAAAATATCGCGGTTTTCAGGCACATAGCCCAGGCCCATGTGCGCAATCTCAAACGGCTTTTTGCCCTGGATGGACTGGCCTTTCCAGGTGATGGTGCCGGTGCAGTCCACCAGGCCCATGATGGCTTTGGCCGTGGTAGAGCGCCCCGAGC
The DNA here is from genome assembly GCF_055702805.1 of Hydrogenophaga sp. LT287. Taxonomy (NCBI): domain Bacteria; kingdom Pseudomonadati; phylum Pseudomonadota; class Betaproteobacteria; order Burkholderiales; family Comamonadaceae; genus Hydrogenophaga; species Hydrogenophaga sp. LT287. The sequence continues at coordinate 35,775 of NZ_JBVPZC010000015.1, read as the reverse complement.
CGTTGCGCCCCAACAGCGCCACGATCTCGCCCTTGCCCACTTCAAACGAGACGCCGTGCAGCACGTGGCTCTTGCCGTAGTAAGCGTGAAGGTTTTCGATTTTCAGCATGGTGCGGTCTTCCTCAGTGTCCGACCGATGCGGCCTGCTCGTCGGCCAGCACCGAACCCAGATAAGCCTCTTGCACCTTCGGGTTGGCACGCACCGCTTCCGGGGTGTCGAAGGCAATCACCTCGCCGTACACCACCACCGCAATCTTGTCGGCAAGGCCAAACACCACGCCCATGTCGTGCTCCACGGTCAGCAGGGTCTTGCCCACCGTCACCTCGCGGATCAGGTCAATGAAGCGGGTGGTTTCGCTCTTGCTCATGCCCGCGGTCGGCTCGTCCAGCAAGATCACGCCGGCACCGCCCGCGATGGTGATGCCGATTTCCAGCGCACGCTGTTCGGCGTAGGTCAGGTTCATGGCCAACACATCGCGCTTTTTGTCCAGCCGGATCATCTGCATCAGATCTTCGGCGCGGTCGTTGGCGTCGTCCATGTCGGCCAGAAAGCGGAACAGGGTGTATTTGTAGCCCAGGCTCCAGAGCACGCCGCAGCGCAGGTTTTCAAACACGCTGAGCTTGGGGAAGATGTTGGTGATCTGGAAGCTGCGCGACAGCCCCATGCGGTTGATCTCAAACGGCTTTTTGCCGTTGATGCGCTGGCCGCCCAGCAAGATGTCGCCGCTGGTGGGGGCAAACCGGCCCGAAATCAGGTTGAACAAGGTGGACTTGCCGGCGCCATTGGGGCCGATGATGGCCACCCGCTCGCCGCTGCGCACCGCCAGGTCAACGCCCCGGATGATCTCCGTCTTGCCAAAGTTCTTGTGCAGTTGGCGCAGTTCCAGCGCGTAGCCACCGGCATGGATGTGGCTCATGGACTGGTCAAACGGCGCGGCAGCGGGCGCCGCAGGGGTCGCGTGTTGGGTGCTCATTGGGTCTCCCGGCGCTTGATTTCTTTTTCAATGTCGGTCTGGATGGCCGACCACTGCTGCATGAACATGCGCCGCGTGACCTCAAAAAGGCCCATGCCGGTGAGCATGACGAACACGCCACCAAACCAGCTGTCGGCCGCCTGCGTGTTCAGGGTCACGCCCAGAAACCTCACGGTCTCTCCCATGGCAGTGCTCAGCTGAAGGTGGTAGACCATCTCGATCAGCGCGCCCGCACCGGCCAGCACCACCAGCGCGGTCAGTGCCAGAGCCAGGTAACTCACCCAAAGCTCGCGCAGCCGGCCAAAGGCAGCCACCCGCAGGTTCATCATGATCAGGCTGGCAATGCCGCCCGGCGCATACATCACCATGAACAAAAAGATGAGTCCCAGGTAGAGCAGCCAGGCCTTGGTAATTTCCGAGAACAGCACAAAGGCCAGCACCATCAAAATGCCGCCGATGATGGGCCCGAAGAAGAAGGTGGCGCCGCCCAGGAAGGTGAACAGCAGGTAGCCCCCGGAGCGGATCGGCCCCACCACCTCGGCGGTGACGATTTCAAACTGGATGGCGGCCAGACCACCGGAAATGCCCGCAAAGAACCCCGCAATGATGAACGCCAGGTAACGCACCATTTGCGTGTTGTAACCAATGAACTCGACGCGCTCCGGGTTGTCGCGCACGGCATTGAGAATGCGGCCCAGCGGTGTGCGGGTGAAGGCAAACATGAGCGCCACGCTGACAAAGGTGTAGACCGCGATCAGGTAGTACACCTGCACACCCGGGCCGTAGGTGATGCCCATGACCGCATCGCCCACCACGCGGTCGGCGGTCACACCGGCTTCGCCACCGAAAAACTCGGAAAACATGAGCGACATGGCAAACACCAGCTCGCCCATGCCCAGCGTGATCATGGCGAAGGTGGTGCCGGCTTTTTTGGTGGTGACATAACCAAACAGCACAGCAAAAAACATACCGGCCAGGCCACCCACCAGCGGCACCATGCTCACCGGCAGTGAAAGCGCGCCTTCGGACACCCTGAGCAAGGCATGAATGGCCATGTACGAACCCAGCCCGGTGTAGACCGCGTGCCCGAAACTGAGCATGCCGCCCTGTCCCAGCAGCATGTTGTAGGACAGGCAGGCAATGATGGCGATGCCCATCTGCGCCAGCATGGACACCGACAGGTTGCTGGTGAACACCTTGGGCGCAAACAGGAGAACGAGCGCAAACAGCGACCAGATCACCCAACGGCCAACGTTGTAGGGTTTGAAACTGTAGTGAGTGGATGCCATGGTGTCAGGTCTCCCGGGTGCCCAACAAGCCCTTGGGCCGGAAGATCAGCACCAGGACAAGGAACAGATAGGGCAGGATGGGCGCCACCTGCGAGATGGTGAGTTTGAGCACCGAGTTGTCTTGCCAGGCCTCGGACAGTGGCAGTCCCATGCCCTGGAACAGCCCGATGAGCGAGTGGTCCAGCGCCACGGCAAAGGTCTGCACCACGCCAATGATGATGGACGCCAGGAACGCACCCGAGAGCGAACCCAGCCCGCCCACCACCACCACCACAAAAATGAGTGAACCCAGCGTGGCGGCCATGGCCGGCTCGGTCACGAAGGTGCTGCCGCCAATGAGGCCGGCCAGCCCGGCCAGGCCGGTACCGGCGCCAAACACCAGCATGAAGACACGCGGCACGTTGTGGCCCAGGGTTTCCACCGTCTCGGGGTGGGTGAGCGCGGCCTGAATCACCAGCCCGACGCGGGTGCGGGTGAGCAGCAGCCACACGCTGGCCAGCATCACCACGGCCACCAGCATCATGAAGGCACGGGTGGCGGGAAAGGGTGAGCAGATGGTCTGAACCACGGCGCCGCACATCTCGGCCGGCGCCCTGCCCCAGACCAGGCTCAGCCCGTCGGTGGCATGGCTGACCAGGGTGAGCGCTGAGCCCTGCAGCACCTCGGGCGGACGGAACTGCACCGCCGTGCGGCCCCAGACCAGCTGCACCAGTTCCAGAATGATGTAGGACAGGCCAAAGGTGACGAGCAGCTCGGGCACGTGGCCAAACTTGTGCACCTTGCGCAGGCTGAGCCGTTCAAACAACGCGCCCAGCATGCCCACGGCCAGCGGGGCGAGCAGCAGCGCTGGCCAGAAACCCACCACCTGCCCAATCGAATAACCGATGTAGGCGCCCAGCATGTAGAAGCTCGCGTGGGCAAAGTTCAGGACCCCCATCATGCTGAAGATCAGGGTCAGACCCGAACTCAACATGAACAGCAGGAGCCCATAGCTCAACCCGTTGAGCATGGAGATGATGAAGAACTCCACGGCGTGTGACTTTCCGGACCTTCGTGCAGGGTCCAAAAGAAAAAGGGAGATGGGGCGTGTCCCGTCAAAGGGTCACGCGTCAAGAACAGGCGCAAAGCATACCTTCGGGCCGCCGGTGCAAGCGGCCCGAAAGCAGTGCGTCACCAGCGAGCGTTCAGGGGCGCTTCATCTGGCAGCTGGTGGGCGTGCTGGCCACGTAGGCCGGGTACTCCTGCACAGGCACCAGGGTCATGCCGGTGTTTTCGGCGCTGTAGGGGTGCTTGGCATCGGTCTTTTGCCAGCGCGTGATGTACAGCGGTTGCTGCAACTGGTGGTCCAGCTTGCGGATCTCGACCTCGCCGTTGAAGCCCTTGAACTTGAGGCCCGACAGCGTGGCCGCCACCTTCACCGGGTCGGTGGACTTGGCCTTGGCCATGGCATCGCCCAGCGCGGCGTAGATGTTGGGGATGGCGGCGGTGTACATGTCATCCTTGAAGCGCTGGTTGAACTCGGCCATCCAGCCCTTCATGGGTTCGCCCATGTTGTAGTGGTTGTAAGCCACCTGGTAGACGCGGCCTTCGCCGCCCTTGCCCAGTGCCGTGGGGGTGCCGGTGACACCCGTGTAGTAGGTGTAGAACTTGCCGTCGAAACCGCCTTCGTTGGCGGCCTTGACCAGCAGCGCCAGGTCAGAACCCCAGTTGCCGGTGATCACGGTGTCGGCGCCGGAAGCCTTGATCTTGGCGATGTAGGGCGCGAAGTCGCGCACCTGGGCCAGCGGGTGCAACTCTTCACCCACGATCTGGATGTCTGGGCGCTTGCGCTTGAGGTTTTCCTTGGCAAACTTGGCCACCTGGTGGCCATGCGAGTAGTTCTGGTTAAACAGGTAGACCTTCTTGACGTCGGTCTTGTCCTTCATGTAGGTGGTCATGGCTTCCATCTTCATCGACGTGTCGGCGTCGAAGCGGAAATGCCAGTAGCTGCACTTGCTGTTGGTGAAATCTGGGTCCACGGCCGCGTAGTTGAGGAAGATCACTTCCTTGCCGGGGTTGCGCGCGTTGTGGCGGTTCACCGCGTCGATCAGCGCGCCAGCCACCGACGAGCCGTTGCCCTGGGCCAGGTAACGCACGCCCTGGTCAATGGCCGCCTGCATGGCGGTCAGGCTTTCGGCGGGACTGAGCTTGTTGTCGAAGCCCACCACTTCAAATTTCACGCCAGCGGGGTTGCTCTTTGAGTACTTTTCAGCAAAAAACTGCCAGCTCTTGAGCTGGTTGTTGCCCACCGGTCCCATCAGACCGGTCTGGGGGTCAATCCAGGCGATCTTGACCGTCTCGCCCTTCTGGGCAAAGGCGCTCGCCAGCGACAAAGACATGGCAGCAACAGCAATCGATTTGAGAGCGAAATTCATGGACGGTCTCCTGGTGGGTGGCAAAACGCCAGCGTACCTTTTTGGTGTAAGCCAGCGCTCAGGGATTGCCCCTAGACGCTATCGCGCAAGTGACTGTGCGCTAGCACAACCGTAGCATTTGCATACATTCGAAGCGCTCAGTTGGCGCCTGTGGGGGCGCTTCAAGGCCGCTGCATCTGGCAGCTGGTGGGGCCGCTGATCTGGGCCGCGTCCATGTACTGCACAGGGGCAAAGGTGTAGCCCGTTTCTTCGGCGCTTCTGGGGTGGGTGGCGTCCACTTTTTGCCAGCGCGACACATAGAGCCCCTTGAGCAGCTGGTGGTCGTCAGCCCGCAGGTGCACCGGCCCGTTGAAGCCTTTGAAGATCATGCCGCTCAGGCGCCCCGCCACCCTTGCGGGATCGGTTGAGCCCACGTGTGCCATGGCGTGGCTCAGCATTTCGATGCCGTCGTAGCTGGCGTAAATGGTCAGGTCTTCAGCGTATTGCTTGCGAAAGGCGGTGGCCAGCGCCTGAATGGGCCCGGCCTGGTTGCTGTGGTTGTAGGCCACCTGATACACCGGCAGGCGCCCACCGGTTTCGGCCAGCGCCTCTGGCACCCCTTTGAGCGCCGGGTAATAGGCGTAAATCGGCAGGTAGACGCCTTGCTTGTGCAGGGCCTTCACCAGGTCACGCAGGTCGGCACCCCAGTTGCCGGTGGCCAGCGCCTGTGCGCCCGAGGCCTGGATGCTGCGCGCGTGCGGAGTGAAATCGTGGCCCTGAAAGGGCGGGTGCAGCTCATCGCCCACGATCTGCACGTCGGGCCGCTGCTGCGCCATGGTGTCCCGGAAATAGCGGGAAAACTGCTGACCGTGTGCGTAGTTCTGGTTGAGCAGATACACCCGGCGCAGATCGGGCTGTGCTGCCATGAAGCCTGTCATGGCGCGCATTTTCATGGCGGTGTCGGCGTCGATGCGGAAATGCCAGAAATTGCATTTCTCGTTCGTCAGTTCCGGGTCCATGGCCGCGTAGTTGATAAAGACCACCGCACGCTCGGGGCTGCGCAGGTTGTGCCGGGCAATGGCGTTGCTCAAGGCCGCAGCCACGCCCGAGCCGTTGCCTTGAACGATGTAACGAAAGCCTTGGTCGATGGCCGCCTTGAGCGCGTTCAGGCTTTCTTGCGGCGAACCCTTGTTGTCAAAACCCGCCACCACAAAGCGCACGCCCGCCGGGTTGGCGCCGCCGCCCTTGTGCTCGGCCATGAACTGCCAGCTGCGCAGGCTGTTGCGGCCAATGTCGGCTGCAGGTCCTGAGAGCGGGTCGATGAAGGCGATGCGCACCGTCTGGCCCTGCAGCGGCAACGGGCTGGCCGCTTGCGCGCCCCAGGGAGCCAGCACCAGACACGCCCCAGACCACACAGCACCAACCCAACCGCGCCAACGCCCGGCTCTGGGGCGGGAGCTTGGTTGGGCCAACGGACGCTTGATCTGCAGGGGGTTCGTCATAGGAGCATTGTCGGCCCAAGCTTGTTCACAGCCCTGGCAACACGTAGTCCTTGAGCTGCTGGCGCAGCGTCATTTTTTGCATTTTCCCGGTCGCGCCCAGCGGAATCGCGTCCACAAACACCACGTCGTCAGGCACCTGCCATTTGGCGATCTTGCCTTCGTAGAACGCCAGCAGTTCGTCGCGCGACACCTCGGTGCCCGGCTTTTTCACCACCACCACAATCGGGCGCTCGTCCCATTTGGGGTGTTTCATGCCCACGCAGGCCGCCATCGCCACAGCCGGGTGGGCCATGGCGATGTTCTCCACGTCAATCGAGCTGATCCACTCGCCGCCTGACTTGATCACGTCTTTGCTGCGGTCGGTGATCTGCATGAAACCGTCGGCGTCGATGGTGGCCACATCCCCGGTGGGGAACCAGCCTTTGCCCGCGGCGTCGTAGCGCAGCGGGTCGCCGCCCTCCCCCTTGAAGTAGCTGGCAATGATCCACGGCCCGCGCACGAGCAGGTCGCCATAGGTTTTGCCGTCCCATGGCAGCTCCACGCCGGCTTCGTCCACGATCTTCATGTCCACGCCGTACACCGCGCGCCCCTGCTTGAGCAGCACCTGGGTCTGCGCTTCGGGCGACAGCGCCAGCTGGGCATTTTTCAGCGTGCACACCGTGCCCAGGGGCGACATTTCCGTCATGCCCCAGGCGTGCAGCACCGCCACGCCGTAGGTGTTGTTGAAAGTGTTGATCATGGCCGGCGGGCAGGCCGAGCCGCCGATCACCGTGCGCCTCATGGTGCTGAACTTCAGCCCGCCCGCCTGCATGTGGCCCAGGAGCATCTGCCACACCGTGGGCACGCCAGCAGCCATGGTCACCTGCTCGCTTTCCAGCAGTTCGTAGATGGACTTGCCGTCCATCGCCGGGCCGGGAAACACCAGTTTGCAGCCAGTGGCCGCGGCCGAGTACGGGATGCCCCAGGCATTGACGTGGAACATGGGCACCACGGGCAACACGCAGTCGCGGGCGCTGAGGTTGAGCGAATCGGGCAAGGCGCCGCTGTAAGCGTGCAGGATGGTCGAGCGGTGCGAATACAGCGCGGCCTTGGGGTTGCCGGTGGTGCCGCTGGTGTAGCACATGCTTGATGCGCTGTTTTCATCCAGATCGGGCCACAGGTAGGCGTCGCTCTGGTGGGCCATCCAGGCCTCGTAGCTCAGCAGGCCGGGCACGCCGCTGTCAGCGGGCAGTTTGTCGGCGTCGCACAGGGCCACCCAGTGTTTCACGCCGGGGCACTTGGCTGCCACCGCCTGCACCAAAGGCAGGAAGGTCATGTCGAAACAGATGGCGCGGTCGTCGGCGTGGTTGATGATCCAGGCCAGTTGCTCGGGGTGCAGGCGCGGGTTCAGCGTGTGCAGCACGCGGCCGGTGCCGCTGACGCCAAAGTACAGCTCCAGGTGGCGGTAGCCGTTCCAGGCCAGCGTGGCCACGCGGTCGCCAAAGGCTAGGTGCAGACTGTCCAGCGCGTTGGCCACCTGGCGCGAGCGCTTGGCGATCTGGCCCCAGGTGGTGCGGTGGATGTCGCCTTCGACCCGGCGAGACACGATTTCGCCGGTGGCGTGGTGGCGCTCAGCGTGGGTGATGAGCGAGGAAATCAGCAGCGGTTGGCTTTGCATTTGTCCCAGCATGGGGCATCTCCTTGGGTAGCAACAACGAATTTAAAGCGACAGCTGTCATCATGCCGCACCCGGCCTGCGGGCCGCCCCCGGGTTGCCCCCGAAAGCCCGCTCAGGTGTGGGCTCAAGTCGTCTGGGAGACAATGAAACCCATGATTGCTCCCCTAGCTGACCACCCCAGCCACTGGTCTCACCGGTTCGCCGAACTCGGCCCCGACTTTCACACCGAACTGCGCCCCACCCCCTTGCCCGCACCCTACTGGGTGGGCACCAGCCTGAACCTGGCGCGTGAACTGGGCCTGGACCCCGCCTGGCTCCAGAGCGACGAAGCCCTGCACACCTTCACCGGCAACCGGCTGTTGCCCGGCATGCGCCCGCTGGCCAGTGTGTACAGCGGGCACCAGTTTGGCCACTGGGCAGGCCAGCTGGGCGACGGGCGGGCCATTTTGCTGGGCGAGTTGGCCACGCCACAAGGCCCGCAAGAAGTGCAGCTCAAGGGCGCCGGGCTCACGCCGTATTCGCGCATGGGCGACGGCCGGGCCGTGCTGCGCAGCTCCATCCGCGAGTTTCTGTGCAGCGAAGCCATGCACGCGCTGGGCATTCCCACCAGCCGGGCGCTGTGCATCACCGGCTCCGACGCGCCGGTGCGCCGCGAAGAGATCGAAACCGCCGCCGTGGTGACGCGCACCGCACCCAGCTTCATCCGGTTCGGCCATTTCGAACATTTCTCGCACAGCGGGCAACACGCCCAGCTGCGCCAGTTGGCCGATTTCGTCATCGCCCACCACTACCCGCACTGCCTGGAACGCAGTGGCAATCCCTATGCGCATCTGCTAGAAGCCGTGAGCGAGCGCACCGCCCACACGGTGGCGCAATGGCAGGCGGTGGGCTTTTGCCACGGGGTCATGAACACCGACAACATGAGCATCCTGGGCATGACCATCGACTACGGTCCGTTCCAGTTCATGGACGCCTTCAACCCCGCCCACATTTGCAACCACACCGACAGCGGTGGCCGCTACGCCTACCACCGCCAGCCCAACATCGCCTACTGGAACCTGTTTTGTCTGGGCCAGGCCCTGCTGCCGCTGATGGACGAGCAACAAGAGGCACTTGACGCGCTGGAGCCCTTCAAAACCGTGTTTCCGGCCGCCTTGCAACAGCGCATGGGCGCCAAACTGGGCCTGGACAGCGTGCAACCCGGTGACGAAGCGCTGACCGAGCAGTTCATGCAACTCATGGCCAAAGACGCGGTGGACTTCACGATCGCCTGGCGCCGCCTGAGCCACGCCGTGGCAGGTTTTGCGGCAGCCGGCGCGGCAGAAGCCGAGGCCCGCCGCGCCCTGGAGCCCGTGCGAGACCTGTTCTTGCAGCGCGAGGCGTTTGACGTCTGGGCGCAAAACTGGCGCAGCCGGCTGCAAAGCCAGCCCGGCTTTGACCCGCTGGGCACCCAGGCCCGCATGCTGCGCACCAACCCGCAGGTGGTGCTGCGCAACCACCTGGGTGAAATCGCCATTCAGCGTGCCCGCGAGGGCGATTTTTCTCGTCTGCAGCGCTTGCAGGCGGCGCTGGAACAACCATTTGACGCCCTGCCCGGCTGCGACGACCTGGCCGACTTTCCGCCCGAGTGGGCTGCACAGATTGAAATCAGCTGCTCGTCTTGAACCGCGAGTGCGGTACCCTGCCCTTCACATGAGCGCACCGATTCCCCTGAGGAGATTGACATGACCTACCCGATTGAAAAAACCGAAGCCGAATGGCGCGACCTGCTAGCCAGCAAAGGCGCCGAGCGCCATGCGTTTGAGGTGACCCGCCACGCCGCCACCGAGCGCCCGTTCACCGGGAAATTTGAACAGGTCTGGACCGACGGCAGCTACCACTGCATCTGCTGCGGCAACCACCTGTTTGACGCCGGCACCAAGTTTGACGCCGGCTGCGGCTGGCCCAGCTTCTCCCAGGCGATTCCGGGCGCCATCACCGAAATCACCGACCGCAGCCTGGGCATGACCCGCGTGGAAACGGTGTGCAGCCAGTGCGGCGCGCACCTGGGCCACGTGTTTGAAGACGGCCCGGCGCCCACCGGCCTGCGCTACTGCATGAACTCGGCCTCGCTCGACCACCAGACCCCAAGCGGCAAATAAGCTGAAGCCCCGAACAGGACACCCCATGAAAGCCCAGAACATCCTTGAAACGATCGGCCACACGCCGCATGTGCGCCTGCAGCGGCTGTTTGCCGGCGCCACCCAGCAGGTGTGGATCAAGTCCGAGCGCAGCAACCCCGGCGGCTCCATTAAAGACCGCATTGCCCTGGCCATGGTGGAAGACGCTGAGGCCAGCGGCGCCCTGCAGCCCGGCGGCACCATCGTTGAGCCCACCTCGGGCAACACCGGGATTGGCCTGGCCATGGTGGCCGCCGTCAAGGGTTACAAGCTCATTCTGGTCATGCCCGACAGCATGTCGGTTGAGCGGCGCCGCCTCATGCTGGCCTACGGCGCATCGTTTGACCTCACGCCGCGCGAAAAAGGCATGAAGGGCTCCATTGCCCGTGCCGAGGAAATCGTGGCCGCCACACCCGGCGCCTGGATGCCCCAGCAGTTCAACAACCCGGCCAACACCGCCGTGCATGCACGCACCACCGCGCTGGAAATCCTGGCCGACTTCCCCGAGGGCATCGACGCCCTCATCACCGGCGTGGGCACGGGCGGCCACCTCAGCGGCTGCGCCCAAGTGCTCAAAGCCCACTGGCCGCAGCTCAAGGTGTACGCGGTGGAGCCGGTGGCGTCGCCCGTCATCTCGGGCGGCAGCCCGGCGCCGCACCCCATTCAGGGTATCGGTGCGGGCTTCATTCCCGGCAACCTAGACACCACCTTGCTCGACGGTGTGATCCAGGTGGACGCCGAACCCGCCCGCGAAATGGCCCGCCGCTGCGCCCGCGAAGAAGGCATGCTGGTGGGCATTTCGTCGGGTGCCACGCTGGCCGCCATTGCCCAAAAATTGCCCGACCTGGCAGCCAGCGCCGTGGTGCTGGGCTTCAACTACGACACCGGCGAGCGTTATTTGTCGGTGGACGGCTTTCTGCCGGCATGAAGAAGCACCCCCCGCGCCGCTTCGCGTCACCCCCCTCAAGGTGGGCGGCACTGGCCGTCTGGCGGAGCCGGCCCGGCGGTGCCCCTGGGTGGCTTGGCCTCGTGCGTGACGGGCGGCGCCCCTGCGCCGGGGCGTGCTGAGCTTGCCGGATGGCGGCGCTTCGGCGCCATGGAGAACCAATGACCAACGCACTAAACAACATTTCCCTGTCCATGCTCGACCTGGTGGCCGTGCGCGAAGGCCGCAGCGTGGCCGACGCGTTGGCCGTGGCGCTGCGCACCGCGCAGCACGCTGAAACGCTGGGTTTCAAGCGCTACTGGCTGGCCGAGCACCACAACATGAGTGGCATTGCCAGCTCGGCCACCGCGGTGCTGGTGGGCCACATTGCGGGCGGCACGCAGCGCATCCGCGTCGGCTCGGGTGGCGTCATGCTGCCCAACCACGCGCCGCTGGTGGTGGCCGAGGCCTTTGGCACGCTGGCCGAACTGTACCCGAACCGCATCGACCTGGGCCTGGGCCGCGCCCCCGGCACCGACCCGCTGACGATGCGCGCCCTGCGCCGCGACCGGGTGGAAACCGAAGCCGACTTTCCGCGAGACGTGGCCGAACTGCAGCAGCTGCTGGGGCTGCCACAGCCCGGCCAGCGCCTCATTGCCATGCCCGGCGCGGGCACCAACGTGCCCATCTGGCTGCTGGGCTCCAGCCTGTTTTCAGCACAACTGGCGGCCCAGCGCGGCCTGCCCTACGCCTTTGCCTCGCACTTTGCCCCGCGCTTGCTGCTGCAGGCGCTCGACGTGTACCGCAGCCAGTTCCGGCCGTCGGCCACGCTGGACAAGCCCTACGCCGTGGTCGGCGTGCCCCTCATTGCCGCGCCCACCGACGACGAAGCCGACTACCTGGCCAGCAGCACCTACCAGCGCGTGCTGGGCATACTGACCGGGCGGCGTGGCCAACTGCCACCGCCGGTGCACGGTTTCATGCAGCACCTGCACCCCCAGGAGCGCGCCGGCATTGCCGACTTTCTGGCCGCCGCCGTCATTGGCGGGCCTGAAACCGTGCGCGAAGGCTTCAACACGCTGGCGCAAGCCACCGAGGCCGACGAGTTCATGCTGGTGAGCGATGTGTATGAACCCGAACTGCGTTTGCGCTCGCTGAGCATTGCGGCAGCGGCCATGGCTGGCGAGGCCTTGGCTGCGGCCCACTGAAGCACCTGACCGCCAAGCCAGCGGTTGGCACCGCCAGCGTTTCGTTTTTTGTCAGGCGCCCCGCACCATGGCCAGCACCTTGGCCGCGTCCAGCGTTTGTGCCTGGTGCTGGATCTGCGGCAGGTACTGCGCCTGCATCTGTTTGGCTGGCCCCAGCAGGTTTTGAAACGTTTCGCGCAGCAAGGCGGTGCTCATAACCCGCCCGCCCGCGTAGTAGCGCTTGGCCACCTGGCCCAGCGCGTAGGTGGTGGCAAACGAAAACGCCATGCCGGTAGCCGCCCCGCCCAGTCGGCCCACCGTGCGCCCGGCCGCTTTGCCCAGCAGGCCACCCAGCAGCTTGCGGCCAAACTGCTCCAGGTATTGCGACGTGAGGCCCACGCCCACCGCTGCGATGAACTCGCGTATGTGACCCTGGTCCAGCTCCACACCGTGGGCTTTGCCAATGCCGTAGACCATCTTCACCTGCAGCGGAATGATGGCCATGGAAGCCCACGACTGCGGCAGCAACTCCAGCGCCCCGTTGAGCATGGCGTATTTCAGGATGGATTTGTCCAGATCGGCGTCGAGTGCGGCCTGCACCTGCTGTGCCGGTGCCGGTGCCACTGGGGCGCTGGTGGTGGCCGGTGCTGCTGGAACCACCACGGGCACAGCGGCGTCGGTCGCGTTCAGCAACGCACGCTCGTCCGCCTCAAAAGCCTGCGCCTCACCCGCATCCAGGTTCAGGCGGGCTTTCAGGTCGGCGAGAAAGCTGGCCTCGGCCGGGCTCTGGCGCCCATCGGCGTCGCAAACGCACACAGCCATTTCATAGGCCAGCTGGCGTTGCCCCGGCCCGTTCAGGCCGGCCACGGCGTCGGCCAGCGACACGCGCTGCAGCAGCACGTCCTGGTAGAGCTGGGCCAGCCCAGCCCCGCCGGATTCGTGGCCCAGCGTGTCGGCCAGCCGGCGAATGGCTTCGCGCTCGGTGTCGGCCTTGTGGCCGTCGGCAAATGCGGCCAGCAAGGCCACTGAGAGAATCGACTTTTGTTCCAGGGTGTCCATGTGTGTAGCGGTGTTGGGTTAACGAACTGAAGCATAGAGCCCAGTTACCGCACCAAGTTCCACACGGGCACAGGACGGGCAGACGCCCAACCCCTCAGCTGCGCGCCACGTCAATTGCGTCCTGGGTGGACCGCAAAATACCCCGCACCAGGGGAAACATCTCGCCAATGGCGTCCAGCAGGCTGCCCACCGTGAGGCTGCACACGCTCAACAGGTGAATCTGCGCAAAGGTGGACGTGCCGTCCTTCGACTCGCCCTCCGGCGCCAGGCTGTGGCGGATGGCGACCGCCAGACCGTCCAGCTCCAAAATTTTCAACCGCGCCGGGGTCGACGTCGACGTCATGCCCATGCGCGACCAGTAAGCCAGCGCCACTTTTTCCATGAAGTCGGTCTCCAGCGAAGCCGACATGACTTCGCTGACCCAGGGCACCAGCGGCATCAGGTGCGACTTGCTCGCCTCGTCTGACAGCACCCGGTCCACCAGGGCGTTGGTCTGCCCCAGAAACCCCGCCAGGGACACCTTGAAACTCTCAAACTGGTCGTCGTCGCTCATAAACCACCTTCACACAGGGAAACAAAGAATGCGCGGTGCACCTGCGTTCGGCCAGGTGCAGGCTCTGATGGTTTTCTTATCGGCAACGGCTGGGCAAACTGTGGGCCCATCTTGGGCCGCACCATCGGTCAACCGCGCAAGCCCGATAATCCGCCCATGCGTTTTCTTATTGACTTTTTCCCCATTGCCCTTTTTGTCGCAGCCTACAAGCTGCACGACATCTACACCGCCACCGCCGTTCTCATGGCCGCCACGGTGTTGCAGACCGGCATCATTTACGGCATTGACCGCAAACTGCAGACCCTGCAAAAGGTGACGCTGGTGCTGGTGCTGGTGTTTGGCGTGCTCACCCTGGTGCTGCAAGACGAGCGCTTCATCAAATGGAAGCCCACCGTGCTCTACGCCAGCATGGCCATCGTGCTAGGCGCGGCGCTCTGGGGCTGGAAGAAGAACTTCCTGCAAATTTTGCTGGGTAGCCAGCTCACGCTGCCCACTGCCGTGTGGGGGCGGCTCACGGTCATCTGGGTGGCTTATTTCCTGTTCATGGCGGCCATCAACGGCTATGTGGCGGCCTACTATTCCACCGAAGACTGGGTGAACTTCAAGCTCTGGGGCTACATCTTCCCGGTGGTGTTCATCATTGGCCAAGGCCTTTACATCGCGCGTTACATCAAAGACGACGGCAACGAGGCCGAAAAATCATGAGCGATCAAGACTTCATTCCCACCGCTCCGGCGCTGGAAGCCCGCTTGCGTGAAGCGCTGTCGCCCACGCTGCTGGAAGTGCTGGACGAAAGCGCCGACCACGCCGGCCATGCAGGCTCCAACGGCATGGGCTACGGCACCCACTTTCGGGTGCGCATTGGCGGCCCCGCGTTTGCCGGGCGCAGCCGCGTGGCACAGCACCGCCTTGTGTATGATGCGCTGCAAAAATTCACCGATGCAGGCATGCACGCACTGGCCATTGAAATCAAGGCTTGAGCCCTGGCTGGGCCACGAACAGCGGGGCTTTAAAAAGCGTGCTCTGGCCTGAACTACCTGCCTACGTTTGGATACCTGTTTGCTGAAACCCGGCCCTGTGCGGCGGCTCCCACCTTTTTTCACCCCGAGGAACACCATGAAATTCTCCCTGACGGCCCTGACCGCGGCCGCTTTGATTGCAGCCGCTCCCTGGGCTGCGGCCCAAAACGTGGCCATCGTGAATGGCAAGGCCGTGCCTACCGCGCGCGTGGAAGCGCTGGCACAGCAGGTGGCCGCTTCGGGCCGTCCGGTGGACGACACGGTGCGCGCCCAGTTGAAAGAAGAGGTGGTGCTGCGTGAAATCTTCATGCAGGAAGCCCAGAAGCGCGGTATTGGAGCCACTGCCGAATACAAAACCCAGATGGAACTGGCCCGCCAGACCATCATGATCCGTGCGCTGTTTGCCGACTTCCAGAAGAAAAACCCGGTGACCGACGCCGACATCAAGGCCGAATACGACAAGTTTGCCGCGGCCAACGCTGGCAAGGAATTCCGTGCCCGCCACATCCTGGTGGAAAAAGAAGACGAAGCCAAGGCCATCATCGCGTCCATCAAGGGCGGTGCCAGCTTTGAAGATATTGCCAAAAAGCAGTCCAAAGACCCAGGCTCCGGCGCCAACGGTGGCGACCTGGACTGGGCTGCAGCCGGCAGCTACGTAACGGAGTTTTCCGAAGCCATGGTGAAGCTGGACAAAGGCCAGATGACCGCTGCGCCGGTGAAGAGCCAGTTCGGCTGGCACATCATCCGCGTGGACGACGTGCGCCAGGCTCAGCTGCCCGCCTTTGACGAGGTCAAGCCGCAAATTGCCCAGCAGATGCAGCAGCAGAAGCTGTCTGAGTTTCAAAATAAGCTGCGCGAAAAAGCCAAGGTGGAGTGAGCTTGGCGCTGCCAAGCAGCGTTCTTCACCCCAAGACGCGGCCCAGGCCGCGTTTTTTTTCGTCCACTCAACATCCAAGCGCCACTCAAATTTGATCAAATATTGAGTTGAACCCGATCATTGTTCATAATTTGGCTTTTATTTGATCAAATAAGCATTGCACCTGCGGTGTGAAGCACCACCAGGCCAGACCGATGAACACCGATTCCCTCAAAGACTTTTTCGCCCAGCACCGCATCCAAGAAGTGGAATGCGTGATCCCGGACATGACCGGCATTGCGCGCGGCAAAATTTTGCCCAAAGACCTGTTTTTGAAGTCCGGCCACATGCGCCTACCCAAAAGCGTGCTGCTGAACACGGTGAACGGCCAGCAACCCGACAACACCGCCTTTGTGGGCGACACCGACCCCGACATGGTGTGCGTGCCCGACCTGAGCACCGCCCGCGTGGTGCCCTGGGCGGCCGAGCAGGTGGCGGTGATCATTCACGACTGCGAAGAGTTTGACGGCCGGCCCGTGGCACTGTCACCGCGCAGCGTGTTGCGCGGTGTGCTGGACCGCTACACGGCGCGCGGCTGGCAAGCGGTGGTGGCACCCGAGATGGAGTTTTACCTGGTGGCCCGCCACCAAAACCCGCACGAGCCGCTGCAGCCGCCCCTGGGGCGCACCGGCAAGCCCGAGGCCGGGCGACAGTCGTATTCCATCGACGCGGTGAACGACTTCGACCCCTTCTTTCTGGAGCTGTCGCGCTTTTGCGAGGTGCACCGCCTTGGCGTTGAAACGCTCATTCACGAGGCCGGCGCGGGCCAGATGGAAATCAATTTCACCCACGGCGACCCGATGGACCTGGCCGACCGGGTGTTTCTGTTCAAGCGCACGGTGCGGGAAACGGCTCTGCGCCACGGTATTTTTGCCACCTTCATGGCCAAGCCGATGGAAGCCGAGCCCGGCAGCGCCATGCACATCCACCAGAGCGTTCTGGACAGCCAGACCGGCCACAACATCTTCAGCCTGCCCGACGGCTCGGTGAGCCCGGCGTTTGGCCACTACATCGCCGGTTTGCAGCGCTATGTGCCTTTGGTCATGCCCATGCTGGCGCCCTATGTGAACTCGTACCGGCGGCTCTCACGCAACATGTCGGCGCCCATCAATGTGCAGTGGGGCTTTGACAACCGCACCTGCGGCATTCGCGTGCCCGAGTCCGACGCCGCCAACCGCCGCCTGGAAAACCGCGTGCCCGGCGTGGACGTGAACCCTTACCTGGCCATGGCCGCCACGCTGGCCTGCGGTTACCTGGGCATGAAACAGGCGCTGGAGCCCACCGCGCCCATGCGCAGCAGCGCCTGGGACATGGACTACGAACTGCCCAACCACCTGGAAGATGCGATACGCCGCATGCGCACCTGCGAGCCGCTGCGCGAGGTGCTGGGCGGCGCGTTTGTCGACGCGTTTCTGGCCGTGAAAGAACTGGAATACGCCACCTACAACCGGGTCATCAGCTCGTGGGAACGCGAACACCTGTTGCTGCTGGTTTAGGCAGACACCCCGTGTGCCGCTGCGCGGCTTTCCCCTCTCTCGCCTGCGGCGGGAGGGTTGCGCACCTGGTGGCCCGCCCTGAGCGTGACGAAGGGCGGTTCCACGGGTGCCTTGGAACGAAGACACGCGCGCCTGAGACCGAACGGTATGCCAGCTTGAAAAACGATTGAAGCCCCATGCAAAACGAAACCCATCCCCGCACCGGCATTGACTGGCCCCGCGCCCAGGCCTTTCTGGCCCGTGAGCGGGCCCACTACGCGACACGCAACCCGCAGTCGGCCGAGCTGGCGGCGCAGGCGCAGCAGCACCTGTTGTTTGGCGTGCCGCTGCACTGGATGAACGACTGGGGCACGCCCTTTGCCCTGCACGTGGACCGCGCCAGCGGCGCGGTGGTGACCGACGTGGATGGCCACAGCCTGGTGGACTTTTGCCTGGGCGACACCGGTGCCATGTTTGGCCACGCGCCCGCGCCGGTGGCCGCCGCGCTGGTGCAGCAGGCCACGCGCGGCTACACCACCATGCTGGCCACGGCAGACGCCGCCGCCGTGGGCCAGGCCCTGAGCGAGCGCTTTGGCCTGCCCTTCTGGCAGTTCGCCATGAGCGCGACCGACGCCAACCGCTACACCCTGCGCTGGATAAGGGCCGCCACGGGGCGCAAAAAGCTGCTGGTGTTCAACGGCTGCTACCACGGCACCATTGAAGACGTGTTTGTCGATCTGGTGGGCGGCCAGCCGGTGCAGCGCAACAGCCTGCTCGGCCAGGTACACGACCTCACCGAGCACACGGTGGTGGTCGAGTTCAACGACCTGCCAGCGCTGGAAGCCGCGCTCAAACAAGGCGAAGTGGCCTGCGTGCTGGCCGAGCCGGTGATGACCAACATCGGCATGGTGCTGCCCGAACCCGGCTTCTGGGCCGCTGCGCAAGCGCTCATCAAGCAACACGGCGCCCTGCTGGTGATGGACGAAACCCACACCATCAGCACCGGCCCCGGCGGCTACGCGCGCGCCCACGGCATACAGGCAGACGCGCTGGTGCTGGGCAAGCCAGTGGGCGGCGGCGTGCCCTGCGCGGTGTACGGCATGAGCGCCAGCCTGGCCCAGCGCGCCATGCTGGCCAAGCAAGACGCCCCGCCCGGCCACAGCGGCATCGGCACCACGCTCACCGGCAACATGCTCGCCATGGCCGCCATGCGCGCCGCGCTCACCGAGGTGATGACGCCCAGCGCCTACGACCACATGCTCACCCAGGCCGAGGCGCTGGCCAGCGGCCTACAAGGCGTTTTGCAAAAGCACCGCCTGCCGTGGTGCGTCACCCAGGTGGGCGCGCGCACCGAGTTTCAGTTTTGCGCCACCCCGCCCACCAACGGCAGTGAGGCCGACCGCGTGCTCGACGGCGAGCTGGAGCACCTGATCCACCTGGGGCTGCTGAACCGGGGCATTTTGATCACCCCGTTTCACAACATGATGCTGGTGTGCCCGCAAACCACCCCGGCCCACGTGGCCCAGCTGCTGGACGCCCTGGACGCGGTGCTGGGCGAGATCACCACCGCGGTGCCAGCCGCATGAAGGCCGCGCCCGCCCCCACCCAGCAAGACAGCACCTACCTGCGCCTGCGCCAGTGGGTCACGGTGGGCCGATTTTTGCCGGGTGAGCGGCTGAAAATTCACGACATTGCGCAACAGCTCGGCGCCGGCGTCATGCCGGTGCGCGCCGCGCTGCAACGCCTGGCGGCCGAAGGTGCGCTGGTCAACGTGCCCCACAGCGGCATGCTGGTGCCGCGGCTTTCGGTGGCCGAGTTTGACGACGTGTTGAGCATGCGCCTGCTGCTCGAAGGCGAGGCCGCCGAGCGCGGCGCCCACCGCCTGGACAGCGCCGGCTTGGACGAACTGATCGCACTGGAACGGCGCATGGGCGAAGCCCTGACCGCCGGTGACGCCACGGCCTACCTCGACGCCAACGAGGCGTTTCACCTGCGCCTTTACCAGGCCGCCGGCTCGCCCACGCTGATGGCGCTGATTGAAACCGTGTGGCTCAAGGTGGGGCCGCTGTCCAACCGTCTGTTTGAAGCCGAAGGCGCCAGCGCCGTGCTCAACGATGCGCATGGCGGCGCGATGCAGGCCCTGCAGCGCAAAGACAGCGCCGGCGTGCGCCGGGCGATCGAGCGCGACTTGTTCGTGGCCGCGCAGTTTCTGCGGCCGTTTTGCGTGGGCTGATCAGCTGCCGCGCAGCCACACGAAAGCACCCACCAGGCCCATCAGCACCGGCTGGTGCAGCAGGTAGTAGCTCAGGCTCCACTGCCCCAGCGTGACCAAGCCTCGGCGAACCCCGCCCGCAGGCGCATCGGCCGAGCCCAACCAAGCGGGCCGGTGTTTCAGAGCCCATTGCCCAGCAGCCATGCCCCACCACACCGCGCACAGCCACGGCAGCAGCGGCACATAGTCTTCGGTGATGGGTTTGCGGCTGATGAAACCCAACCCGTTCAGCCACGGCGTGTTGAACACCTCCAGCGCCGGCATGGCGCCGATCAGCCACGGCGCGGCCCATTTCAGCGCCACCGCCAGTGCACCCAGCAGCCACAGCCAGGCGCCCCAGCCGGCGGTGAGCCGGGCCACGATCAGCATGGCCGCAATGCCGTGCAGCACGCCAAAGTAAATAAAACTGTTGGGAAACATCACCACCGACCCCACCGTGACCAGCAACGCGGCCCCCGCCACCTGCGCCCAGCGGCGCCAGAAACGCGGCCAGCTCTGCCCCCGGTGCAGCGCCACCGCCTGCGACAAGCCGGCGGTGAACAGAAAGCCGCTCACGATGGCGGTGCGCTGCCAGGTCCAGAACGGATCGTTGTAAAAATTTTGCTGAATCAGGCCAAAGTGGTTCAGGTCAAAGCTGAAATGAAAGGCCGTCATCCAGAGCATGGCGGCAGCGCGCAGCAGGTCAATGCGGTCCAGCCGCCCCGTTGCGCGACTTGGCTCAGGCACCCGCACGCTCATGCCGCCTGGCGCTGGATGCGCAGCAACAGGTCGGCCAGCCCTTGCGGCTCGCTCACCATCGGGTCGTGGCCGGTGGCCATTTCCAGCACCTGCCAGCCCGGTTCGCTGCGCACCCGCGCGCGCGACGGCGCAATGGTGGCCAGCGCGGGCATCGTGCAGTCAATGAAGGTGCGCGGCACAGCGGCCACGCGCTCGGCATCAAAGTCCAGCGGCTGCTGGTACAGCTTGAAGGGCTGCGGCGTCTGGCGCCGGTTCACCCAGTCGCGGTCGGCGCCTTCCAGGCCAAACAGCGCGGCGTCGGGCGGTGGAAAGCTCAGGCCCCCGCTGGGTTGGGCGGCGGCCATGCGCGCCTGCTTCGTCTCAGGCGCGTGGTGGCTGCTCCAGCTGTCGCCGGGGTGTGGCAGCGCCGCGTCCAGGTACACCAGATGCGCCAGCAAGCCCGGGCGCTCGCGCTGCAGCCGGTCGGCCACGCCGGTGATCACCATGCCCGCGTAGCTGTGGCCCACCAGCACCACCCGCTGCAGCTCTTCGGCCTCGATGAGCCCGATCACATCCTGTATGTGCGTGTGCAGGTCAATGGCCGGGCTCAGCAGGTGGGCCCGCTCGCCCACACCCGTGAGCGTGACCGCGTGCGCGTCCACCCCAGCGCCCCGCAACAGCGGCAAAACCCGGCGCCAGCACCAGGCACCGTGCCACGAGCCGTGCACCAGCACCACAGCGGGTTGCGCGCTTTGATTGAACGGGGCAGGTGCATGCATCGGTGTTCTCCTGGACAATATCGCGTTGGTTTTTTTCGCCGTCCACCGATTTTGCACGCTCGACACCCATGCTGCCCCACCACCTGGAACTGCTCTCCCCCGCCCGCGACGCCGACATTGGCATCGAGGCCGTGAACCACGGGGCTGACGCCGTGTACATCGGCGGGCCATCGTTTGGCGCCCGCACCAGCGCCGACAACTCGGTGAAAGAAATTGCCCGCCTGGCGAAATACGCGCACCGCTTCGGCAGCCGCATTTTTGTGACGATGAACACCATCTTGCGAGACGATGAACTGGAGCCCGCCCGCAAGCTGGCCTGGCAGCTGTATGACGCTGGCGCGGACGCACTCATCATTCAAGACATGGGCTTGCTGGAGATCGACTTACCGCCCATCCAGCTGCACGCCAGCACGCAAACCGACATCCGCACGCCCGAAAAAGCCCGTTTTCTGCAAGACGCTGGTCTCTCACAAATTGTGCTGGCGCGTGAACTCACGCTGCAGCAGATCGCAGACATTCGCGCCGCCACCGACCCCGAGCGCTGCACGCTCGAATTTTTTGTGCACGGCGCGCTGTGCGTGGCCTACAGCGGCCAGTGCTTCATCAGCCACGCCCACACCGGGCGCAGCGCCAACCGCGGCGACTGCTCGCAAGCTTGCCGCCTGCCTTATGAGGTGAAAGACAGCCAGGGCCGCATCGTGGCGCACGACAAACACGTGCTAAGCATGAAAGACAACAACCAGAGCGACAACCTGCGCGCCCTGATCGGTGCCGGCACCCGCAGCTTCAAAATCGAGGGCCGCTACAAGGACATGGGCTACGTGAAAAACATCACCGCCCACTACCGCGTGCTGCTCGACGAGATTCTGGAAGACCGCCAGGCGTCGGCCAACCCGCTGGCCCGCTCGTCCAGCGGCAACTGCACCCTGCACTTTCAGCCCGACCCCGACCAGAACTTCAACCGCGAGTTCACCGACTACTTTGTGCAGGGCCGCAAAGAAGACATTGGCGCCTTTGACACGCCCAAAAACCCGGGCCGCCCCATTGGTTATGTCACCCAGGTGGGTCCCAACTTTGTTGAGCTGGAAACCGACGACCCCGCCACCGTGATCCACAACGGCGACGGCCTGTGCTACCTGGACCTGCAAAAGGAACTCACCGGCCTGCAGATCAACCGCGCCGAGCGCCTGCCCGCGCCCAGCCGCTGGCGCGTGTACCCCAAAGACGCCATCGACACGCTGAAAGACCTGCGCAAAAACACCGTGGTGAACCGCAACCGCGACATGGACTGGGTGCGCAGTCTGGAGAAAAAGTCGGCCGAACGGCGCATAGGCGCCTGGCTGCAACTGGACGAAACGCCCCAAGGCCTGAGCCTGACCGCCACCGACGAAGACGGCCACAGCGCCACCGCCACCCTGCCCTGCACCCTGGAGCCAGCCAAAGACGCTGCCCAGGCGCAGAGCAAACTGCGCGAAGCTCTGGCCCGGCTGGGCGACACGATTTTTGAGCCCATCGACGTGGCGCTGAACCTTTCGCAAGCCTGGTTCGTACCGGCTTCCTTGCTCAACCCGCTGCGCCGCGAAGCCATTGAAAAGCTGGAAGCCGCCCGCGCCACCGCCTGGCAGCGCCTGCCCCGCGCCGAGCCGGTGCAACCGCCCGCGCCCTACCCCGAAGACACGCTCACCTACCTGGCCAACGTGTTCAACCAGAAAGCGCGGGACTTTTACGCCAAACACGGCGTGAAAGTGATCGCCGCCGCCTACGAGAGCCACGAAGAGCCCGGCGAAGTGAGCCTGATGATCACCAAGCACTGCGTGCGATTTTCGCTCAGCCTGTGCCCCAAGCAGGCCAAAGGCATCACCGGCGTGCAGGGCACGGTGCGCGCCGAGCCCATGTCACTCGTGCACGGCGACGAAAAGCTCACCCTGCGCTTTGACTGCAAACCCTGCGAGATGCATGTGGTCGGCAAGATGAAACCGGCGGTGCTCAAGGCTGCGCAAAGCAGCCCGCTGAAGTTTTACCGGACGCGGCCGGTGACTGGCCTTCACTGAAGCAGCGCGCTGGCGCTGCTTGTGCCTCAGATGTACGCGTTGACCGGCTTCACGTGCCGCATGTGCAGCGACAGGCCGAGCGCGGCCATGTGGTTGCTGTTGCGGCTCAAGATCTTTTCTGACAGCGGCAAAAATTCGGCCTCTTCATAGGCGGCATGGGCGGTGTATTCGCTCACCAGTCGCTGCACTTCCGACACATCCAGGTCGGTGCTTTGGCCTTTGGCCACGCGTTTCAGGCCGCTTTCCAGCGTCTTCCACAGCGCTTCCACCATGCGGTGCTCTTGCGTGAGGCGCGTGGTCATGGCCTTGACTTTCAGCAGTTCTTCGCCCGGGGTGGCGCTGGCAATGACGGCGGGGAACAGCTCGCGCTCTTCTTCCAGATGGTGTTCAAAAATCGCTTCACGGAAAAACTCCAGCGACTGTTCTGCGATTTGCCGCGCCCGGGCGGCCGGAGCCAGCAAGGCGGGCAATTCGTCCAGCGCGTTCAGGCGTTTGATGATGCCGCTGTGGCAGTTGGTGAAGTTGGTCAGCGGGGCATCTGCGTCAACCGTTGCGGCATGGGGGGTGGCGGTCATGGTGTGGCTCCTGTTGTGGTTGTTCAAACCGAGCGGCTGAACGAACCATCAGCACACTCACGATTGATGGAGCCCAGTCTAGAGATTGCCAGCGAGTGGGCCTTGATGCAGGTCAAGACCGCCTCTTTTGTGCGTCAATGCGCAACCGCAGCGCCCTGCCCGCGCAGCCGCTTCCAGCCGGTGAGCAGCAGCACCACCGCCCCGCCGGCCAGCAGACCCGCGAATGCGCCCGCCAGGCTGGACACCACAGCCCCCAGCCAGCCCAAGCTGCCGGCAAAGGCTTCTACCGCATGGCCCAGGGCCGGAATGCCGTGCAACAAAATGCCGCCACCCACCAGAAACATGGCCGCGGTGCCCACCACAGACAGGGTTTTCATGAGCCAGGGTGCGGCGGTAAGGATGCCGCGGCCCAGCGACTGCTTCCACGCAGCGCTCTGGCGGCTCAGGTGCAGGCCAGTGTCGTCGAGCTTGACGATGCCGGCCACCAGGCCGTAAACGCCCACCGTCATGACGATGGAAATGCCCACCAGCACCGACAGCTGTTTGGCGAACGTGGCGGCGGCCACCGTGCCCAGGGTGATGACGATGATTTCGGCGGACAGAATGAAATCGGTGCGCACCGCGCCTTTGATCTTGTCTTTTTCAAACGCCACCAGGTCCACCGTTTCGTCCGAAACGGCTTTCACCATTTCCACGTGGCGGGCGTCCTCCTCCGACTTTTTGTGCAAAAACGCGTGCAGCAGTTTTTCGGCACCCTCAAAGCACAGAAACAGGCCGCCCAGCATGAGCAACGGTGTGATGGCCCAGGGCGCAATGGCGCTGATGGCCAGCGCCGCCGGCACCAAAATGGCTTTGTTCAGAAACGAGCCCTTGGCCACCGCCCAGACCACGGGCAGTTCCCGGTCGGCCTTCACGCCGGTGACCTGTTGCGCGTTGAGCGCCAGGTCGTCACCCAGCACGCCAGCGGTTTTCTTGGCGGCCAGTTGCGTCATGGTCGCCACGTCGTCGGCAGCGGCCATGCCCTGGCGAGCGGCCACTTTGGTCATCACGGCTACATCGTCCAGGATGGTGGCGATGTCGTCGAGCAGCATGAGGAGACTGGTGGCCATGGTGTGCGTCTATCTGGGTAAAAAGGGCGGGTGCGCTCGGTTTGAACGCGGTGAAGCCCGTGGGCAAAGCTTCAGTCCCAGGGGTTGATGAGCTGAAGGTCCAACAATGCGAAGTCACGGGTATTGCGCGTGGCGAGGCGGGCACCGTGCGCAGCGCAAATGGCAGCAATCTGGGCGTCAGCGGTTGAAATGGTGCGGCCTGCCTTTTCCCTTTGCACCACCATCTGTGCACACGCAACGGCGGCATCCAGGTCAAACGGCAAAACTCGGCCCGCAAAGTCTTCAAAAACCATGGCCCGCACGGCAAAAAGCAGGTCGCTTTTGCGAATGCCGTCCGGCATGCGCCCCACACCGTAAAGCAGTTCGGCCACGACGACGCTGCACAAGCAGAGCTGTTCGGATGGCTGCGCGTTGACCCAGTCAAGCACGTTGGGCGCAGGCTGCGCCCGCATCAGCTCGGACACCACATTGGTGTCCAGAACAATCATGTGTTGGCTCCAGCGTCACCAAAGTGTGCGGCGCGTGGCAATTCGGTGCGTGGCGGCATGTTCACATCTTCCGCCCCGCCCAAGGCAGCAAAGCGGGCGTGAACGCGGCTCCCCAAACCTGGTCCTGCGGTGGGCTGTGACAGCACTTGCCGCAAGATGGTGCGCACCTCTTCCTCCATGGATCGCCCATGGGCTGCAGCCGTTTGGCGCAGCTTGTCTTTGATGTGCGGTTCGAGGTTGCGGATCGTGAGCGTGCTCATCGCGGGCTCCAACAGATGGTAAAAATTGCTGTCAATGCTAGCACCGACAGCAATCTCAGACAAACGAACCTGGCTTAGCCCACCCACTTGCGCGCGTTGCGCCAGATGCGCATCCACGGGCTGTGGGCGCTCTGGCCACCGGCTTTTTCCACATCCATCCAGCTCATCTGGATGTTGCGGAACACGCGTTCGGGGTGCGGCATCATGGCGGTGAAGCGGCCGTCTGCCGTGGTCACGGCGGTTAGGCCTGCGGGGCTGCCGTTGGGATTGAACGGGTACTGCTCGGTGGCGGCACCGGTGTTGTCCACAAAGCGCATGGCCGCAATGGCTTGCGCGGGGTCGCCGCGGAACTTGAAGTTGGCAAAGCCTTCACCGTGCGCCACGGCAATCGGCAGGCGGCTGCCGGCCATGCCTTGCAGGAACAGGCTGGGCGATTCGAGCACTTCGACCATCGACAAGCGGGCTTCAAAGCGCTCGCTCTGGTTGGTGGTGAAACGCGGCCAGGCCTGGGCGCCGGGGATGATGTCGGCCAGCTCGGCAAACATCTGGCAGCCGTTGCACACGCCCAGGCCAAAGGTGTCTTGGCGGGCAAAGAAACCCTGGAACTGCTCGGACAGCAAAGGGTTGAAGGTGATGGAGCGCGCCCAGCCAATGCCGGCGCCCAGCGTGTCGCCGTAGCTGAAACCGCCGCAAGCCACCACGCCCTGGAAGTCTTCCAGCTTGGCGCGGCCGCTTTGCAGATCGGTCATGTGCACGTCAAACGCCTCAAAGCCTGCTTGCGTGAAGGCGTAAGCCATTTCCACATGCGAGTTCACGCCCTGCTCGCGCAAGATGGCGACCTTCGGGCGGCTCAGGTTCAGAAACGGCGCGGCCACGTTGTCCAGCGGGTCGAAGCTGAGCGACACATGCATGCCCGTATCGGACGGCAGGCCGGCGGCTGCGTGCTCGCTGTCGGCACAGGCCGGGTTGTCGCGCTGCTGGTTGATGCGCCAGCTCACGCTGTCCCACACCTGGTGCAGGTCAAACAGGTCGGCACTGAACACCGACTTGGTGTCGCGCCACACCTGCAGCTTGCCCTTGCCCACGTCCATGCCGGACGACTCGGGGCGGGTCTTGCCCACAAAGTGGCTGTGCTTGCTCAGGCCGTGTTCGCGCAGGGTTTGCATCACAGCGTTGCGCTCGGCCGTGCGCACCTGCAGCAGCACGCCCAGCTCTTCACTGAACAAGGCCTTGAGCGTGAGTTCTTCGCGGCGGGCGCTGACCTGGGTGGCCCAGTTTTTGGCGTCGCCGCTGTCCATGCGGCTGTCGGCAATGCCGTCGCCCTCGGTCACGAGCATGTCCACATTCAGCGCCACGCCCACATGGCCGGCAAAGGCCATTTCAGCGGCAGCAGCCAGCAGGCCACCGTCGCTGCGGTCGTGGTAGGCCAGCAGCTTGCCTTCGGCGCGCAGCGCGTTGACGGCGTTCACCAGGTTGACGAGATCTTGCGGGTCGTCCAGATCGGGCACGGCGCCGCCAGGCTGGCCCAGCGCCTGAGCCAGCATGCTGCCGCCCATGCGGTGCTGGCCCTTGCCCAGGTCCACCAGCACCAAGGTCGTGTCTTCCGTGGTGCGGTCGAGTTGAGGGGTGAGCGTGCTGCGCACGTCAGCCAGCGTGGCAAAGGCGGTCACGATCAGGCTCACGGGCGAGGTCACTTTTTGCTTGTCGACCCCGTCTTGCCACTGGGTGCGCATGGACAGGCTGTCTTTGCCCACCGGAATGGAAATGCCCAACGCCGGGCACAGCTCCATGCCCACGGCTTTCACGGTGTCGAACAGCGCGGCGTCTTCGCCGGGTTCGCCACAGGCGGCCATCCAGTTGGCGGACAGCTTCACGCGCGGCAGCTCAATGGGCGCGGCCAGCAGGTTGGTGATGGCTTCGGCCACCGCCATGCGGCCCGACGCAGCCGCGTCGAGCGAGGCCAGCGGCGTGCGCTCGCCCATGGCCATGGCTTCACCCGCAAAGCCAGAAAAGTCGGCCAGCGTCACGGCGCAGTCGGCCACCGGCACCTGCCAGGGGCCGACCATCTGGTCGCGGTGGCTCAGGCCACCCACGGTGCGGTCGCCAATGGTGATAAGGAAGCGCTTGGACGCCACGGTGGGGTGGCTCAGCACGTCGATGACCGCTTTTTGCAGGTCGACGCCGGTGAGGTCCATGGGCTGCGGCGCACGCGCCACGCTTTTCACGTCGCGGTGCATCTTGGGCGGCTTGCCCAGCAGCACGTTCATGGGCATGTTGACGGGGTTCTGGCTCCCTCCCCCGCTGGGGGAGGGTTGGGGTGGGGGCTCGCCTGCCGATGAGGTGTCGGCGCGCAGGCCCCCATCCCTGCCTTCCCCCAGGGGGGGAAGGGGCAAATCCGAACTGCCCTGCCGTGGCGTTGCCAAGGGCAAATCCACATCGCTCACCACCAGATGGCGCTCTTCGGTGGCCACGCCCACCACCGCAAACGGGCAGCGTTCGCGCTCGCAAAACGCCTGAAACTGCGCCAGCGACTCGGGCGCGATGGCCAGCACGTAGCGTTCCTGGCTTTCGTTGCACCAAATCTCTTTGGGCGCCAGGCCACTTTCTTCCAGCGGCACGGCGCGCAGGTCAAAGCGGGCGCCGCGCCCGGCGTCGTTGGTCAGCTCCGGGAAGGCGTTGGACAAACCGCCCGCGCCCACGTCGTGAATGGCCAAAATCGGGTTCTTGTCGCCCTGCTGCCAGCAGTGGTTGATGACCTCTTGCGCGCGGCGCTCAATCTCGGGGTTGCCGCGCTGCACGCTGTCAAAGTCGAGCGAAGCGGCGTTGGTGCCGCTGGCCATGGAACTGGCCGCGCTGCCGCCCATGCCGATCTTCATTCCCGGGCCACCCAGCTGAATCAGCAGCGAGCCGGCGGGGAATTCGATCTTGTGGGTCTGCCCGGCGTCGATCACGCCCAGGCCGCCCGCGATCATGATGGGCTTGTGGTAGCCGCGCTGCACGCCGTCCACGGCCTGCTCGTATTCGCGGAAATAGCCCAGCAGGTTGGGCCGGCCAAACTCGTTGTTGAAAGCGGCGCCGCCCAGCGGGCCCTCGGTCATGATCTGCAGCGGGCTGGCAATGTGCTCGGGCTTGCCGCCCGGCTGGTCGCTCAGGCCGCCCCAGAGCTTGGACACGGTGAAGCCGGTCAGGCCCGCCTTGGGCTTGGAACCGCGCCCGGTGGCGCCTTCGTCGCGAATCTCGCCGCCTGCGCCGGTGGACGCGCCGGGAAACGGCGAGATGGCGGTGGGGTGGTTGTGCGTTTCCACCTTCATCAAGATGTGGTGCGTGGCCGGCTCGGCCACGTAGGCGGGCGAAGCGTTGCCGCCGGCGCGCGCCACAAAGCGCTCCACCGGGTTGCCTTCCATGATGGACGCGTTGTCCGAGTACGCCACCACGGTGTGCTGCGGTGCCAACTGGTGCGTGTGGCGGATCATGCCAAACAGGCTTTTGTCCTGCGCCACGCCGTCAATGGTGAACTGCGCGTTGAAGATTTTGTGGCGGCAGTGCTCGCTGTTGGCCTGCGCAAACATCATCAGCTCCACGTCGGTGGGGTTGCGCTGCAAGCCGGTGAAGGCGTTCACCAGGTAATCAATCTCGTCGTCGGCCAGGGCCAGGCCCCAGGTGGTGTTGGCTTGCACCAGGGCCGTGCGGCCACCCGCCAGCACATCCACATGCGCCATGGGCGCCGCGTGCAGTTCGGTGAACAAGGCGCTGGCCTGGCTGCGGTCTAGCGACACGTTTTCGGTCATGCGGTCGTGCAGGCTGTCGGCCACGGCTTGCAGTTGCTCGGCGCTCAGGCTGGCTTTGCCCAGCAGGCCGCTTTTAAGCTGCAGCCGGAATTCCACCAACCGCTCCACCCGGTGCAGTGCCAGGCCGCAGTTGTGGGCAATGTCGGTGGCTTTGGACGCCCAGGGCGACACAGTGCCCAGCCGCGGCATCACCAGCAGCGCCGGGGCGCCGCTTTCGGTCAGCTTCTGGTGCGCTTGCGAGCAAGGCTCGCCGTAGGCCAGCAGCTGGCCCAGGCGCTCCACGGTGGCGGCGTCGGGCTCGGCGTCAAACGACGCCAGGTGCACAAAGCGCGCCGTGAGGCCGGTGATCTTGTCGGAAATGCCCACGAGGCGGGGCAAAATTTGCTGGACTTTGAAGTCGCTGATGGCATTGCCGCCATCAAAAAAGCGCAGGTGCAGGGACACGGTGGGAGCCTGGGGTGCGTGAACCCAGAGGGTGGGTGGAAACCCGCGATTTTACCCGGGCAACCCGCCCACCCCCGCCAACCACGCCCAGCCCCGGTGGGATAATCCAGCCCCATGAGCATCACCTACAAAGACGAAGCCGGCATCGCAGGCATGCGCGTGGCCGGCCGACTGGCCTCCGAAGTGCTGGACTACCTGACCCCGCTGATCCAGCCCGGCATGACCACGCTGGAAATCGACCGCCTGGCGGCCGAATACATGAAGCAGCAGGGCACGCGCTCGGCCACCATTGGCTACCAGCCCAGCGGCTACCCGCCCTACCCCGGCCACCTGTGCACGTCCATCAACCAGGTGGTGTGCCACGGCATTCCCAATGAAAAGCCGTTGAAAAAAGGCGACATCCTGAACATCGACGTCACCGTGATCACGCCCGAAGGCTGGTACGGCGACAACAGCCGCATGTTCCTCATTGGCGGCGAAGCGGCCTGCAGCATCCAGGCAAAGCGCCTGTGCCACGTCACCTTTGAAGCCATGTGGAAGGGCATTGCCATGGTCAAACCGGGCGTGCGCTTGGGCGACATTGGCCACGCCATTCAAACCTTTGCCGAAAGCAACGGCTACACCGTGGTGCGCGAGTTTTGCGGCCACGGCATCGGGCAACGCTTCCACGAAGACCCGCAGGTGCTGCACTACGGCCGCCCCGGCACGCTGGAAGAGCTGAAAGCCGGCATGACCTTCACCATCGAACCCATGATCAACGCGGGCAAGCGCGACATCAAGGAAATGGGCGACGGCTGGACCATCGTGACCAAAGACCGCTCGCTCTCGGCCCAATGGGAGCACACCATTTTGGTCACCCCCACGGGCTACGAGGTGCTCACGCTCTCGGCCGGCAGCCCGCCCGTGCCCGCCTTTGTGAACCAAGTCCCCGCCACCGTCTGACCGGGCCACCGGCCACCAGGAGAACGCCATGAGCGACCCCAAAGGCGACATTGGGGCGCTGCGCCTCCATTACCGCAGTGAAAAATCGGCCATTCTGGAGCGGCTGGGTGTGCAAGGCGCCTCTTCGCGCGGCGTACGCAGCGCGTTGCAGCGCCTCACACGCCTGACCGACCAGACCCTGCGCGCGCTCTGGAGCCACGCCGGCTTTGGCCCCAGTTTCACCCTGATGGCGGTGGGCGGCTACGGCCGCGGTGAGCTGTTTCCGTTTTCTGACGTGGACGTGCTGGTGCTGCTGCCCGACGGCAGCCAGCCGGAGCAAGACGAAACGCTCAAGGCCCGGCTGGAAGGTTTCATTGGGTCTTGCTGGGACGTGGGCCTCGAAATTGGCTCCAGCGTGCGCACCGCCGCAGACTGCGTGGAAGAAGCCGCCAAAGACGTGACGGTGCAAACCTCGCTCCTGGAATGCCGCCTGCTTTGCGGCAGCAAAGCGCAGTTCAATGCCCTGGTGGGCCAGCTGAACGAGGCGATGGACCCCAAGGCCTTTTTTGTGGCCAAAACGCTGGAAATGCGCCAGCGCCACAACAAGTTTGAAAACACGCCGTATTCCCTGGAACCCAACTGCAAAGAGTCGCCCGGCGGCCTGCGCGACCTGCAGATCATCTTGTGGGTGGCCAAAGCGGCCGGCTTGGGCCGCAGCTGGGACGAACTGGCCCGCAAAGGCCTGGCCACGCCGCTGGAAGCGCGCCAGATCAAGGCCAACGAAGCCCTGCTCAGCCTCATTCGCGCCCGGCTGCACCTGCTGGCCAACCGCCGCGAAGACCGGCTGGTGTTTGACCTGCAAACCGCCGTGGCCGAGTCGTTTGGCTTCAAGGCGCAGGTGCCGGCAGTCATCACCCCCAGCGGCCCGGGCGGGCACACGCCCCCGCACGCCCGGGGCATGCGCCGCGCCAGCGAAGCGCTGATGAAGCGCTATTACTGGGCGGCCAAAGCGGTCACCCAGCTCAACCAGATTTTGCTGCTGAACATTGAAGAGCGCCTGAGCAGCAACGACGCTGGCGTGGACCGCCGGCGCCCGCTGAACGAACGCTTTTTTGACAAAGGCGGCATGCTGGAGGTGGCGCACGACAACCTGTATGTGCAACAACCCCACGCCATTCTGGAAACTTTTTTGATCTACCAGACCACGGTGGGCATCAAAGGTTTGTCGGCGCGCACGCTGCGAGCGCTGTACAACGCGCGGCCGGTGATGAACGCGAAGTTCCGCGCCGATCCGGTCAACCGCGCCACCTTCCTGAAGATCCTGCAGCAGCCCGAAGGCATCACCCACGCCATGCGGCTGATGAACCAGACCTCGGTGCTGGGGCGCTACCTCTGGGTTTTTCGCAACATCGTCGGGCAGATGCAGCACGACCTGTTCCATGTGTACACCGTGGACCAGCACATCTTGATGGTGCTGCGCAACGTGCGCCGCTTCTTCATTGCCGAACATTCGCACGAATACCCGTTTTGCTCGCAGCTGGCCGCAGGCTGGGACAAACCGTGGATCTTCTACATTGCCGCGCTGTTTCACGACATTGCCAAGGGCCGCGGCGGTGACCACTCGGACCTGGGCGCGAAAGACGTGCGCATTTTCTGCCGGCAGCACGGCATAGCCCGCGAAGACAGCCAGCTCATCGAGTTTCTGGTGTCCGAACACCTGACCATGAGCCGCATGGCGCAAAAGGAAGACCTGAGCGACCCGGACGTGATCAACGCGTTTGCCAAGCGCGTGGGCAACGAGCGCTATCTGACCGCGCTCTACCTGCTCACCGTGGCTGACATCCGCGGCACCAGCCCCAAGGTGTGGAACGCCTGGAAAGGCAAGCTGCTGGAAGACCTGTACCGCTACACGCTGCGCGCGCTCGGCGGGCGCGCCCCCGACCCCGGCGCCGTGGTGGAAGCCCGCAAACGCGAAGCCCTTTCGCTGCTGGCGCTGCACGCCCTGCCCCACCTGGCGCACAAAGCGCTGTGGGACACGCTGGACGTGAGCTACTTCATGCGCCACCAGGCCGACGAAATTGCCTGGCACACCCGGGTACTCACCAAGCAGCTGGCCGTAGCCGCCTCGCAAACCAACCACCAGCAGGCCACGCAAAACGCCCGCGCCGCCGCCAAGCGCCCCGCTGCGCCCGACGGTGAAGCCAGCGCAGACAACAACGTGCCGGGCGAACACTGCATCGTGCGCGCACGCATCTCGCCCGAAGGCGAAGGCCTGCAGGTGCTGGTGTACGCACCCGATCAAAACGACCTGTTTGCCCGCATCTGCGGTTACTTTGACACCTCGGGTTTCAGCATTCTGGACGCGCGCATCCACACCACGCAAAACGGCCACGCGCTCGACACCTTCCAGGTGGTGGCGCCCACGCTGTCAGAGCACTACCGCGAACTCATCGCCATGGTGGAAAACAACCTGGCCCAGACCATTGACGAGCGCGGGCCACTGCCCACCCCCACGAAAGGCCGCCTGTCGCGCCGCGTCAAGAGCTTCCCCGTGACACCCCGGGTAGACCTGCGCCCCGACGACAAAGCCCAGCGCTGGCTGCTCAGCGTGTCGGCCAGCGACCGCGCCGGCCTGCTGTATTGCATTTCACGGGTGCTGGCGCGCCACGAAATCAGCGTGCAACTGGCCAAAATCACCACCCTGGGCGAGCGCGTGGAAGACACCTTCCTCATCAGCGGACCACAGCTGCAGGTGAACAAGCGGCAAATTGAAATTGAAACCGAGTTGCTGGAAACGCTGGAAGGCTGAGCCGTCCGCACTCCCCGCTCCCACCCCCTCTCCCGGTAGCGTGAGAGGGCCGGGGTGAGGGTCTTCAGCGTTCTATGAAGCCGGCTCGTTGACCAATTTCCCACCGTTCGCCCTGAGCTTGTCTAAGCCCTTCGACAAGCTCAGGGCGAACGGTGGATACCACTCCCGGCCGCATCGATCCTCAATCGTCATCCCCCGCGTCCAGCCCAGGAAACAGCACCTCGGTAAAACCAAAGCGCGTGAAGTCGCGCACCCGCATCGGGTACAGCTTGCCCCACAGGTGGTCGCACTCGTGCTGCACCACCCGGGCGTGAAAGCCATCGGCCTCGCGGTCAATCGCCTGGCCCAACGCGTCGAACCCCTGGTAACGGATGCGCTTGAAGCGAGGCACCACGCCGCGCAGGCCCGGCACCGACAAACACCCCTCCCACCCGTCTTCCTCCTCGTCGCCCAGCGGCGTGATCACCGGGTTGACCAACACCGTGCGCGGCACCACCGGCGCGTCGGGGTAGCGCGGGTTGGGCGCGTCGGTGCCAAAAATCACCACCTGCAAGTCCACCCCAATCTGCGGCGCCGCCAGGCCCGCGCCGTTTGCCGCCGCCATGGTGTCCAGCAGGTCGGCCACCAGGCGGTGCAGCTCGGGCGTGTTGAAAGTGCCCACAGGCTGCGCCACGCGCAGCAGGCGCGGGTCGCCCATTTTCAAGATGGTGTGAATGGTCATGCTGCTGTTTCTGGGGTTATGGATTACCCCGTGGGGTGTTGGGCCGGGCCGTTATAAAGTGCAGTTTTGAACCGCTTCGGAGGATTTTCCATGCAAACACGCGTTCACTCTCTGCCCTCCGTTTCCAACCGGCTACGCTGGGCCGCCACCGCCGTGCTGCTGGGCGGCTCCTTGGTGTTTTTCAGCACCCAGGCCAGCGCCCAAGGCGCCGAAATCTTCAAAGACGCCAACCTGGCGCTCGGTGAAAAACTCATCGCCGAACACAAGTGCGTCGCCTGCCACGTCAGCAAAGTGGGCGGCGACGGCAGCGCCATGTACAAGCCCTTGGGCAAGATCAACACCGCCGGCCTGTTGCGCGGCATGGTGGAAATGTGCAACACCAGCATGAACCTGGGCCTTTTTCCCGAAGAAGTGAGCGACGTGGCAGCGGTGCTCAACCGGGACCATTACAAGTTCAAGTAACGAGCCATCTGGAGATTGCGGTGCGCGCATGGACTGATCAAGATGCGAAAGCTCGTTTTAGTGAGTTCTTGGATGCGTGCCTGGTGGAAGGGCCGCAAATGGTGACCAGAAGAGGAGTCGAGGCGGCCGTCCTGGTGCCGGTACAAGAGTGGCGCTGCCTGCAGTCGGCTGCCCGCCCATCCTTGAAGCAACTGTTGCTGTCTGACCAAGCGCGTGCCGACATGATCGTGCTAGCGCGGGGGCAAGCCAAGCGCCGCACGTTGGAGCCCATGGTGTGACGAGCATGTATTTGCTCGACACCCATGTGGTTTCTGAACTCCGCAAGCCGCGCCCACATGGTGGCCTGGTGGCTTGACTGGAATCCATTGACGATGGTCAGTTGCACGTATCCGCCGTGACTATTGGCGAAATTCAGGCAGGCATTGAGTTGTCGCGCGAACAAGACCCGGCGGATTCAAAAGTGAAGTGCAACACCTGCCACCGAGTAAGGTCAGCAGATGCAAAGCAGCCCGCCCAGAAGGTATCAACAACTCCAGCCAGAGGACCGTATGACGCTGGCCAGTCTGGTCCAGCAGAATTTCAGCGTACGTGAGATGGCACTGGCCATGGGACGATCCGCCAGCACCATCAGCAGAGAGCTTCGACGCAACGCACAGCCAGCAGGCTACGCCAGCGCCACCGCGCGTGCCTGCGCCCAGCAGCGGCGTACGCAAGGCCGTCCCCCCAACAAGCTTCACCGCGACGGCGTGCTCTTTGATGTGGTGCGCCACTTTCTTAGCGAGCGTTGGTCTCCCGAACAGATTGCCCTGACACTGGGCGCCATCCTCCCCAAAGGCCATGAGCACCGCGTGTCACACGAGACCATCTACAACTGCATCTACGCCCAGCCCGTGGGCGAGCTCAAGCGTGAGCTGATCGCCTCCCTGCGCCACGCCCACAACAAGCGCGTACCTCGCAGCAAAGGGCAAGACCGGCGCGGCCAGATCCCTGACATGGTGAGCATCCACCTGCGACCGCCGGAGATCGAAGACCGGCAGTTTCCTGGCCACTGGGAGGGTGACCTGATCAAGGGGGCGGCCAACGCCAGTGCCGTGGGCACCTTGGTCGAGCGCACCAGCAGGCTGCTCATGCTCATCAAACTGCCCGAGTTCAAACCCGCCAGCGCAGCCAACGTGATGCAGGCCTTCTCTGACAAGCTGTTGGGGATCGCCGCGCCCATGCGCCAGAGCATGACGTACGACCAGGGCCGGGAGATGGCGATGCACAAGGAG
>NZ_JBVPZC010000014.1:0-92119 GCF_055702805.1 Hydrogenophaga sp. LT287 | reverse complement strand
CTCGTCCCCGTCAAACGCGTGGTGGACTACAACGTCAAGGTGCGCGTCAAGAGCGACGGCAGCGGTGTGGACATTGCCAACGTCAAGATGAGCATGAACCCGTTTGACGAGATCGCCGTGGAAGAGGCGGTGCGCCTGAAGGAAAAGGGCGTGGCCACCGAAGTGATCGCCGTGTCTTGCGGCGTGACGCAGTGCCAGGAAACCCTGCGCACGGCCATGGCCATTGGCGCCGACCGCGCCATCCTGGTGGAAACCGCCGAAGAACTGCAGCCACTGGCCGTGGCCAAGCTGCTCAAGGCGCTGATGGACAAAGAACAGCCCGGCCTGGTGATTCTGGGCAAGCAAGCCATTGACGACGACTGCAACCAGACCGGCCAGATGCTGGCGGCGCTGGCTGATTTGCCCCAGGGCACCTTCGCCAGCAAAGTTGAAGTGGTGGACGGCAAAGTGCATGTGACCCGCGAAGTGGACGGCGGCCTGGAAACGCTGGCGCTGAGCCTGCCCGCCATCGTCACCACGGATTTGCGCCTGAACGAGCCGCGCTACGTGACGCTGCCCAACATCATGAAGGCCAAGAAAAAGCAGATGGACATCGTCAAGCCCGAAGACCTGGGTGTGGACGTGAGCCCACGCATCAAGACCCTGACGGTCAGCGAGCCGCCCAAGCGCGGTGCCGGTATCAAGGTGGCCGACGTGGCCGCCCTGGTGGACAAGCTCAAGAACGAAGCTAAAGTGATCTGAGGACCAACAACATGACCGCACTCGTTATTGCCGAACACGACAACGCCGCCGTCAAAGGCGCCACGCTCAACACCGTGACCGCCGCCGCAGCCTGCGGGGGTGACGTGCACGTGCTCATCGCCGGGCACAACGCCGCAGGCGCTGCCGCAGCAGCCGCCCAGATCGCCGGCGTGTCCAAAGTCATCCATGCCGACGCCGAGTACCTGGCCCACGGCCTGGCCGAAAACATGGCCGCTCAGGTGCTGGCCATCGCCGCCAACTACAGCCACATCCTGTTCCCGGCCACGGCCAGCGGCAAAAACATCGCCCCGCGCGTGGCCGCCAAGCTCGACGTGGGCCAGATCAGCGACATCACCAAGGTGATTGCTGCCGACACGTTTGAACGCCCGATTTACGCTGGCAACGCCATGGCCACGGTGCAGAGCCTGGATGCGACCAAGGTCATCACCGTGCGCACCACGGGCTTTGACCCGGCCGCCGCCACCGGTGGCAGCGCCGCCGTGGAAACCGCAGCGGCACAAGCCGACAGCGGCAAGAGCACCTTCCTGGGCAGCGAAATCGCCAAGAGCGACCGCCCCGAACTCACCGCCGCCAAGATCATCGTCAGCGGTGGCCGGGCGCTGGGCAGCGCCGAGAAGTTCAACGAAGTGATGACGCCGCTGGCCGACAAGCTGGGCGCTGCACTGGGCGCCAGCCGCGCTGCCGTGGACGCGGGCTACGCCCCGAACGACTGGCAAGTGGGCCAGACCGGCAAGATCGTGGCGCCGCAGCTGTACATTGCGGCCGGTATTTCGGGTGCCATCCAGCACCTGGCCGGCATGAAGGACAGCAAGGTGATCGTGGCCATCAACAAGGACCCTGAGGCGCCGATCTTCAGCGTGGCCGACTACGGTCTGGAGGCTGATTTGTTCGCCGCTGTGCCTGAGTTGATTTCAAAACTCTAAACCGTTGCCAACCCTGTCAGGGCATCGTTCGCGATGCCCTTGTTGTATCTGCTGACATTTCCAAAGAGACACACCCATGAGCTACACCGCACCCCTCAAAGACATGCTGTTCAACATGGAGCACATCGCTGGCATCGCCACGGTGTCGCAAATGCCCGGGTTTGAAGACGCAGGTCTGGAAACCGCGCAGGCGGTGCTGGAGGAGTGTGCCAAGCTCAACGAAGGTGTGATCGCGCCGCTGAACTGGGAAGGCGACAAGTACCCGTCTTCTTTCCACGACGGCAAAGTCACCACGACGCCCGGTTTCAAGCAGGCTTTCAAGCAGTACGCCGAAGGTGGCTGGCAGGGTCTGCAGCACCCCACCGACTTCGGCGGTCAGGGCTTGCCCAAGACCATTGGTGCGGCCTGCGGTGAAATTTTGAACAGCGCCAACATGAGCTTTGCGCTGTGCCCGCTGCTGACCGACGGCGCCATTGAAGCGCTGCTGACCGCGGGCAGCGATGAGCTGAAAGCCACCTACCTGGAGAAGCTGGTGAGCGGCGAGTGGACCGGCACCATGAACCTGACCGAGCCGCAGGCCGGCAGCGACCTTGCCGCCGTGCGCAGCCGCGCCGAGCCGCAGCCCGACGGCACTTACAAGGTGTTTGGCACCAAGATCTACATCACTTACGGTGAGCACGACATGGCCGAAAACATCGTGCACCTGGTGCTCGCCCGCGTCACGGGCGCGCCCGAAGGCGTGAAGGGCATCAGCCTGTTTGTGGTGCCCAAATTCATGGTGAATGCCGATGGCTCGCTGGGTGCTCGCAACGACGTGCACTGCGTCAGCATCGAACACAAGATGGGCATCAAGGCATCGCCTACCGCCGTGCTGCAGTATGGCGACCACGGTGGTGCGGTGGGTTATCTGGTGGGCCAGGAAAACCGCGGCCTGGAATACATGTTCATCATGATGAACGCCGCGCGGTACGCCGTGGGCGTGCAGGGCATCGCCATTGCCGAGCGGGCTTACCAGAAGGCCGTGGGTTACGCCAAAGACCGTGTGCAAAGCCGCCCGGTGGACGGCTCGCTGAGCGCGGCCGCACCCATCATTCACCACCCCGACGTGAAGCGCATGCTGATGACCATGCGCGCCAGCACCGAAGGCTGCCGCGCCATGGCCGCCGTGGCCGCTGCGGCCTACGACGCCGCGCACCACCACCCCGATGCCGATACGCGCAAACAGAATGCAGCCTTCTACGAATTCCTGGTGCCGCTGGTCAAGGGCTACAGCACCGAGATGAGCCTGGAGATCACCAGCCTGGGTGTGCAGGTGCACGGCGGCATGGGTTTCATTGAAGAAACCGGCGCGGCGCAGTACTACCGCGACGCCAA
Organism: Hydrogenophaga sp. LT287; assembly: GCF_055702805.1. Lineage (NCBI taxonomy): Bacteria > Pseudomonadati > Pseudomonadota > Betaproteobacteria > Burkholderiales > Comamonadaceae > Hydrogenophaga > Hydrogenophaga sp. LT287. The sequence goes on along the minus strand of NZ_JBVPZC010000014.1, from coordinate 89,060 downwards.
GATTCTGACGATCTACGAAGGCACCACGGCCATTCAGGCCAACGACCTGGTGGGCCGCAAGACCGCGCGCGATGGCGGCACCGGCGCCAAGGCGATCGCTGCGCAGATCGAACAAACCGAAATCGAACTCGCCCAGCGAGACAGCGCCAACGCCAAGGCCGTGCTCAAGCGCCTGAAGGCCGCGCGCGAAGCCTTTGTGGACGTGGTTGAGTTCATTGCGGCCAACACCCGCAGCAACCCCAACGCCGCCTTTGCCGGCAGCGTGCCCTACTTGATGCTGGCCGGCAACCTCATGGCGGGCTGGCAGCTGGCGCGCTCGCTGATGGTGGCCGAAGACCAGCTGGCCGCGGGCACCGACGCGGGGTTTATGCAGGCCAAGATCACCACCGCGCGCTTCTATGCCGACCACATCCTGAGCCGCGCCCCGGGCGTGCGCGACAGCATCGTGGAAGGCTCGGACGCTGTGACCGCGATGGCGGTGGACGCGTTCTGACACACCTGCTGGGAGTCGGTCTGTCGCACCAGCTACAGACCGACGCACGGGCGTGACCCAGAATTCAACCGGTCCATTTCAGCGAACCCAAAACCACAACGGAGACTCCATGACCACTCGCCAACGCTACCTGCCCCCGGTGCTGCAGAAGATCCGCTTCCCGGTGATCGGCTCGCCGCTGTTCATCATCAGCAACCCCAAGCTCGTCATTGCCCAGTGCAAGGCTGGCGTGGTGGGCTCCATGCCCGCGCTCAACGCACGCCCGGCCTCGCAGCTGGACGAGTGGCTGGCCGAAATCACCGAAGCCCTGGCCGCGCACGACGCCGCCAACCCGGACAACCCGGCGGCACCGTTTGCCATCAACCAGATCGTGCACAAGAGCAACGACCGGCTGGAGCAAGACATGGCGCTGTGCGCCAAATACAAGGTGCCGATCATCATCACCAGCCTGGGCGCGCGCGAAGACGTGAACCAGGGCGTGCACAGCTGGGGTGGCGTGGTGCTGCACGACGTGATCAACAACGTGTTCGCGCACAAGGCCATCGAGAAGGGTGCCGATGGCCTGATTCCGGTGGCGGCAGGCGCCGGCGGACACGCGAGCGTGAAGAGCCCGTTCGCCATGATCCAGGAGATTCGCGAGTGGTTTGGCGGCCCTGTGGCCCTTTCGGGCTCCATCGCCTCGGGCGGCGCTGTGCTGGCCGCGCAGGCCATGGGTGCCGACTTCGCCTACATCGGCTCGGCCTTCATTGCCACCGAAGAAGCGCGCGCGGTGGACGGCTACAAGCAGATGATCACCGAGAGCAATTCGGACGACATCGTTTACAGCAACTTCTACACCGGCATCCACGGCAATTACCTCAAGGGCAGCATCAAAAACGCTGGCATGGACCCTGACCACCTGCCCGAGAGCGACCCGAGCAAAATGAACTTTTCCACTGGCGAGGGTGCCAACGCCGCCAAGGCCTGGAAAGACATCTGGGGTTGCGGCCAGGGCATTGGTGCCATCCGCGAAGTGGTGCCTGCGGCCGATCTGGTGGCGCGTTTCAAGCGCGAATACGCCGAGGCCAAAGCCCGCATCTGCGGCGCCTGAAACCGCGCCGGCTCATCAAAAAAGCCGACCCTTGGGTCGGCTTTTTTTTGCTGGTCGTTTCCAGCTTCAGGGTTTGAACAGGTCTTTCAACGCGTCCAGCAGCGTGGGTGGGCCGGCGTATTGCGTGCCGCCAGCGTCTGAAATGCTGCTGACCCAGCCGCCGCCGTCCACCCATTCGCTGTAGAGCCATTCGTCGTTGACCCGGCTCAGGCCAGCGGGTGGCGCCGGTGGTGGCGCCACGGGCACACCTTTCAGGGCCGCACCCATGAAGTCGATCCAGATGGGCAGCGCCAGCCCACCGCCCGAAGCCCCACCACCGAGGCTGCGCGGCTTGTCGTAGCCCATCCACACGGCGGTGGCCAGGCTGGGGTGGTAGCCGGTGAACCAGGCGTCCACCGCGTCGTTGGTGGTGCCGGTTTTTCCGTAAATGTCGGTGCGCTTCAACCGCGCTTGCGCCTGGGCGGCGGTGCCCGAGCGGGTCACGTCGTTCAGCAGGCTGCTCATCACATACGCGTTGCGTTCGGGCAGGGCGCGGTTGTCTTCCGTCAGGGCGGCGGCGGGGGGTGCTTCAAACAGCACCTTGCCTTGGGCGTCGGTGATCTTTTCAATGACCACGGGCGCCACGCGCCAGCCTCCGTTGGCCAGCGTGGCATAGGCGCCAGCCATTTGCAGCGGCGTCACCAGGCCGGTGCCCAGCGCCAGCGTGAGGTTGTCGGGGTGGCGCTGTGCGTCCATGCCAAAGCGGGTGCTCCATTCGCGGGCGCGCTGGGTGCCCACGTGCTGCAGCACCCGCACGCTGGCAAGGTTGCTGGATTGGGTGAGCGCTGTGCGCAGCGAGATAGGGCCGCTGTGTGCGCCGCTGCTGTTGCCGGGGCTCCAGCCGTTGGGCGCTGTGAAGGGCAGGTCGTCCACCAGCGTGGCCGGCATCACGCGGGCTTCCAGCGCCGCCGAATACAGCAGCGGCTTGAAGGCCGAGCCGGGCTGGCGCCAGCTTTGCGTGACGTGGTTGAACGGCTGGCGCGTGAAGTCAAAACCGCCCACCAGCGCACGCACCCGGCCACTTTGTGTGTCCAGCGCCACCAGCGCGGCTTCGGCCTCGGGCCACTGGGCGATGGCCCAGGTTTCACCGGTTTTGGCGTTGCCTTTGCTGAGCACCCGCACCACCGAGCCCCGGGTGAGTTTCAGCGCGGCCTTGGCCTTGGCGCTCAGCCCGGGCTGTGCCCAGCGCAGGCCTTCGCCCTTCACGCTCACCCGTTCGCCGCTGGCGAGTTGCACGCGCAGTTCTTTGGGTGACGCGGAGAGCACCACCGCCACGCGCAGGGTCTCGTCGTCGCGGTGGTCTTTCAGTGCCAGCGCCGCGGCACTCTCCAGCTCCGGGCCGTTCCTGGCGGGCAGGGCTTCAAAGCCTTCCGGGCCGCGCCAGGTGCCTCGGCGGTCAAAGGCCAGCACACCGCTTTGCACCGCATCAAACGCGGCGCGTTGCTCGGCCGCGCGCAGCGAGGTGGTGACCCGCAACCCCGTGGTGTAGGCACCGGTGCCAAAGCGTTCGACCACCGCGCGGCGGGCCATTTCGGCGACGTGTTCGGCGTTCACGCTGCGCTGGCCGGGCGTGCGAATGCGCAGCTTTTCAGCGCGTGCAGCCGCCAGCTGTTGCTCGGTGATGGCGCCGGTGGCGCGCATGCGTTCGAGCACCACGCGCTGGCGCTGCACGGCTCGCTCGAAGTTGGCCACCGGGTTGGCGTAGTACGGGTTTTGCGGCAGGCCAGCCAGCATGGCGGCTTCGGCCAGGGTGAGCTGGTCCATGGGCTTGCCGAAATAGGTGCGCGCTGCGGCGGCGAAGCCATAGGCCCGCTGGCCCAGAAAAATCTCGTTGAGGTAAATCTCCAGGATGCGGTCTTTGGATAAGGCTTCCTCTACCTTGAAGGCCAGCAAAATTTCTTTGGCCTTGCGCTCCACCGTCAGCTCACGCGTGAGCAGCATGGTGCGCACCAGCTGCTGCGTGATGGTGCTGGCACCCTGCTTGCGTCCGCCGGTCAACATGGCGAACGCGGCGCGTGCCATGCCCTTGGGGTCCACACCCGAGTGCTCGCGAAAGCGCGCGTCTTCCACCGCCAGCACGGCGTCTTGCAGCAGCTTGGGCGTGCGGGCCAGCGGCACATAGTCGCGCCGCTCGGCGCCAAACTGCGCGATCTCCACGCCATCGGCGGTGAACACCTGCAGCGGCAGTTTGGGTTGGTAGTTGACGATGCGGTCGATCGGCGGCAGGTCAAACGTGGCCGCGGCCGCTGGCGGTGGGCCGAGCCACAAGGCGGCAGGCGCCAAGGCCAGGGCGACAACCGCAGGGCGAAGGGATAACAGGAACATGGGGCCGAATTATCCGGGGCGCGTGTGAACCGGGGGTGAAGTGGTGCGCAAAGGCTGTAACGGCATGTCAGTGGCGCAAGGCGACCCAAGGGCCGTGGCGCTTCTGAGCGGGGGGCATTTCAAACGGCCGGTGGCGGTGTTGCGCTGGTCGCCAGCGCGGGTGCGCTGAGCTGGGGCAGGTGCACCACCACCTTGCGGGGGTCGTCAGCCAGTTGGTCCAGGGCCTCGTTCAAGCGCTCCAGCGTGCGCCGCACTTCCGCCCGTTCGTCTTCCTCAGCGCCATCGGACTGCTCTGCCGGCAGCAAGATGGACACGAGACGAAACCGCAGGCTCAGGTCTTCGGGCAGCGTGGAAGCTTGTTCCAGCCCCTTGGCGACCAGGTGCTGGGCCAGCAATTTGATCTGCGCGGACTCAATCGGTCCTTCAATCAGCACGGCAAAACGCCGGTCGGCGATGCGGCAGACCGTGTCCACCTCGCGCACCACGCGGGTGAGCCGCGCGGCGGCCACCACCAAGGCGCGGTCAGCGGTTTCGCGCCCCGCGCGCAGGGCAATGTCGGCGTGGTTGGACAGGTCCACCAGCAGCAGGCCGCTGTGTTGGCGGTAGCGCCGGGCGCGGCGAATGGTGTCGCGCAGGCGCAGGTGCAAGACCGGGGTGATGGTCAACCCGGTCAGCGGGTCGGTGCTGTCAATGGCGCGCAGCCGCGCCCGGTTTTCGCTGAACTCCTTGGCACGCTGGTGCAAGATGTAAAGCAGCAACGGGATTTCGATGGCCGACCCGATGAGCACCGCGTATTGCGTGCTCCAGCTGTCGGGCGCCAGGCCGGCTGCACGCAACGCCGCAAACGGGTAGCCCAGGTGCACCGGCAAAAAGCCCAGCGCCATCCAGCCCGCGTAACGGTCACCCTGGCGCCAGGCCCAGAGGCACACCGCGATGCTCAGCAGCACCGAAAGCAGGCCATACAGGTTGAGCACCAACAAGGCCGGCGCACTTTGCAGCGCCAGGTAGGCCGCCGGGTACAGCAGGCCAAACACCGACCAGCCCATCACAAAACGGTCCAGCCCCCGGTGGTAGCGCGAAAGCGCGCACACCTCACGCACAAACCAGATGCCCGAACCGGTCAACCACAGCATGAAAACGGCGGGCGCGGCGTTGTTCCAGCTGGCCGAGTTGGGCCAGAAAAACAGGCCACCGATACCGGTGAAGGCCGCCTGGAAACCGAGCATGCAGGCCACGTAGACCATGTAGGCGGTAAAGGCGCGGTCGCGGTACAGCCGGGCGTGGACCCAGCCCAGAAACAGCACCAGCAGGCCAAAGCCCAGGTAGCCGCCCACCAGGAGAAAAGTCCAGGAGCGCTTGTGTTGCAGCTCTTCAGCGTTCAGCAAATAGGTGCGCGGGCTCAGCGGCGCGGGTTGGTTCGCCATCCGCAGCCACACGGTGCGGGGCGCGGCCGTGTCGTGCAAGGCAAACACCGGCGAGCGGTCGGGTATAGACCACTGCGCCACCGCCAGCCGGTCGCCCGCATGCTGCGCCTGCCAGCCACCCGCCCCATCGGGCTGGTACAGACTCGCCCGGTCGGTGAAGGCCGAGCCGTCAAGCATGAGAAACCAGCGCTGCGCCGTGTCCAGCGGGGGCAGTTCCAGCCGCAGCCACAGCGCGCCGCTGCCCAGCGAAAAGCTGCGCTGCTGCACCAGGGCCTGCAACTGGTCGGCCGGCAGCTGGGCCACATCGTCCGGGCCTGCTTCGCCGGTGGTGTCGACCCAGTAGCGGTACTGGGTGGTGACGTCTTGTTGGGCTGTGGCCGACCACGCGGTACCCAGCAAGCCCAGGGCCAGCGCGAGCAGCAGCAGGGTGCGCGCCAGCGCGCGAAGGACGGCGGTTTGAGAGGGCATCGCCGCTATGTTAGCGTCGTGCTGCGCTGACGTGCACAGCGTTTTTTAGTGGCCAGCAGTGCCCGGCCGAACGGCTGAACTCTCGTGCTGCTTCAAATGGTCCTCGGCGGTTGGGCCCAGCCGCCCGATCACCGCAAATGCCTTAACCTAGCTTCTATTTTCAACGGCCAGTGAGCGGCGCCCTTTTGGTTCGATCAAGGGGCCTTCTGTGCCACGACCGACCCGACAACGCCATGAAAACCATTGACGAGATGCTCAACCTGGCCTTGCTGACCCCCGATCAGCACCAGCAAATCAGCGAGTGGATTGCGCGAGCCGACTCGCCCGACGAGATTTTGAAAATGCCCGCCCCGCTGTGGAAGGCCGTCGAGCGGGCCAGTGCCATCATGGGCATCGACGACGACCTGGTGCGCCCGCCGGCCCTGGACGCAGACGGCCTGGCGCTCCAGTGATCTGACCCGGTTTTATGGGCGGCCGCGCCTGCCTGCGCAAGGCTCGGGCTGCAGACTTCCAAACATCACGGAGTCGAACCACCAGGCACCGACTGGCGGCTGGCTTCAGGGCTTCAGGCGGGCATGGCATGGAGCGCCGTCAGGTAATCGGCACCCCTGGCCTCGGCAAAGATGTCCAGCGTGAGCGTGAAGGCGGCCTGCAAGACCAGGCCCACGCCAATACCGGCTGCCACGTCGTGGCGCTGCAAAAAAGCAATCATGCCCACCCCGACGATCAGCAACACCATTTCGACCGCCTTGTAGATCGAAAAATTGCTCATGACCGTCTGCATGCGGGTGGTTTCTTCGGCCTTGAGTGCCGCCGGGTTGGCCTGCAGCTGAGCGCTCAAGGTGGACAGCTGGGTGTCGGTGCGCAGGTAGATGGAACCACCCACGACCATCTGCATCAGCGCAATGGCCACCAGCGGGTAGGCCATGGACTTCAGGCGATGACCGTTCATCCAGAGCCACACGCTGATGCCAATGGCCGCCAGGCCAACGGCCAGAAATATCAAGCTTTCCTGCTTCTCTGCGCTGAAGTAGCTGCTCATGTGGTTGATCATGGTGTGGGTCTCAGGCGATGGGTCGGGTCAGGGTCTTGACCACCTTGGTGGCCAGGTTGCGGGGCGTGAAGCGCATGCTTTGCGCCATGGCCCAATTCATGAAGCCGGGTATGTAGACCCGCTGCCCGCGTTGCATGGCGCGGTAACCCAATGCGGCCACTGCTTCGGCGGTGGGCAGTTTTTTGCCCTTCACCAGCGCCGAGTTGCCCTGCTCGGCCTTGTCTTGAAAGCCCGAGGCCGTGGGGCCGGGGCACAGTGCCGTCACCGTCACGCCGGTGTCTTCCAGTTCGGATGCAATGGCCTCCGAAAAGCTCAACACAAACGACTTGGTGGCGTAGTACACCGCCATGTAGGGGCCAGGTTGAAAAGCCGCCGTCGATGCGGTGTTCAAAATCTTGCCGCGTGTGGCCAGCAGGTCGGGCAAAAAGAGCTTGGTCAGCACCACGACCGTGTTCATGTTGAGCTGCATCATGGCCAGCTCTGAGCGGAGCGCGGAGTCTTTGAATTCGCCAAAAGCGCCGCACCCGGCGTTGTTGACCAGGGCGCTCAAGACGATGCCGCGCGCCTGGATGTCGGCGTGCAGTTGCGCTGCACCCCCGTTGGTTTCGAGGTCTGCACCGATCACGGTGACGACCACCTTGAATTGCTTTTGCAGCGCATCGGCCACTGCCTGCATCTTGGCCACGCTGCGGGCGGCCAGCACGAGCTGGTAGCCGTCTTGCGCAAACTGATGGGCCAGCGCTTTGCCGATGCCTGACGACGCGCCGGTGATGAGTGCTGTTTTGGTGTGTGGGGGGTGTAGGGGCAAGACGGATCTCCAAAGTGTTTGTGTTGGTGGAGAGATTTAAAACCCGGTACCCAGGTGCCATGTCAAGGGTTTTGTTTTCAAGCAAGGCCGTTGAAAGGGCTTGACCTGGCACCTGGGTGCCGGGTTTAGCATGGGCCATCACTTTGTGAAGACCCCACCTGGCCACCGGACACCCCCCCATGAAAACCGTCATCACCGTCAAGGCTTTCCAGTCATTGCAGACCACCAGCGCCTTGTGCAAAGCGGCCAACGTCACGCGCGGCCAATTGCGCCTGTATGAAGACGAAGGGTTGATCACGCCACAGAGCCGCACCGAAGCTGGCTATCGGCAATATGGCGCCGACACGCTGGACCGGCTCAAGGCCATCATGCATTTGAAGGAACTCGGCTTCACACTGGCCGAGATCGCGCTGCTGCTCGCCGAGCGCGATCACGGTGAACTGGATGAGCGCGCCGTTCAGCAACTCGCTGGCGACGTCCTGTCAAAAATCGACGAACGCATCGCTGGGCTGCAAGTCATTCGCGGTTACGTGGCGCCGGTTGCCGTGGGCGACATGAGCGTGTTGCAGGATGAAGACTGCCATTTCGTTGTCGAATTCATGACCGCTTTGTCGGCTGAGAAAACCAGGCGGCGCGCCTGACACAGCACATGAGCGCTCAGCGGGCCGCTGTTGGAAGCGCAGTGGGGCTCAGGCCACTGCCGGGTACAGCGCCACAAAGTGCGCATGCCGGGCTTGCAGCGCCGCATGCCGCGCCGCATTGGGCGTGAAGCTCTGCAGCACGGGTGGGGTGGTGCACACCGCATCCAGCGCGCCGCCGGTGGCCAGCCAGGCCAAGCGGGCTGCGCCCATGGCGCCGCCGCTCTCTGAGTCCTGGTGCACGGTGAGCGTGAGGCCGAAGGTGTCGGCCAACTGCTGTGCCCACCAGGCGCTGCGCGAGCCGCCGCCGACCAGCGACAGCGTGTGCAGCGGTGGTTGGGTGGCGGGGATGGTGCGCAGGCCGTCGAGCAGGCCGAAGCCCACGCCTTCGGCCACCGCGTAGGCCAGGTGGGCGCGGCTGTGCTGGGCGCGCAGGCCGGTCCACGCGCCGCTGGCGAGCGGGTTGTTGTGAGGTGAGCGTTCGCCGCTCAGGTAGGGCAGGAAGATCGGGGCGCTTGGCTGTTCGTCAGCGCTCAGCGTGGCGGCGGCGGCGAGCAGGGCGGCTTCGTTTTCAAAGCCCAGCATCTGGGTGGCCCAGGTCACGGCGCTGGCGGCGCTCAGCATCACGCTCATCACGTGCCAGCGGCTGGGCAGGGCGTGGCAGAAGGCGTGCAGGGCCTGGGCCGGGTTGGGCTCGAAGGCCGCGCCGCTGACGAAGACCACGCCCGAGGTGCCGAGCGAGACGAAGCCCTGCCCCGGGCGCACCAGTCCCATGCCCACGGCGCTCGCCGCGTTGTCGCCCGCGCCGCCGGCTACCGGCACTTGATCCGGCAGGCCCCAGCGCTTGCACAGCGCAGGCAACAGCTGGGCTGACACGTCGCTGCCTTCCACCAAACGTGGCATGTGCGCGCGGCCGAGGCCGGTCGCGGCGAGCATCGCGTCGGACCAGTCGCGCCGGCCCACGTCCAGCCACAGGGTGCCAGCGGCGTCGGACATGTCGCTCACGGCCTCGCCGGTGAGCTTCAGGCGCAGCCAGTCTTTGGGCAGCAGCACGCGCCGGGTTCTGGCGAACACGGCGGGTTCGTGTTCGCGCACCCATTGCAGTTTGGGCGCGGTGAAGCCGGGCATGGCAAGGTTGCCGGTGATGGCGGCGAGGTTGGGCACGTCGCGCGTGAGTTGTTCGCACTGCGCGCCGCTGCGGCCATCGTTCCACAACATGGCGGGGCGCAGCACGGCATCGTTTTCGTCCAGCAGGGTGGCACCGTGCATCTGGCCCGAAAGGCCGATGCCGCGCAATGCATTCAGCGCATGTGGGTGCTCGCGCTGCAATTGGTCCATCACGGCCTCCAGCGCATGCCACCAGGCGGCAGGGTCTTGTTCCGACCACAGGGCCTGCGGGCGCTGCACGGTGAGCGGCGAGCGGGCGGTGGCGATCACCTGGTGCCGGTCAGACAGCAGCAGCGCTTTGAGTTCGGAGGTGCCGAGGTCGAGGCCGAGGTACATGGTGGGGGTGATGGGGGAAGAGAACGACCCGGTTCCGGACCGCTCGAAGGTGGATCAGCCGTATCTGGGGTGCGACCGGAGCGCAATGTCCAACCCAGGGCACCGCCGGGCCGGCTTTGCCGGACGGCCAGTGCCGCCCCCCTTGGGGGGGTGACGCGAAGCGGCGCGGGGGGGGTCACGTCAGGCGGCGCCACGAAAGCGGGTTAAAGACTGTTTGCGGAATTCACTGGGCGTCATGCCTTTTATTTCCAGGAACCGACGGTTGAAGTTGGCCACGTTGTTGAATCCCACGTCAAAGCAGATGTTGGTCACTTGCTGGTCGGTGTCCATCAACAGCTGGCAGGCGCGGCTGATGCGGACGCGGTTGACGAAGTCGGTGAAGGTGTTGCCCGTGGCTTTTCGAAAGAAGCGGCTGAACTTGCTCTCGCTCATGCCCAGCTCGGCGGCGAGTGCGGCGGCCGAGTGTTCGTCGGCCAGGTGTTCGGTGATGCGGCTGACGAGGGCGTTGATCTGGTCGAGCGAGGCGTCGTCGTCGGTGCTTTGTAGCTGCACGCTGGACAGCAGGCGGTAGTCGGTGCAGGCGGCCAGGTCGCTCAGAAAATCGCAAAACGCGGTGAAGCGCTTGAGGCCGCGCGTGCTTTTGACCTTGTGCCAGTGGGCTTCGGCAGACTCGGACATGCCGAAAAATTCGATGCCGTGTTTGGCGCGCTCCAGCAGCGGCAGCACCTCGGCCAGCTCCGGGATGGTGTCGCTCGCGCGCACCAGCGGCTCATGAGAAAACTGGATCACCAGGTCGCGTTGGGCCACACCGCCTTCAGGAATGTCCATGCTGACCCAGTTGTGCGGCAGGCGCGGGCCGGTGAGCACGAGCTGGCCGGCCTGGAAGGGGCCGATCCAGTCGCCCACAAACAGCTTGCCGCTGGTGCTGGTGATCAGGTGCAGTTCGTACTCGTCGTGGTAATGCCAGCGCGCCAGCGGCGTGGGAAAACCGTGCGCCAGGCAGCGCACAAAGCCCACGTCGGTGGACGACTCGTAGCCCAGGTTGGGCGAGCGCGCGAGTTCCAGCTCCAGCTCGGGCTTGATCTGGCGCGGGACGGTGCGGCTGCGTACGGTCATGGGTGTTGCCTGTTCAGCGGGTCGGCTCAGGCGAGCGCGGCGCTAACACCCGTGTGGGCCGTCACAAAGCGGCTCACGCGCTCGCGTGCTCGGCGCATGGCGTCAACCAGCCGCGGGTCTGCGGCCAGCTCACCCCACAGCGTGGCGTCGGCGCAGAAGGCGGCCACCGGATCGGGCGCTTCGCACAGGGCGTGGGCGGTGTCGGGGTTCATGGCCTGGTCCTGGTAGGTGTAAGGAATCTGCCCGGCGTGCCAGCGCTGCAGGTAGGCCAGGAACAGCGCAGGCAGCATGGCCACGCTGTCCATCGTTTCGCCGCGTGCCAGCCGCTCGCGGATGGTGGGCGCGATGAACCCCGGGATCTTGCTGAATCCGTCCATGGCGACACGCTGGTTGGTGTCGGCAATGGCGGGGTTGCTGAAGCGGTCGAGCACCACATCGCGGTATTGGGGCAGGTTGATCGGGCAGGGTTGGGATGGCGTGTCCAGCACCGGAATCACGTCGTCGGTCACGTAATCGTAGGCGAATCGGCGGATCACCGCGTGCTGTGTGCCCTCGTGGATGTAGCGGTAGCCCACCAGCGTGCCCGCCCAGGCGATGCAAGAGTGTGTGGCATTGAGCAAGCGGATCTTGGCCTCTTCGTAGGCGTCCACCGAGTCCACCATCTCGACGCCGACCTTTTCCCAGTCCGGCCGCCCGGCGATGAAGTTGTCTTCAATCACCCACTGAATGAAGCTTTCGCCCATGAGAGCGGTCGGGTCGTCCAGCCCGGTGGCGGCTTTCACGCGCTGGGCCACGTCGGGCGTCGGGCGGGGTGTGATGCGGTCCACCATGGCGTTGGGGCTGCTGGTGTGGGCTTGCACCCAGGCCAGTAGCGGGGCGTCGCCCACCGCTTCGATGAACTGCAGCAGGCCGCTGCGTGAACGCTCGCCGTTGTGGCGCAGGTTGTCGCAGTTCATCAGCGTGACCGGGCCGGCACTGGCCTGCATGCGGGCCCGCAGCAGCGTGACGAGGCTGCCATAAAGCGTGTGGCCAGCGCCGCCGGCCTGCACCGTGGCCAGGTCGGCGCGCAGGTCGGGGAAGCTGTCCCAGTCGAGCTGGTTGGCCGCGTCCAGGTAGTAGCCGGCTTCGGTGACGGTGAAACTGATGATGCGCGTGGCCGGGTCTGCACCCACGGCCACCAGTGGGGCCAAGTCGTCCTGGTAGGGCAGCACGCGCTGAATGGACGTGATGCGCGTGTAGCTGCGCTCGCCTTGCGGGGTGACCGTTTCCAGCGTGTAGGCACCGCCTTGCGCCTGCAGGGCGGAGATGGTGTCAAGCATGTCGGGGCGCAAGTTGCCCGCAGCGATGCTCCAGCGTGTGTCTCCCAGCTGGCGCAGCTGGTGCACATAAACGGCCTGGTGCGCGCGGTGGAACGAGCCCAGGCCCAGGTGCAGGATGGTGTTCATGGTTCGTATGGCAGATGGAAAAGAGTCAGAGGTCGAAGTTCGTCGGCATCATCACGACGTCGCGGATCGTCATGCCGCGCGGGCGGGTGAGCATGAACAGCACAACGTCGGCCACCTCAGCCGCATCCAGCAGGCTGCCGCTGGCCTTGGCTTCAGCCAGCTTGTCGGCCGGCCAGTCGGCCAGCAGCGATGTGATCACCGGGCCAGGCGAAATAGCGCCGACGCGGATGCCGTGCTTGAACACCTGGCGGCGCACGGTCTGCACAAAACAGTCGATGGCCCATTTGCTCGACGCGTAGACCGGCTCCCAGGGCGTGGGGAAGTGCGCGGCGAGCGAGCTGGTGACGATGATGTCGCCGCTGCCCCGCTCGATCATGTGCGGCAGCACGCCGCGCACGTTTTTCATCACCACGTTGATGTTCAGGTTGAGCATGCGGTCGATGGCGTCGTCCTGGGCGTCGATCAGGTCGCCGCCCACGTAAAGGCCAGCGTTGGCGTGAAAAATGTCAAGCCGGCCAGCCAGCGCCAAAATGCGCGCGGGCATGGCGGCGCATTGCGCAGCGTCCAGCAGGTCCAGCGTCAGCGGCATCGCGGCTGGGCCGAGGGTGGCGCAGGCTTTGGCCAGGGCTTGGGTGTCGCGGTCGATCAACACGACCTGCGCACCGGCTTCCACCAAGGCCTGGGCGCTGGCAAAACCGATGCCCGATGCGGCGCCGGTCACGGCGGCCGCCTGGCCGTTCAAGGGGTGTGTAGCGCTCATGTGCTTGCTTGTTAGGGTGTGGGGACGGGTGTTTTCAGGCGGCTTCAGGGCGCACCACGCGGCCGCTGGCGTCAAACCAGTGGGCGTGTTCGGTGGCCACGTCCAGCGTGACCGGGTGCCCGGCCACCAGGGTTGTGCGCTCGCTCAGGCGGGCCACCAGCTGGGCGCCTTCGGTCGTGCTCACATACACCAGTGTTTCGGCGCCCAGCGCCTCCACCAGGTCCACCTGGCCCCGAATGGCGCCTTGCCCGGTGGGGTGAAGCACCACGTTTTCGGGGCGCAAACCCATGGAGCCGCCTGCAGCGCCTGCCGGTGCCAGCTGCTGCACAGCCGCAGGCAATTGCGCGAGCGGCACCACGTTCATTTGGGGCGTGCCAATGAACTGGGCCACGAACTGGTTGGCCGGGTGGTCGTACAGTTCCAGCGGCGTGCCCACTTGCTCAATCAGGCCGTCGCGCAGCACCACCACGCGGTCGGCCAGCGTCATGGCCTCCACCTGGTCGTGTGTCACATAAATGGTGGTGGCACCCAGATCACGGTGCAGCTTGGCAATTTCCACGCGGGTCTGGCCGCGCAGCGCCGCGTCCAGGTTGGACAGCGGTTCGTCAAACAGGAACACCTTGGGCGCGCGCACAATGGCGCGGCCAATGGCCACCCGCTGGCGCTGGCCGCCCGAGAGGTCTTTGGGCGTGCGCTGCAGGTAGGGCGTGAGGTTCAGGATCTTCGCGGCGCGCTCCACCTTGTCTTTGATGACCGCCGGGTCTTCCTTGGCCAGCTTGAGCGCGAAGCTCATGTTTTCAAACACGCTCATGTGGGGGTACAGCGCGTAGCTCTGGAACACCATGGCCAGGTCGCGCTTGCTCGAAGGCAGGTGCGTGATGTCGCGCCCTTCCAGGCTGAGCGTGCCGCCGTCAATGTGCTCCAGACCGGCAATCAGCCGCAGCAAGGTGGACTTGCCGCAGCCCGACGGGCCCACGAAAACGATGAACTCGCCCGGCTGGATGTCCAGGTCGATGCCTTTGATGGCGCGGTGTTCACCGAAGAATTTTTCGATGCCTTTGAGTTGCAGGTAAGCCATTTCAGTTGTCCTCAAAATCTATAGAAGGCAATCCACGAGTCAGATGGGAAGCACAAGACCAGAACGCCGCGGAACCGGCTCTGCCGGGCCGCCAGCGTTGCCTCCTGGAGGGGGTCGCGCGCAGCGCGGCGGGGGTGGCCGTCACTTGACAGCGCCGAAAGTCAAGCCCTGGACGAGCTGCTTCTGGCTGAACCATCCGAAGATCACAATGGGCGCAATGGCCATCAGCGAAGCGGCAGAGAGCTTGGCCCAGAACAGCCCTTCGGGGCTGGAGTAACTGGCGATCAGGGTGGCCAGCGTGCCGCCCTTGGCCGCGGTCAGGTTCAGGCTCCAGAAGGCTTCGTTCCAGCTGAGCACCAGGCACAACAAACCGGTGGACGCAAACCCGCCCATGGCCAGCGGCAGCAGCACCAGGCGCGCCTCTTGCCACAGCGTGGCGCCGTCCATGCGGGCGGCTTCCAGGATCTCGTGGGGAATGTCCTTGAAGTGCGAATACAGCATCCAGACCATGATGGGCAGGTTGGACAGCGTGAACACGATGATCAGCGCGAGTTGGGTGTCCAGCAGGTGGCTTTTCTGTGCCAGCACATAAATGGGCACCAGTGCACCCACCGCGGGCATCATCTTGGTGGAGAGCATCCACATCAAAATGTCTTTGGTGTACTTGCCCTTGATGAAGGCCATGGAGTAGGCCGCCGGTGCCGCGATCAGCAGGCCAATGAGCGTGGACAGCACGCTGGTGATGACCGAGTTCTTGGCGTACAGCAAGTAGTCGCTGCGCTCCTGCACCTCGTGGAAGTTTTCCAGCGTGGGCGCAAAGATCAGCTCGGGCGGCACCGCAATGGCTTGCAGCTCGGTTTTGAACGCGGTCAGCAGCAGCCAGCCCAGCGGAAAGAACAGCAGCAGTGCCACGCCCCAGGCGCCCAGGGTGCGCACGGCGTAGGCCGGTGTGTAGGTAGATTGACGTGCCATGTTTGTGTCCTCACTTGTCCAGGTTTTTGCCGACCATGCGGATCATGAAAATGGCGGCAATGTTGGCCAGTACGACCGCAAACAGCGCACCCGCCGAAGCCACGCCGGCGTCGAAATTGAGCAGCGCCTGTTTGAAGATCAGGAAGGCCACGTTGGTGCTCGCGTCGCCCGGGCCACCGCCGGTGGTGGTGTAGATCTCGGCAAATACGCTGAGCAAAAAGATCAGTTCGATCATCACCACCACCGCCACCGAACGGCCCAGGTGGGGGATGTAGAGGTAGCGCAGTTGCTGTAGGTAGGTGGCGCCGTCCATGCGCGAGGCTTCGAGCTGTTCGCGGTTCATGCTCTGCAGCGCGGTCATGAAGATCAGCGTGGCAAAGGGCAGCCACTGCCACGACACCATGATGATGATGGAGAACAGCGGGTGGTCGGTGAGCCAGTCCACGGGCTCCATGCCAAAGAAGATCCAGACTTGGGCCAGCACGCCGTAGATCGGATTCATCATCATGTTTTTCCACATCAGGGCATTGACGGTGGGCATGACGAAGAAGGGCGAGATGAGCAACACCCGCACCAGCCCGCGGCCGGCAAAGGGTTCGTTAATCAGCAGTGCCAGCGCAATGCCCAGCACCACGGTGATCAAAATGACGCTGCCCAGCAGGAGCACTGTGTTGAGCACCGCCGCGCCAAAGGACGGGTCGGTGACGAAATACTCGAAGTTTTCCAGGCCAATGAAGCCGGTTTGCTCGGGCGCGAGCAGGTTGAAGCGGATGAGCGAAAAATAAATCGTCATCACCAACGGCACGATCATCCAGAGGAAGAGCGTGGCCACGGCGGGCGTGAGCAGCAGGCGGGGGAGAAAGCGGTTCATGGCTTGCCTCGGGGGCTTGAGGGGCAACACCCTCTCCCGCTGGCGGGAGAGGGGGAGAAGAGCCGCGGCGCGGCTCCCTGGCTTACTTGTAGTAACCGGCCCGCTTCATCTCGCGGTCAGCGGCCACCTGGCTGGCTTTGAGCGCGGCATCGACCGAGATCCTGCCAGCGAGTGCGGCGCTCATTTGCTGGCCTACGGCGATGCCGATCGACTGGAACTCGGGAATGGCCGCGAACTGCACGCCCACATACGGGCTCTTGGGCAGGGTCGAGTCGTTCGGGTTGGCCGAGTCGATGGCCATCTTTTCAGCCGCGGCAAAGCGCGCAGCCTTCAGGAAGTCGGCGTTGGCGTAGGTGCTCTTGCGGGTGCCCGTGGGCACGGTGCCCCAGCCGTTGGTTTTGCCCACCAGCTGGATGTATTCCTTGGACGTGGCCCAGCTGATGAACTTTTGCGCGGCGTCCACTTTCTTGGAGCCTGCTGGAATCGCCAGCGACCAGGCCCACAACCAGTTCGCACCCTTTGGTGTCACTTGCGTAGGCGCCTGGGCAAAAGCCATCTTGTCGGCCACCGACGACTGCTTGGGGTCGCTCACGAACGAGGCCGCAATGGTGGCGTCGATCCACATGCCGCACTTGCCCGAGTTGGTCAGCGCCAGGATCTCGTTGAAGCTGTTGGCCGACGAGCCGGGAGGGCCGTAGTTCTTCAGCAAATCCACGTAAAAGGTGATCGCGTCTTTCCAGGGCTTGCTTTCCAGCTGGGGCTTCCACTGCATGTCAAACCACTGGCCGCCAAAGGTGTTCACCAGGGTGCTCAGGAAAGCCATGTTGTCACCCCAGCCTGGCTTGCCGCGCAGGCAGATGCCGTACACGCCCGCCTTCGGGTCGTGCATCTTGGCAGCCAGGTCTTTGATCTGAGGCCAGGTGGGGCGGTCGGGCACGGTCACACCGGCTTTGTCGGCCAGGTCCTTGCGGTACATCAGCATGGAGCTTTCGCCGTAGAAGGGTGCCGCGAACAGCTTGCCGTCCACGCTCAGGCCATTGCGCATGGCAGGAAGCAGGTCGTCCACGTCGTAGGCGGCGTCGGTTTTGAGTGCTTGCAGCCAGCCCTTTTTGCCCCAGATCGGCGTCTCGTACATGCCGATGGTCATCACGTCGAACTGACCGCCTTTGGTGGCAATGTCGGTGGTGACGCGCTGGCGCAGCACGCCTTCTTCCAGCGTGACCCACTTCAGTTTGATGTCCGGGTTGGCGGCTTCAAAGTTCTTGCCAAGCTTTTGCATTTCGATCATGTGGCCGTTGTTCACGGTGGCAATCACGAGCTCGGTGTTGGCGTGGGCCAGGCCAGCGCTGAACAGCGCGGCGGTGAGGGCGGTGGCGAAGCGAAGTTTCACGGTTGTCTCCTGTTGGGGGGTGTGTTGCCATGCGACGGTCATCTTGGACCGTGGGGGAATTGTGAAGACGAAGCCCGGCGCCATTTGTACGGAAAATGGCATTTCTTGTACGCTCTTGCATCTCTAGGCTGGGAATTACCCTAGTTTGTGGCGCAAAGTTTGTGTTTTTCGGCGTGGCGGGTGGGTGCAGGCGCGGTTTTGCACCGTGCGGGCCACTGCGCGTCGTGGGGTCGGTCGCAGTGCGCTCAGCTGCTGCCGCGCACCACCAGCTCGAAACCCAGGTCCAGCGAGTGCTGGGCGGGCAACTCGCCACGCATCAGGCTCAGCAGCATGCGGGCGCTGGCCTCGCCAATGGTGCCGCGCGGGGTGCGCACGGTGGTGAGTGGCGGCACCATCTGGTCGCTGCCCGACAGGTCGTTGAAACCGGCCACGGCCAGTTGGCCCGGCACGTCAACACCCAGCCGCAGCGCAGCCAGCAACGCCCCTTGTGCCAGGTCGTCGTTGCAGAAGAAAACAGCGTCCACATCGGGCCGGGTGCGCAGCAGGTCTTGCAGCAGTTCACCACCCAAGCGCATGGACGAAGGCTGTGGGCTCAGGAGCTCCAGCCGGGCGTCATACAC
Organism: Hydrogenophaga sp. LT287; assembly: GCF_055702805.1. Lineage (NCBI taxonomy): Bacteria > Pseudomonadati > Pseudomonadota > Betaproteobacteria > Burkholderiales > Comamonadaceae > Hydrogenophaga > Hydrogenophaga sp. LT287. Next base: position 70,966 of record NZ_JBVPZC010000014.1, on the reverse strand, counting down.
ACCCTGTTCGCGCAGGCAGCGGCGATAGCCTTCGGCGCGTTGCATGGTGCGTGGGTCCAGTTGTGCGGCCACAAACGCGATGCGCCGGCGCCCACGCTGCAGCAGGTGCTGGGTGATGGCGTGGCCAGCGTCCACCTGCGAAAAGCCCACGCAATACACGCCCGTGGCGCTGGTCAGTTCCATCAGGTGCACACAGGGCACACCACTGCCTGCAATCAGCTGGCGGGCCGCTTCGGTGCGGTCAAAGCCGGTGAGCAGCAGGCCGGCGGGTCGGTGCGCCAGGTACGAGCGCAGCAACTGCTCTTCTTGCTCGGGGCTGTAGTGCGTGACGCCAATCAGCGTTTGAAAACCCTGCGGCAGCAGGGTGTTGTGCACGGCCTCCAGCACGTCGACAAACAGGGCGTTGGACAGCAGCGGCACCAGCACCGGCACCTGGTTGCTGCGCTGCGATGCCAGCGCGCGGGCGGCCGGGTCGGGCACATAGCCCAGCTGATCGGCGGCCAGCTTCACACGCTCGACCAACTCGGGCGCCACACTGCGTTCGCCGCGCAGCGCACGCGAGGCGGTGATGGGGCTCACTTCCGCAGCACGGGCCACGTCGCTGAGGGTGGTGCGGCCACTGGGACGGCGCTTGCGGTCGGCAGAATTCAAGGGTTTTCCCTGATTTTTATGGGTGAGATTTTTGCATAGGATAGCGCTATCCAGTTCGGCCTGCAACCGCAGTTTGAACGATCAGACAGAGGCCCGTTTTTTAAACTTGAACCTGCCGATGTCTGATTTTTTTGATTCTTATGGGACAGCGCTATCCAAATGCCTTCCGTGTTGAAAAATCTTGCTTCAGGGCCGTTTCTGGTGGTCATGGGTGTGGCCGGTTGTGGCAAGTCCAGCCTTGGCCAGCGTTGCGCTGACGCCCTGAGCATTCCTCTGTTGGAGGGGGATGACTTCCACTCCGCCACCAACATCAACAAGATGCGCAGCGGTACCCCGCTGGACGACGCCGACCGCGAAGTCTGGCTCGACCTGCTGGCGCAGCAGTTGCAAAAGCACCCTGGTGGGGTGGTTTTGACGTGTTCTGCGCTGAGACAGCGCTACCGCAACCGCCTGCGCACTGCCGTGCCAGGTTTGCGGTTTGTGTTTCTCGACCTCACGCAAGAGCAGGCGCGTGAGCGCGTGGCGGCCCGTGCCTCGCACCTGTTCCCGGTGAGCTTGGTGGCCAGCCAGTTCGCCACGCTTGAAGACCCGAGCCTGGAGCCCGGTGTGCTGCGGCTCGATGCCTGCCGCCCGCTGGACCAGTTGCTGCCCGAGGTGGTGCGCTGGGCGCAGGTGGCGGCCTCTGACAACCCTTTGGAGACCTGAGCCATGGCACTGGGAAAATTTCTGAAAAATGTGGTGGAAGGCCTGATGGCCTTGTGCATGCTGGGCATGGTGCTGGCGGTGTTTGGCAACGTGGTGCAACGCTACTTTTGGGGCACCGGCTGGGTGGTGTCTGAAGAGTTGTCGCGGCTGCTGTTTGTGTGGCTGGTGTGTCTGTCGGCCACGCTGGCGTTTGGGGAGGGCAAGCACCTGGGCTTTGACCTGGTGACGGCTCGCCTGAGCGGTGCCAAAGCAGCGGTGCTGCGCTGGTTGTCCCGGGGGCTGATCGCGTTGGCTTTGTATTACCTGATCGACGGTTCCTGGTCTCAGGTGTTGGTGGGCATGGACAGCCGCAGCCCGGTGATGAACTACCCCCTGGCGGTGGGTGCTGCGGGCACGCTGGTGATGGGTGTGTGCATGGCGGTGTTGCTCTTGCTGCAAAGCTGGAACGAGCTGCGAGGCCACACGCCTCCCGACGCGACCCCGAGCGAAGGAGCGCAAGCATGACCATTGCCATCTTTCTGGCCGTGCTGTTTGCCACCATGACGGTGGGCGTTCCCATTGCATTTGCGCTCATGCTGACCGCGCTGGCGCTGATGGTGCACCTGGACTTCTTTGACGCGCAGTTGCTGGCGCAAAACGTGCAAGCCGGGTTTGACAGCTTTCCGCTGCTGGCCGTGCCCTTTTTCATCCTGGCGGGCGAGCTCATGAACGCCGGGGGCTTGAGCCGCCGCATCATCGACCTGGCCCGCTCCATGGTGGGGCACATTCCGGGCGGCCTGGGTTACGTGGCCATTGCCGCTTCGCTCATGCTCGCGTCCATGAGCGGCTCGGCCATTGCCGACACCGCAGCCCTGGCCACACTGCTGCTGCCCATGATGCGCAAGCAGAACTACCCCGACGGGTCGAGCGCCGGCCTCATCGCTTCGGGCGGCATCATCGCGCCCATCGTACCGCCGTCCATGCCCATGGTGATCTACGGTGTGACCACCAACACCTCTATCAGCAAGCTGTTTCTGGCGGGCATCGTGCCGGGCATTCTGATGGCGTGTGCGCTGGTGCTCGTGTGGCGCGGCATCGCCCGCAAAAAGCAATTGCCCGTGGCTGAAAAAACCAGCTGGTCAGAGCGCCGCGGCGTGCTGGGCGACAGCGCCTGGGCGCTGATGATGCCGGTGATCATCATTGGCGGTTTGCGCTTTGGCTTCTTTACGCCCACCGAAGCTGCCGTGGTGGCTGCGGTGTACGCCTTGCTGGTGGCCACGCTGATTTACCGCGAACTCAACCTGCAGCGCCTGTACCGCGTGCTGGTGGACGCATCGCGCACCACCGGCGTGGTGATGTTTCTGTGTGGTGCGGCCACCGCAGCGTCTTACATGATCACCCTGGCCGACCTGCCCAGCCAGCTGGCCGCCAACATGGGACCGCTGCTGCAAAGCCCGATGCTGTTCATGGCCGTGGTGTGCCTGTTTTTGCTGGCTGTGGGCATGGTGATGGACCTCACGCCCACCATCTTGATCTTGGCGCCGGTGCTGGCGCCGCTGGCCGCCAAGGCTGGTATCGACCCGGTGTATTTCGGCTTCGTGTTCATCTTTGTGGGCTGCCTCGGCCTGCTCACCCCGCCGGTGGGCACGGTGCTCAACGTGGTGGCCGGTGTGGGTGGCCTGCGCATGGAGCCGGTCATCAAAGGCGTGATGCCGTTTCTGGCCGTTTACTTCGCCATGCTGGTGCTGCTGATTCTGTTCCCCGCCATCGTGCTGTGGCCTTTGAAGTTGATGTTTTAGCCGCTGTGCCCACGCACCGCACCTTTTCGTTCCCCCCGCGGCCGCGGCCGCTTTAATCCTCAGGAGACAAACCATGAAACTCAAACAACTTGCCGTGGCCGCTGCGGTCACTTTGGCCACACTGGGCGCTGGCCTGGCCCAGGCACAAGACATCAAGAACCGCATCATTCGCTTCGGCTACGGCCTGAACGAGGTGTCCAACCAAGGCCGCGCCGCCAAGGTGTTTGCCGACGAGGTGGAAAAAGCCTCGGGCGGCAAGATGAAGCTGCGCGCCATTGGCGCTGCCGCGCTGGGCTCGGACGTGCAGATGCAGCAAGCACTGATTGGTGGCGCACAAGAAATGATGGTCGGTTCCACCGCCACCCTGGTGGGCATCACCAAGGAAATGGCGATCTGGGACACGCCTTTCCTGTTCAACAACACCAAAGAAGCCGACGCCGTGCTCGACGGCCCGGTGGGCCAGAAGGTGATGGACAAGCTGCAGGAAAAAGGCCTGGTTGGTCTGGTGTACTGGGAGAACGGCTTTCGCAACCTCACCAACAACAAGCGCGCCGTCACCAAGCTGGAAGACATGGACGGCATCAAGCTGCGCGTGATGCAGAACAACGTGTTCATCGACAGCTTCAAGACCCTGGGCGCCAACGCCGTGCCGTTGCCGTTTTCCGAGCTGTTCACCGCGCTGGAAACCAAAACCGTTGACGGCCAGGAAAACCCATACAACACCATCCTGTCGAGCAAGTTCTACGAGGTGCAAAAGTACCTGACCGTGACCAACCACGTCTACAGCCCCTGGATCGTGCTGGTGAGCAAGAAGTATTGGGACGGCCTGAGCAAAGACGAGCAGAAAGTGTTGCTCGACGCCGCCAAGAAGAGCCGGGACTTTGAGCGCAAAGACACCCGCGCAGAAGCCGACAAAGCGCTGGCCGACCTGAAAGGCAAAGGCATGCAGATCAACGAGCTGTCACCCGCTGAGGCCAACCGCATGCGCGACAAGCTGGGCGCCATCAACGCCAGTATTTCCGCCAACGTGGGCGAGGCCCTGTGGAAAGAGGTGCAGGGCGCTGTGGCCCAGGTGCGCAGCAAGTAAGCCCCGCCGGTGCGGCCCCGTCAGCCCCCGTGCTGACGGGTAACATGCCCGCATGACCCGACTGCAAACCCAGTACCAACGCCTTTACCAACTGCCTGCAACCGACAGCACAGCCGGCCTCATCGGACTTGGCGGCGAGGTACGCGCCCTGGTGCTGGCGCTGGGCAAGCCTGCCGACTGGGCCGCGCTTTCTCCTGTGTGGCGCGGCGTGCAGGCCGACCTGGCCTTGCCCGCGCCCGCCATTGCGGTGAACGGTGTTGATGCGTTTGAGCTGTGGTTTTCGCTCGCCCAACCCGTTGTGGTGACCGAAGCGGTGGAGTTCCTACAGGGCCTGCACCAGCGCTACCTGGCCGGCCTGAAGCCCGACCGCGTGAAACTGTGGCCCACCGCAGACGCCACGCCGTGGCCCGCACCCACCATTCCTGCGCAGCACGCCCCCGAGCGCTGGTCTGCCTTTGTTGCACCCGATCTGGCCGCCGTGTTTGGCGGTGACGACCCGTCGCTCGACTTTCAGCCCGGGGAAGATGCGCAGGCCGAGCTGCTCAGCCGGCTGCACTGCATACAGCCGGACGACTGGCAGGCGGCGTTGCGGCAGCTACAGGTTAAGGTGCCCGACACCCACTTGGCCGCTTCAAAGCCTGTTGCGCCAGTTACAGCAATTGAATCATCTCAGCACCCCGTCGCTCTGGCCGGCCCCTACCAGGACCCCCGCCAATTTTTGCGGGATGTGATGAACGATCCCGCCGTTGCGCTGGCGCTGCGCATTGACGCGGCCAAAGCGTTGTTGTCCTGATGGGGTTGGTGCGTGCTTGGGTTCAACGCCTGGTTTGATCCGTCTTGACGTTCTATCCCTGACTTGTACGGCGGCAGTGCGGCAGTGCGGCAGTGGCTGCCGGTGACATCGCCACGTGAATTCACGGTCTTGGCTTCCTAGCGGGCATCCAGGCACCCCTGGTATCTCGGACCCGATGGCCGGTTTCAAAGTACGGCTGACCTTCGGCGCTTGCTGCTCAATGAACCCGCAGCACCTCAAACTGCTGCCGTATGGGAGCGACCTGTATCGACACCGCATCACCCTCGCATTTGCCCAGCATGGCCCTACCCAAAGGGGCTTCGCTGCTGATGACCTGAACGAGCTGAGTGCCGCTGACCAACCGCATGCTGCCCCCATTTGGACCGAGAAAGAGCTGCTGCTGCTGGTCGTCGGAATCGACCAGGCAGACCAGCGCGCCAAGCTGTATGCCTTTGCTGGGGTCGTAGGGTCGCGGGCGAAATCGGCGCCATTGGGCCATTGCCTGGCGGATGGCTTCGGCGCGACGGGCTTGGCCGGTGGCCAGGTAGGCAGCTTCAAGTCCCAGCGTGTCGTATTTGTTTTCGGCGACGTTTTCTTCGTGGGTCGCCGTTTCATGGGCCGCCCGCACGGCCTGTTCGGCTTGCAGCAGGTCTTCGGCGAGCCGTTTCAGTACCTGCTGCTGCAGCCAGAATTTATCCATGATCAAAGGTAGGCATCTTGAACAAGCGGGGGGGCGGGTCTTGATTATGAAGGGCTCCACCAGCCCTCTGCACGTCTGTTGGCTGCAGGCGAACTTCAGCCACGGGCACTGCCCTGTCGCCCATTTTGGTGCATCGAACTGCAGGCGCTTGCCAACCACAGGCGCCCCTCCAGCCACAGCTGGTTTACAACCGCAGCAGACCTATCTCGCACAGCAACACCCGCGCCGTCGCCACATTCGTGGCACACGGCACGTTGTGAACATCGCACGCCCGCAGCAGGGCGCTGATGTCGGGTTCGTGCGGTTGGGCGGTCATGGGGTCGCGCAGGAAGATCACGCAGTCCACCTCGCCCATGGACAGGCGGGCGCCTATTTGAAGGTCGCCGCCCAGCGGGCCGCTGAGCAGGCGTTCCACGCTCAACCCCACCTCGGATTGAAGCCGCCCGCCGGTGGTGCCGGTGGCCATGAGGGTGTGTTGACGCAGCAGCGGCGCGAACTCGGTGGCCAGGGCCACCATGGCGTCTTTCTTCTTGTCGTGGGCAATGAGGGAGATACGCATGGTCGTGCAGTGCATTCAGTCCAGAAACGCCGAGGAACCGGCTTTGCCGGGCCTCAGGCGTTGCCCCCAGCAGGGGGGAGGGGCGAAGCACCGCGGGGGGTTTCCATTTGCTTTGCCATGGTTTTCCCAAGCTCCACGCCCCACTGGTCGTAGGCGTTGATGCCCCAGATGGCGGCCTGGGTGAACACCTTGTGTTCGTACAGCGCGATGAGCGCGCCCAGGCGGTGCGGGGTGAGGGCGTCGAGCCAAATGGTGCTGCTGGGCACGTTGCCCTTGAAGCTGCGCTGGCTGACAAACACCTCGGCTTGCTCGGCGCTCAGGCCCTCAGACATCAGCGCGTGCAGGGTGTCGGCCTCATTGCGCCCCAGGGCCAGTGCTTGGGCTTGGGCGCGCAGATTGAGGTTGACGACGCGGTGGTGCTCGGCGGCCAGCGGCAGGGGCGTGTCTTCGGTTTCAACGCCGATGAATTCCACCGGCACGCGGTGCGTGCCCTGGTGCAGCAGCTGGAAGTAGGCGTGTTGCCCGTCGATGCCCAGGCCACCCCAGACGATAGGGCCGGTGTCGGTGTCGCACGGCTGACCGTCTTTGCGGATGCGCTTGCCGTTGCTCTCCATGTCCATTTGCTGCACGAACGGCGCAAAGCGCACCAGGCGGCTGGGGTAGGTGGACAGCAGCTGGGTGGGGCAGTGCAAAAAGTTGCGGTTCCACACGCCGCTCAGCGCCAGGATGACGGGCAGGTTGTGCGCCAGTGGGGCGCTGCGAAAGTGCGCGTCCATGGCCTGGCCGCCAGCCAGAAATTCGCGGAAGGCTTGTGAACCGATGGCCACGGCCAGCGGTAGGCCGAGCGCGGACCAGATGGAGTAGCGGCCACCGACCCAGTCCCAGAAGGTGAAAGTGTGCTCTGCCTGGTAGCCGGCGGCACCCGATTTTTGCGGCGCGGCGGTGATGGCCACCAGGTGGGCGCTTTGTGCGCTGCCGGTGATGCCGCCGCCTTGCAGCCACCGCCGCGCGGAGGCGGCGTTGGTCATGGTTTCTTGTGTGGTGAAGGTTTTGCTGGCCACGATGATGAGCGTGGTGAGCGGGTTCAGGCTGCGCAGCGTGCTGTGCAGCGCCCAGGCGTCGGGGTTGCTGACGAAGTGCACGCGCACGCCAGTTTTGCCGTCGCTGCACAGTGGGGCCAGGGCGTCGGCCGCCATGCGCGGCCCCAGGTCCGAGCCGCCGATGCCGATGTTCACCACGTCGGTGATGGCCAGGCCGGTGCTGCCTTTGACATCACCCGAGCGTACGCGGTCGGCGAAGCCGCAGACGCGTTGCAGCTCGGCCTGCACCAGCTGCTGAATCTCGTCGCCCCATGGGGCTGCCTCGCCGGTGGCACCGGGTGTGCCGCGCAGAGCGGTGTGGAGCACCGCGCGCTGCTCGCTGGTGTTGATGATCGCGCCACCAAACATCGCGTCGCGCTGGGCTTCGACGTTGGCTTCGCGGGCCAGTTGCAGCAAGGCGTTCCACACCGTGCTGTCCAGCGCCTGGCGTGTGAAGTCGATCTGGATGCCGGTGCCGTAGGCGCTGGCCCGCATCGCATCGCGGCCCGGTTGTGCCAGGCGCTCGCGCAGATGGGGCTGCGGAAGGGCGGCGAACTGGGTGAGGGCCTGCCAGGCGGGGAGGGTGGTGGTGCTGGTCATGTGACGGGGCTTTCTTCCCGTTCGCCCTGAGCCTGTCGAAGGGCTGGCGCGGTGTGTCTGTACGAGGGCTTCGACAGGCTCAGCCCGAACGGTATTGTGTCTTCTGCCGCGCAGCGGCGCGGGGGGAAGTCAGCTTGCCGCCAGTTCGGTGGCTTCTTTGGCCAGTTGCGTGATGCGCTTCCAGTCGCCTGCTTTCAAGGCGTCCGCCGGGGTCAGCCAGCTGCCACCGGCCATGGCCACGTTGGGCAGCTTCAAAAAGTCTTTCAGGTTCTCGGGGCTCACACCGCCGGTGGGGCAAAACATCACGTCCGGGATGGGCGCCCCCAGCGCCTTGAGCATGCCCAGGCCGCCGGCCTGTTGCGCGGGAAAGAGTTTCATGAGGCTGAAGCCTTGTTCGCGGCGGTGCATCACTTCGCCCGGCGTCATCACACCCGGAATAAAAGGCAGGTTGGCGGCGCGCACGGCGTCCACCAGTGCGTCGGTGCAACCGGGCGACAGGGCGAACGTAGCGCCCGCGTCGATCACGCGCTGCACCTCGGCCACGCGGGTCACGGTACCCGCGCCCAGGTGCATTTGTGGCACGGCCTTGGCCACGGCTTCGATGCTGGCCAGCGCGGCAGCAGACCGCAGGGTGATTTCCATCACGTCGATGCCGCCTTCCAGCAGGGCATGCGTCAGCGGCACGGCGTGGGCCGGGTCGGTGAGCACGATGACGGGCACAACGCGGGACTGGAAGGCGGGGCGGGTGAAGCAGGTGGTGGTCATGGTGTCGTCTGTGCGGAGCGGATCGAAAGAGGTGGAGCCAACCGGGGTCAGCGCGGAACCGGCTTTGCCGGGCCGCTGCTGGCGCCCCCTGGGGGGTGACGCGCGCAGCGCGGCGCGGGGGGGGATCAAGTGAACATCAAGTGAACAGTGGCGAGGCGCCCGACTCTGCCGTGCTCGCCTGCGCGCGAAACAAACCAAACAGCTCGCGGCCGGTGCCGTGCGCGTTGTGGCTCAGGTCGGGGTGGCTCATGCTGCGTGCAGCTAGGGTGGCGGCGTCCACCTCCAGTTGCAACACGCCGCGCTCGCAGTCCAGGGTGATCCAGTCGCCGTCTTGCACCTTGGCAATCGGGCCGTCTGCCAGCGCTTCGGGGCTCAAGTGGATGGCGGCGGGCACCTTGCCCGATGCGCCGCTCATGCGGCCGTCGGTGACCAGCGCCACTTTGAAACCCTTGTCTTGCAATACCGCCAGCGGCGGCGTGAGCTTGTGCAGCTCGGGCATGCCGTTGGCGCGCGGTCCCTGGTAGCGCACCACGGCGATCAGGTCTTTTTCCAGCTCGCCGGCGTTGAACAGGGCCAGCAGGTCTTGCTGGTCGCTCACCACCACAGCTTGGGCCCGCACAAAGCGGTGCTCGGGTTTCACCGCCGACACCTTGACCACGCTGCGGCCCAGGTTGCCTTTGAGCAGGCGCAGGCCGCCGTCGGCGCTGAAGGGCTCGGCCACCGGGCGCAGCACGGCGGTGTCGCCGCTGAGCGCGGGTAGGTCGCGCCAGGCCAGGGTGTCGCCGTCCAGCCAGGGTTCCTGGGTGTAGGCGCTCAGGCCGAAACCCATCACCGTGTTTACGTCGCCGTGCAGCAGGCCGTTGGCCAGCAGCTCGCGCATCAAAAAGCCCATGCCGCCAGCGGCATGGAAGTGGTTCACGTCGGCGCTGCCGTTGGGGTACACGCGGGCCAGCAGCGGCACCACGGCCGAGAGTTCGGCGAAGTCGTCCCAGTCGATCAGCACCCCCGCGGCGCGCGCCATGGACACCAGGTGGATGGTGTGGTTGGTGCTGCCGCCGGTGGCCAGCAGGCCCACGATGCCGTTGACCACAGATTTTTCGGTCACGATGTCGGCCAGGCGAATGTGCGGCTGCCCGCCGCGCCCGGTGTTGATCAGGGCGCGCTCCAGCGCCGCTTTGCTGAGGGCTTCACGCAGCGCCACACCGGGGTTCACAAACGACGAGCCCGGCAGGTGCAGGCCCATGATCTCCATCAGCATCTGGTTGCTGTTGGCGGTGCCGTAAAAGGTGCAGGTGCCGGGGCTGTGGTAGGCCTGGGCTTCGCTGTCCAGCAGCGCGTCGCGGCCCACCAGGCCCTGCGCGTATTGCTGGCGCACCTTGGCTTTGGCGTCGTTGGACAAGCCGGTGGTCATGGGCCCGGCGGGCACAAACACCGTGGACAGGTGGCCGAACTGCACCGCACCCATGAACAGGCCGGGCACGATCTTGTCGCACACGCCGAGCATCAGCGCCGCGTCGAACACGTTGTGCGACAGCGCCACGGCGGTGCTCAGTGCGATCACGTCGCGCGAGAACAGCGAGAGTTCCATGCCGGCGGCGCCCTGGGTGATGCCGTCACACATGGCAGGCACGCCGCCGGCCATCTGGGCGGTGGCGTTGAGGTGGCGGGCGTGGCTGCGCAACAGCTCGGGGTAGTGCTCGTAGGGCTGGTGGGCCGACAGCATGTCGTTGTAGGCGCTGACGATCCCCACATGCGGCGTGCGCTCGGCGTGAATCTTCAGCTTGTCGGCAGCCGGCAGCGCGGCCGTGGTGTGGGCCATGTTGGCGCAGCCCATACCGGCGCGCTGGGTGCCGGCTTTGGCGTTGGCGGCCATGGTGTTCAGGTAGTCGGCGCGGGGGCCGGCGCTGCGCTCAATGATGCGTTGGGTGACAGAGGCCAGGGTGGCGTTCAGCGGTGTGGACATGGCGGTGTTCCTGTTCAGCCAATCCAGACGCTGATGGGCGTGATGGACTGGTTCAGTACGAGAGAAATGGGGAGCGTTTCGTCGGCCTTTTCAGCGGCGCGGCGGTACACAGCGAGTTTGGATGTGCCCGCGATGGACAGCACCAGTTCTCGCGCGGCAAGCAAGGCGCTGAGGGTGAAGCTGATGCGGGCGTGGGGCGCGGTGTCGGGCACCACCCAGGCCAGGCGCTGTTCGGTGGCGATGGCGCGGGCGTAGCCCGGCGCGCCGGGGAACAGCGAGGCGGTGTGGGCGTCTTCGCCCATGCCGAGCACCGCCACGTCCAGCGGCCAGGGCAGGTCGGCGGTGCGGTCGCTGGCGTCCAGCGCCAGCGCATCCAGCACCTCGGCGTTGAACTGCGGCGCGACTTCGCGAAAGAACGGCAGGAAGCGGGCTTCTGCCGCCTTCCCTTGCAGCAGGTGGCGGGCCACCAGGGCGGTGTTGCTGTCGGCGTGGTCGCGTGGCACCACGCGCTCGTCCACCAGAACCACGGTTACTTTGGCCCAGTCCAGGGCTTGCTCGCGCAGGGCTTCAAACATCGGAATGGGCGACTTGCCGCCCGAGACCGCCAGGCTGGCCTGGCCGCGCGCGGCGATGGCGGCGCGCAGCGCATCGGCCACGTGTGCCGCGATGGCGGCCGGCGTCGCGCCGGTGTGTTCAGTGATCATGGGTGGTGGCATGTGGTGTCCTCGTTCAAGAACACCGTGGAACCGGCTTTGCCGGGCCACTGGTGTTGTCCCCCAAGGGGGAAGACGCGAAGCGGCGCAAGGGGGGCCATATTCAAGACTCCTCCACCCAGGAGCTGCCCTCGCGCGCCATGAGCGCCGACGACGCCGCCGGCCCCCAGCTGCCGGCGGTGTAGGCCTTGGGTTTTTCGTTCAGCTGCTGCCAGCCGTTGATGATCGGTTCGACCCAGCTCCAGGCGGCTTCCAGTTCGTCGCGGCGCATGAAGTGGGTGAGGCGGCCTTTGATGACGTCGATCAGCAGTCGCTCGTAGGCTTCGGCGCGGCGCTCGGAAAACGCGGTTTCCAGGTCCAGGTTCAGGTTCACCGGGCGCAGCTTCATACCGCTGCCGGGCTCCTTGGCCATCATCTGCAGCTGGATGTGTTCTTCCGGCTGCAGGCGAATCATCAGGCGGTTGACCGACTTGTGCGGCGAGTCCTGGAAGATGGTGAACGGCAGGTCGGCAAATTCGATGACGATTTCAGACTGGCGCGCGGCCATGCGCTTGCCGGTGCGTAGAAAAATCGGCACGTTGGCCCAGCGCCAGTTGTTGATGTGGGCCTTCAGCGCCACAAAAGTTTCGGTGCCGCTGCCTTCCGGAATGTTGGCTTCTTGCAGGTAGCCCACCGCGGCGTCGCCGTTGGAGGCGCCGGCGCTGTATTGGCCGCGCACCGTGTCGCGGGCCACATCGGCCATGGTCATGGGCCGCAGAGAGCGCAATACCTTGAGTTTTTCGTCGCGCACGGCGTCCGGGTCGAGCGACACCGGCGGCTCCATGGCCACGATGCACAGCAGTTGCAGCAGGTGGTTTTGCACCATGTCGCGCATGGCGCCGGTGCCGTCGTAAAAACCGGCGCGGCTGCCCACGCCCACGGCTTCAGCCACCGTGATCTGCACGCTCTTGATGTAAGGGCTGCGCCACAGCGGCTCAAAAATGGTGTTGCCAAAGCGCAGCACCATCAGGTTTTGAACCGTCTCTTTGCCCAGGTAATGGTCGATGCGGAAGATCTGCTGTTCCTGGAAGTACCGGCCCACGTCGTCGTTGATCTGGCGGGCGGAAGCCAGGTCGTGGCCCAGCGGCTTTTCCAGCACCACGCGGGCGCGCTCGTCGATCAGGCCGGCGCCGTGCAGGTTGGCGCAAATGCCCACAAACAGGCTGGGTGCGGTGGCCAGGTAGTAGACGCGGTCCGAGCCGCTTTGCATGGCGGCGGCAAGGGCGGTGAAATCCTGTGCCTGGGTGGCGTCCACGCTGACGTAGTTCAGCCGCTCCAGAAAGCTGGCCCAGGTGGCTTCGGCAAAGGCTTTGTCTTCAATGAAGCCGCGCACCTTGTCTTGTATGAACGCAACAAAGGCGGCGCGGTCCCAGCTCTGGCGGCCCAGCGCGTGGATGCGCGTGGCGGCCGGCAGGTTGTTGTGCAGGTGGGCCATGTACAGCGCGGGCAGCAGCTTGCGCACCGAGAGGTCGCCCACCCCGCCAAAGATCACCAGATCGAGCGGGCCAGCAGGCGCAGGGCGGGAGGTTGATGCGGTCATGTCTCTAATTTAGTTACTTGAATGTTGATATTTTATTGTAATCAAGTTACAAACGGGTTTCCAAATAGCGTGGGCCACATGCTAGCGCCGTGCGCGCCCTGGCGCGGGTCGGTTCAGAGTGCCTTGAAGACCGGTTGCGCGCTCGCCACACGGGCCTGGGCCTGGGCCAGGCTGGGCGGCACGCAGCCGGTTTCCATCACGCACAGGCTGGCGCTGGCGATGGCGTGGCCCAGGATGTGCTGCACGTCGGCCGCGTCAAGCGACAGCTCGCTGGCGTTGCGCGCGGCCTGCATGGAAGGGCGCTGGAGCAGCGCGACCAGCATGCCGGCCAGAAAGCTGTCGCCCGCCCCCACGGTGTCGGCCACCTGGACCGGCAACGGCTCGGCGCCGTGCCAGCCGCTGCCGTCGCGGTTCAAAATCGCCGCGCCTTTGGCGCCCAGCGTGAGCGCGAGCCAGCGCGCGGGCGTTTTTGCCATCAGTTCGCGGGCTGCCACCAGCGGGTCGGGGTGCGTGAAGCCCAGCGTGGCGAGGTCGTCGTCGCTCACCTTCACAATGTCGGCCTCGCCCAGCGCGGCCATCACGCTGGCCTGGTAGGCCGCCATGTCGGGCACGATGGCCGGGCGCAGGTTGGCGTCCACCACCACCAGGCGGCCCGCAGCGCGCTGCGCCTGCAGCCACGGCAGGTATTTGTCGCTGTCGTCGGCCACCAGCGCCAGGCAGCCGGTGGCCACGGTGGACAGCCGGGGTTGCTCGGCGCATTGGCGGGTCATCTCGGCGGCGTTCACCTGCCGGTCGGCCACGCCTTCGCGGTAAAAGCTGTAGCTGGCCTTGCCCTGGGCATCAAGGGCCACCACCGCCAGCGACGTGGGTTGGTGCACCGGCTCGCTGTGCGCCAGCGTCACGCCAGCCTGGCGAATGCCGTGGGCCAGCCCACGGCCAAAGCGGTCTGCTGACAAGGGGTTGAGGTAGAGCGTGCCCACGCCTTGCAGGCCGAGTGCGCGGGTCAGGTTGTAGACCGCGCCACCGTCGCAGGGGCGCAGGCGGCCGTCGGCCTCCTGGATCAGGTCGATCAGGGCTTCGCCAGCGGTGGCGACTTGAACGGGAACCTGTGCAAGATGATTTTGGGTAGGGAAAACCATAATTAAATCCAATTGATTTATTAACCAGATCTCAAATATAGTTCACCCACTCCGCAGCGCACAGCGTGAAAACCCCAAGAGGCGGGCTGCTGAGGTTTGTGTTCCATTGCTTTTGTTGACCACCATCTACCCCTTTGAGGAGACCTCTGTGAAAAAAATCGCCCCCGCTTTTGTGTTTTCCGCCCTGGCCCTGGCCGTGGGCATGGCCTCCGCTGCTGAGCCGGTGATTGGCCTGATCACCAAGACCGAGTCCAACCCCTTCTTTGTGAAGATGAAGGAAGGTGCCACCGCCGAGGCCAAGAAGCTGGGCGCCAAGTTGCTGTCCGCTGCCGGCAAGACCGACGGTGACAACGCCGGCCAGGTGACCGCCATGGAAAACATGATTGCCGCGGGCGCCAAGACCATTCTGATCACCCCCAGCGACGCGAAAGCCATCATTCCCGCCATCAAGCGTGCGCAGGCCCAGGGTGTGCAAGTGATCGCCCTGGACAGCCCCACCGACCCGGTGAGCGCCGTGGACGGCCTGTTTGCCACCGACAACTACAAGGCCGGTGTGCTGATTGGCCAGTACGCCAAAGTGGCGCTGGGCGGCAAGCCAGCCGTGATCGCCACGCTCGACCTGTTCCCCGGCCACCCGGTGGGCGCCCAGCGCCACAACGGTTTCCTGAAGGGTTTTGGCCTGGCTGCGCCTGACGCGTCCAGCAACAACCTGGGTGGTGCCGCCGCTGGCGTGGCTTGCATGGCCGACAGCTTCGGTGACGCCGCCAAGGGCCAGACCGGCATGGAAAACTGCTTGCAGAAAAACCCCAACATCAACCTCGTTTACACCATCAACGAACCCGCAGCCGCCGGTGCCTACAAGGCACTGAAGGCCGCAGGCAAGGAAAAAGGCGTGGTCATTGTGTCGGTGGACGGCGGTTGCGCGGGCATCAAGGACGTGGGCGCTGGCGTGATCACCGCCACCAGCCAGCAGTACCCGCTGCGCATGGCTTCCATGGGCGTGGCCGCTGGCGTGGAATACGCCAAGACCGGTAAAAAAGTCAGCGGTTACACCGACACTGGCGTGACCCTGATTGCAGCCAAAGCGGTGGCCGGTGTGGACAGCAAAGACGTGAAGACCGGCATGGATCTGTGCTGGGGTAATAAGTAACACCCCCCTGCGCCGCTGACGCGGCTTCCCCCCTCTCTGGCGCGCCTTTCGGCGCTGGGAGGGGGGACGGCACCTTGGGCCGGCAAAGCCGAGCATTCGGCACACCCCCCTGAGCCGCTGCGCGGTTTCCCCCCCTCTCTGGCGCGCCCACGGCGCTTGGAGGAGGGACGACACCTCGGGCCGGCGGAGCCGGACCCTTGGTGCCCCTGGTCGGGGGCATCTCGCTCTCCGGAGCAGTTATTGAATCTTTGTTGGGAGAACTCCCTTGAAAACCCTCGCAGCCAAACTCCCGCCCATGGGCACCCTGGGACCCTTTATCGCCCTGCTGGTGGCCTGTGCCTTTTTTGCGTCCCAAAGCGACCGTTTTCTGACGCTGCAAAACTTCTCGCTGATCTTGCAGCAGGTCATGGTGGTGGGCACCATCGCCATTGGCCAGACGCTCATCATCCTCACCGCGGGCATTGACTTGTCGTGCGGCATGATCATGGCGCTGGGCAGCATCGTCATGACCAAAATGGCTGCCGACTTTGGCCTGAGCGCCCCGGTCGCCATCACCTTGGGCATTGCCGCCACGGCAGGCTTTGGCCTGGTTAACGGCCTGCTGGTCACCAAAGCGAAGTTGCCGCCTTTCATCGTCACGCTGGGCACGCTGAACATCGCGTTTGCCATCACCCAACTGTATTCGGGCTCGCAGACCATCACCGATGTGTCCGAAGGCATGACCTGGCTGGGCAACTCGTTCCGCATTGGCCAGACCAACGTGCTCTACGGCGTGGTATTGATGTTGGCGCTGTACCTGATCACTTGGCTGTTCCTGCGCGAAACCGCGCCTGGGCGCCACATCTACGCCGTGGGCAACAGCCCCGAAGCCACCCGCCTCACCGGTATTTCCACCGACAAAGTGTTGATTGGCGTGTATGTGCTGGCGGGCGTGTTTTACGGCATTGCCTCGCTGCTGAGCGTGGCCCGCATTGGCGCCGGTGACCCCAACGCCGGGCAGACCGAAAACCTCGACGCCATCACCGCCGTGGTGCTGGGCGGCACCAGCCTGTTTGGCGGCCGCGGCATCATCATCGGCACGCTGGTGGGCGCGCTGATTGTGGGCGTGTTCCGCAACGGTCTCACGCTCATGGGCGTGTCCTCCGTCTATCAGATTCTGGTCACCGGCATTCTGGTGATCCTGGCGGTGATGACCGACCAGATGTCCCGCAAAGGAGTCCGCTGATATGTCTACCGCTCCCAACGCTCAAAGCCCGCTCGTGATCCAGGCCAAAGGCCTTGTCAAGCGCTACGGCCAGGTGACCGCGCTTGACGGTGCCGACTTCGAATTGCGCGCCGGTGAAATCATGGCTGTGATCGGTGACAACGGCGCCGGCAAGTCGTCGCTCATCAAGTGCCTGGCGGGCGCCACCATTCCCGATGAAGGCGAGATTTTCCTGGACGGCCAGGCCGCCAAGTTTCGCAGCCCCATTGACGCGCGCCGCGCCGGCATTGAAACCGTGTACCAGGACCTTGCCGTGGCGCCGGCCATGACGATTGCTGAAAACCTGTTTCTGGGCCGTGAAATTCTGCGCCCCGGCTTCATGGGCCGGGTGCTGCGCATGATGGACAAACGCAAGATGCTGGAAGAGAGCATTTCGCGCATGAACGACCTGAAGGTTGGCATCCGTTCCATGACGCAGGCGGTGGAAACGCTGTCGGGCGGTCAGCGCCAGTGCGTGGCCGTGGCCCGTGCGGCGGCGTTTGCGCAGCACGTGGTGATCATGGACGAACCCACCGCTGCGCTGGGCGTAAAGGAAGGCAACATGGTGCTGGAGCTCATTCGCCGCGTGCGCGACAAGGGCCTGCCGGTCATTTTGATCAGCCACAACATGCCGCATGTGTTTGAAATTGCCGACCGTATCCACATTGCCCGCCTGGGCAAGCGCGCCGCCATTGTGGACCCCAAGCACATCAGCATGAGCGACACCGTGGCGGTGATGACCGGCGCGAAGTCGGTCGACGATCTGCCTGCAGAAGCTCTGGCCTGAACTGTGCCCACCCCCTTCGCTTGCTCACTGTGTGTAGCCGATCCGCCCCTCAAGGGGCAACACCAGCGGCCTGGCAAAGCCAGTTCCGCGGTGTTCTGGGTTGGCATGTGTGGCGTTCTGGGCCGTTGTTAGTTTGTTTGAAAGACCAAAATGCTCAAAGGCATTGATCCCCTGCTCAGCCCCGAGCTGTTGAAACTGCTGGCCGAAATGGGGCACGACGACGCGCTGGTGCTGGCCGACGCCAACTTCACCGCCATGAGCCTGGGCGCAGGCAAGCCGGTGTTGCGCCTGCCCGGTGTGGGCATGGCGCGCACGGTGCAGGCGGTGGCCAGTGTGTTGCCGCTGGCGGCCGATGTGCCGCAGCCCGTGGCCTACATGCAAGTGTGCGGCAGCGCGCCGGGCTACCGCTCGGCCCTGCAGCGCGAAACCCTGGCCGTGCTGGCGCAAGAAGGGCTGGCCGAAGGCCAGGCCGAGGCGCTGGAGCGCTACGCCTTTTACGAACGGGTCAAAACCGCCTACGCGATTGTGGTGACAGGCGAGCGCCAGCCCTGGGCCAACTTCATTTTGCGCAAGGGCGTGGTGGGCGAAGCCCTGCGCGAATGAGCGGGGTGCCGGACGTGTCAAACTTGGCCACCGTGACCGAAACCAACACCCACCCCAACGAACCCGTGGCGGCGCCTGCACCGCCGGATGCCGCCAACGATGCACCCCGGCTGCGCCCGCGCGGCTCCAACCAGGTGGGCATGCGCCAGTTCAACGAACGGGTGGTGCTGCAAGCGCTGCGCGCCCACGGCAGCCTACCCAAGGCCGACCTGGCCCGCCTCACCGGCCTCACGGCGCAGACCATTGGCCTCATCACGGCCCGGCTCGACGAAGACCAGCTGCTCACCCGTGAAGCCCCGGTGCGCGGCCGTGTGGGCCAGCCTTCGGTGCCCATCGGGCTGAACCCCGACGGCGCTTTTGCGGTGGGCATCAAGATTGGCCGGCGCAGCGCCGACTGGTTGCTGGTGGACTTCACCGGCCGGGTGCGCCAGCGCCTGGTGCTGAACTACCCGTTTCCCGACATTCCGGTGCTGCTGCCCGCCATCAAGGCCAACCTGAACCGGCTGCTGGAAGACCTGGGCCCTTTGCGCGACCGCGTGGTGGGCGTGGGCGTGGCGGCGCCGTTTCAGCTCGGCGGCTGGCACCGCATGCTGGGCTTGACCGAGGCGCAGTCCCGGGCCTGGAACGACATGGATCTGGCCGCCGAAGTGCAGGCGCTCACCGACTTGCCGGTGAGCTTTGCCAAAGACACATCGGCCGCTTGCGTGGCCGAGCTGTTTCAGGGGCGCGGGCGCGACATTGGCAGCTTTCTGTATTTGTTCATGGACACCTTCGTCGGCGGTGGTCTGGTGATCCATTCGCACCTGCACCGCGGTGTCCACGGCAACGCCGGTGCCGTGGCGTCGTTGCCGCTTCAGGTGTCGCAAGGCGGTGATGTTCCGCCGCAGCTGGTCAGCCAGGCGTCGTTGTGGGACCTGGAGCAGCGCTTTCGCGAGCACGCGCTGGACCCGATGGCCGCTTACGACACGCGGGCGCTGCAGGCGCCCTGGCTGGCTTACACCCAGGAATGGCTGGAGCGGGCCGCGCGGGCGCTGGCGCATTGCATCGTGGCTGGCACCGCCTTTCTGGACGTGGAAGCGGTGGTGATGGACGGCGCCGTGGCGCCCGAGCTGCTGCACAACCTGCTGGCGCGCACCAGCGAAGCCTTGAAAACCTACAACTGGGAAGGCCTGCAGCCCATGCCCCGGCTGGAGCTGGGCAGCATGGGCTCTGACGCCCGCGCGCTGGGCGGCGCCTTGCTGCCCCTGCACGCCTGCTTTGCGCCCGACCATGGCAGCTTTTTGAAAAGCTGAGCGCCTGCGCCAGCGGGGTCAGCGCTCGCTGGGTGTGAGGTTGGCCAGGGGTGGGCTGTGCCAGATGGTCTGGGCGTATTCGGCGATGGTGCGGTCGGCTGAAAACGGTCCCATGCCCGCCACGTTGTGGATGGTCTGCCGCGTCCAGGCTTCGGTGTCGCGGTAGGCCTGGTCCACGCGGTCTTGGGTGGCCACGTAGCTGGCGTAGTCGGCCAGCAGCAGGTAGTGGTCGCCCCAGTTCACCAGCATGTCGTAAACCGCCTGGTAGCGTGCGGGCTCACCCGGGCTGAAGGTGCCGTCGCGAATGGCTTCCAGCACGCTTTGCAGCGCGGGCTGTTCTTCCAGGAAGCGGCGTGGCTGGTAGCCCGCGCTGCGCAGCGCCTGCACCTCGGGCGTGGTGTGGCCGAAGATGAAGATGTTGTCTTCGCCCACGTTGTCGCGGATCTCGACGTTGGCGCCGTCCAGCGTGCCGATGGTGAGCGCGCCGTTCAGGGCCAATTTCATGTTGCCGGTGCCCGAGGCTTCGGTGCCGGCGGTGGAAATTTGCTCCGACAGGTCGGCCGCCGGGATGATGATTTCGGCCAGGCTCACGCTGTAGTTGGGCACAAACACCACCTTGAGGCGGTCGCCCACGCGCGGGTCGGCGTTGATGGTGGTGGCCACGTCGTTGATGAGCCGGATGATGAGCTTGGCCGTGTGGTACGCCGAGGCGGCCTTGCCCGCAAAGATCACCACACGGGGCGTGTGCTCGGCATCGGGCTGCGCCAGGATGCGTTGGTAGCGCCCCACCACGTGCAGCAGGTTGAGCAGCTGGCGCTTGTATTCGTGGATGCGTTTGACCTGCACGTCAAACAGCGCCTGCGGGCTGACCTGCAGGCCCATGTGCTGCTGCAGCCAGTCGGCCAGGCGTTGTTTGTTGGCCTGCTTGGCTTCGCGAAAGGCTTGCGCAAAATCGGCGTCGCTGGCGAGCGGGCGCAGGGCTTGGAGCTGGGTCAGGTCGCGCCGCCAGCCGGTGCCCAGGCGGCTGTCGATCAGGCTGGACAGCGCCGGGTTGGCCTGGGCCAGCCAGCGCCGCGGGGTGATGCCGTTGGTTTTGTTGTTGAAGCGCTGCGGCCACAGGTGGGCGAAGTCGGCAAAGATGGACTGCTGCATCAGGTCCGAATGCAGGGCCGACACGCCGTTGACCGAATGGCTGGTGACCACCGCCAGGTAGGCCATGCGCACGCGGCGTTCGCCCGACTCGTCGATCAGCGAGAGCCGCCGAATGCGCTCGGGGTCGTGCACGCCGGTGCGCGCCAGTTCGGCCAGGAAGTGGCTGTTGATGTCGTAAATGATTTGCAGGTGGCGCGGCAGCACGCGGCCCATCATGTCTACCGGCCAAGTTTCCAGAGCCTCGTGCATGAGCGTGTGGTTGGTGTACGAAAAAACGCCCTGGCACAGGCGCCAGGCATCAGTCCAGGGCAGGTGGTGTTCGTCCAGCAGCAGGCGCATCAGCTCAGGGATGGCCAGCACCGGGTGGGTGTCGTTCAGGTGGATGCTGACCTTGTGCGGCAGCTCTTCAAAGCCGGTGTGGGTTTTGAGGTAGCGGCGCAACAGGTCTTGCACGCTGGCACTGACAAAGAAGTATTCCTGGTGCAAGCGCAGTTCGCGGCCCGACGGGGTGGAGTCGTCCGGGTAGAGCACGCGCGAGACGTTTTCCGAGTGGTTCTTGCTTTCCACGGCGGCAAAGTAGTTGCCGCGGTTGAAGGCGCTGAGGTCGATCTCTTCGGTGGCCTTGGCCGACCACAGCCGCAACGTGTTGGTGGCGTCGGTGCCGTAGCCGGGCACGATGGTGTCGTAGGCCATGGCCAGCACGTCGTGCGAGTCGACCCAGCGGTGGCGGGCGGCGTCGCCGGTGCCTTCACGGGCCACATGGCCCCCAAACTGCACGCGGTACACCACCTCGGGGCGCGCAAATTCCCAGGGGTTGCCGTGGGTGAGCCAGTAGTCGGGCACCTCCACCTGCTGGCCGCCCACGATGGTCTGGCGAAACATGCCGTAGTCGTAGCGGATGCCGTAGCCGTAGCCGGCAATGCCCAGCGTGGCCATGGCGTCGAGAAAGCAGGCCGCCAGCCGGCCCAAGCCGCCGTTGCCCAGCGCGGCGTCGGGCTCCAGCGCGGCCAGCACGTCGATGTCGGCCCCCAGCTCGCTCAGCGCTTGTTTGAGGGTGTCGCGCAGTTCCAGCGCCAGCATGGCGTTGTCAAACGCGCGGCCCATGAGGAATTCCATGGACATGTAGTACACGCGCTTGGCGTCCTGGTCGCACTGGGCGTGGGTGGTGCGCATCCAGCGTTCCACCAGGCGGTCGCGCACGGCATAGGCCGCCGCGTGCAGCCAGTCTTCGGGGCGGGCGGCCGACGGGTCTTTGCCCACTGTGAACACGAGTTTGTTGGCGATGGACTGCTTGAGCGAGGCGAGGTCGTTGCGCGGGCTGTCGTAGGAAAAGGCGGCGGTTTGTGTCATGGGGGCGTTCAAGCAGGTGAAATTTCAGGGTGCGACGAGTTCACGGTAGAGCGCGGCGTATTCCCGGGCGGCCTCGTCCCAGGAAAAGCGTTGGCGCATGCCGGCGCGCTGCACCCGTTGCCAGTGGGTGGGGTGCCGGTAAAGGGCCAGGGCGCGCTGCAGCGCGTGGGCAAATTCGGCGGAGTCCATGTGGTCAAACACGATGCCGGTGGCCGTGTCGCTGGCCAGGGTGTCGGGCCGGGTGTCGGTGACGGAATCGGCCAGGCCACCCACGCGGCGCACCAGCGGTACGCTGCCGTATTTCAGGGCGTACAGCTGCGTCAGGCCGCAGGGCTCGAAGCGCGAGGGCACCAGGGTCACGTCGCTGCCGCCAAACACCCGGTGGGAAAACGCTTCGTCAAAGCCAATGTGCACGGCCACCCGCCCGGCATGTTGCTGCGCTTTGGCTACAAAGGCGGCTTCCAGGTGCGCGTCGCCATTGCCCAGCAGCATCAGCTGCGCGCCGCTGGCCACCAGGGTGTCCACCGCGTCCAGCACCAGGGGCAGGCCCTTTTGCTCGGTCAGGCGGCTGACCACGGTGAACAGCGGCGCGTCGGGGTGGGTGTGCAGGCCGGTTTCGATTTGCAGAGCGGCTTTGCAGCGGGCTTTGCCCAGCAGCTGGTTGCTGCTGAACGGGTGGGGCAGCAGGTGGTCGGTGGCGGGGTTCCAGAGCGTGTCGTCCACGCCGTTGAGGATGCCGCTCAGATCGGCCTGGCGGCGGCGCAGCAGGCCGTCGAGTCCGCAGCCGTGTTCGGCGCTTTGTATTTCGCGCGCATAGGTGGGGCTCACGGTGGTGAGGCGGTTGGCGTAGTGCAGGCCGGCTTTCATGAACGAGACCTGGCCCCAGAATTCCAGGCCTTCGAGCTGGAAGAACGACCACGGCAGGCCGATGTCGGGAAACCGCGCGGCATCAAACAGGCCCTGGTAGGCCAGGTTGTGCACCGTGAACACGCTGGGCAGCAGCGGCTGGTCGCCGCCCGCTTGCACCAGGCAGGCGGGCACCAGGCCGGCGTGCCAGTCGTGGCCGTGCACGAGCTGGGGTTTCCAGCCGGCGTCACCGCCTCGGGCCAGCTGCACCGCCGCCCAGGCCAGCGCGGCAAAGCGGCGGTGGTTGTCGGCGTAGGGCTGTTTGTGGGCGTCTTCGTAGGGGTTGCCGGGGCGGTCCAGCAGGCCGGGCGCGTCCAGCACATAGGCGTGCACGGCGGGCGTGCCGGGCAGGGTGCCGTGCAACAGCCGCAGCTCGGCGCCCCACGGTGCGTTGAACCGCAGCAGCTCGGCCGGCTGCTGCAAGCCCGCCAGCACCGCCGGAAAGCCGGGCAGCAGCACGCGCACGTCGCACCCGTGGGCGCGCAGCGCCTGGGGCAGGGCGCCGGTCACATCGGCCAGGCCCCCGGTTTTCAGCAGGGGGTGGTATTCGGCACTGACTTGCAGAATCTTCATGGTGCGGGTGGTGTTGGGGCGGGCTTCAGGGCTGTGCAACGGGGAGCCGGTTGAGCATGTCGCGGGTAACGAGCACCACGCCGCCCGGGCTGCGTTCAAAGCGCTGGGCGTCCTGTTCGGCGTCTTCACCAATCACCAGGCCTTCGGGCAGCTTGCAGCCGCGGTCCACCACCACGCGGCTCAGGCGGCAGTGGCGGCCCACGGTCACCTCGGGCAGCAGCACCGCCTGGTCGACCTGGCAAAAGGAGTGGACGCGCACGTTGGAAAACAGAACCGAGTTGCTGACCACCGAGCCCGAAACGATGCAGCCGCCCGAGACCATGGTGTTGATGGTGAGGCCGTGTTTGCCGTCGGCGTCTTGCACAAACTTGGCCGGGGGCAGCTGGCGCTGGCTGGTCCAGATGGGCCATTCGGTGTCGTAGATGTCGAGCTCGGGCGTGACCGAGGCGAGGTCGAGGTTGGCTTCCCAGAAGGCGTCGATGGTGCCCACGTCGCGCCAGTAAGGCTTGGCCTCGGGGGTGGACGACACGCAAGACATGGAAAACGGGTGGGCCACGGCGCGGCCCTCACGCACCACGCAGGGGATCACGTCTTTGCCGAAGTCGTGGCTGGAGGAGGGGTTGGCCAGGTCTTCTTCGAGCAGGCGGTAAAGGTAGGCAGCGTTGAAGATGTAGATGCCCATGCTGGCGAGCGACACCGTGTCGCTGCCGGGCATGGTGGGCGGGTGCTCGGGTTTTTCCACAAAGTCGGTGATGCGGCGTTCGGCGTCCACCGCCATCACGCCAAACGCCGAGGCTTCTTCGCGCGGCACTTCAATGCAGCCCACGGTGCAGCCCGCGCCCGAAGCCACGTGGTCTTGCAACATGATGGAGTAGTCCATCTTGTAGACGTGGTCGCCAGCCAGCACCACCACGTATTCGGGGTTGCTGGACTGGATGATGTCCACGTTCTGGTAGATCGCATCGGCCGTGCCGCGGTACCAGTGCTCTTCGTCCACCCGCTGCTGGGCGGGCAGCAGATCCACCATTTCGTTGAGTTCGGCGCGCAGAAAGCTCCAGCCGCGCTGCAGGTGGCGCAGCAGCGAGTGCGACTTGTATTGCGTGATCACGCCAATGCGGCGAATGCCCGAGTTCACGCAGTTGGACAGCGCGAAATCGACGATGCGGAATTTGCCACCGAAATACACTGCCGGTTTGGCTCGTTTGTCGGTGAGCTGCTTCAGGCGCGAGCCGCGCCCGCCCGCCAGCACCAGGGCGATGGATCGGCGCACCAGCATGTGGGGCTGCATGTGGCGGTCGGTGTTCAGGGGCGCGGGTTGGAGTGTGGGGCTCATGGGGTTTGTCTCCTGCAGGGTTGAAGGTCGCGGTGGCCTGCGGCCGAGTCTTCGCTCGGGTGTTCAGGTGATCACGGTGGGGGTGTGCATGCCGGTATGGTGGGTGATGCGGGCCAGGGCCTGGGCCAGCCCGATCAGCGGCGCCAGGGCTTGCTGGGCGGGCAGGTCGTGGCGGCTGGCGTCGGCCTCGTGGCGTTCCAGGTACACGCGCAGGGTGGCGCCTTCGGTGCCAGTGCCTGAGAGGCGAAACACCACCCGCGACGAATCTTCCAGCACCACGCGCACGCCTTGCTGCTGGCTCAGCGAGCCGTCCACCGGGTCGGTGTAGGCGAAATCGTCGGCCCAGGCAACGCGCTGACCAGCGACGGTGGTACCCGCCAGCGCAGGCAACTGGGCCCGCAGCTCGGCCATGAGGGTGTTGGCCTGTTCGGTGGCGATGCCGTCGTAATCGTGGCGGGAATACACGCAGCGGCCGTGCTCGCGCCACAGCTGGCGCACCAGCGCTTCAACCGACTCGCCGGTGACCGCCACCAGGTTGAGCCAGAACAGCAACGCCCACAAGCCGTCTTTTTCGCGCACATGGCTGGAGCCGGTGCCGTAGCTTTCTTCGCCGCAGAGCGTGACCTGGCCGGCGTCCAGCAGGTTGCCGAAAAACTTCCAGCCGGTGGGGGTTTCAAAACACGGAATGTCCAGCGCCTTGGCCACCCGGTCCACCGCGGTGGACGTGGGCATGGAGCGGGCCACACCGGCCAGCCCGGCGCGGTAGCCGGGCACCTTTGTGGCGTGGGCGGCCAGCACGGCCAGGCTGTCGGACGGCGAGACCAGAAACCCCCGGCCCAGCACCATGTTGCGGTCGGCGTCGCCGTCGGTGGCCGCACCCATGTCGGGCGCGTCGGCGCCCATCAGGTGGTCGATCAGGTCGTCGGCGTAGGCCGGGTTGGGGTCGGGGTGCAGGCCACCAAAATCTTCCAGCGGATCGGCGTGCACCACCGTGCCCGCGGGTGCGCCCAGCTCGCCTTCGATGATGGCCTTGGCGTACGGCCCGCCCACCGCCCACATGGCGTCAAAGCGCAGCCGGAAACCCCGCGCAAACAGGGCGCGGATGGCGTCAAAGTCAAACAGCTCGCGCATCAGCGCGGCGTGGTCGGCCACGGGGTCGATCACCTCCACCTCGGTGGCCTCTAGCCTCTGCCGGCCCAGCGTGTCCAGCGCGATGTCGGCGCTGTCGCTGGTGGCAATGTGCTGCAGCGTCAGGGTGCGCTGGTAGACGGCTTCGGTCAGCTTTTCGGGGGCCGGCCCGCCGTTGGCGCTGTTGTATTTGATGCCGAAGTCGCCATCGGGCCCGCCCGGGTTGTGGCTGGCCGAGAGCACGATGCCGCCGCTGGCGCCGTGGCGGCGAATCACCGCACTCACCGCGGGTGTGGACAAGATGCCGCCCTGGCCCACCAGCACCCGGGCATAACCCCTTGCGGCGGCCATGCGCAAGATGGTTTGCACGGCGCTGCGGTTGTAAAAGCGGCCGTCGCCGCCCAGCACCAGGGTGAGGCCGGTGGCGGGCTGGTCGGTGCCGTGCAACACGTCAAACAGCGCCTGGACAAAGTTTTCCAGGTAGTGGGCTTGCTGGAACACCGCGACCTTTTTGCGAAGGCCGGAGGTGCCGGGTCGCTGGCCGCTGAACGGGGTGGTGGGCAGGGTGTGGAGGGTCATATTGATTCCTGAAAAGGCCCGCCGGGTTGCACCGCCAGCCAGACGCTACCGGCGGGAAGTTCGGCGGTGGCTGGGAGCGGCATGGGGTCGGTGTGGCCGCTGTGGGTGCACAACCGGCGCTGCCAGGGGCCGGGCGGCAACGCCACGCTGTGGGGCTGGTTTGTGGGGTTCAAGAGCAACAAGCACGCCATGCCGGGCCCACTGAGCTGAAGCACCAGCGGCGCGGCGTGGGGTTGCTCCCATTCACCGGGGCCCAGGGGGCCACCACTGGCTTGAAACCACTGGGCGCTGGCGCTCGTGGGGCTTGTAAGGCTTGTGGCCGGTCCGCTGTGCCACCAGTGGGCCAGCAGCGGGGTGAGCGAATGGCGCCAACCGATCAGGTGGGCCACGAAGTCGGTGAGGCCTTGGTCGGCGGTGTCCCAGTGCAGCCAGGTGCTGGGGTTGTCCTGGCAATAGGCGTTGTTGTTGCCGCGCTGGCTGTGGCCGAGCTCGTCGCCGGCCAGCAGCATGGGCGTGCCCAGCGACAGCAGCAGCACCGCCAGCAGGGCGCGGCGCTGGCGCAGGCGGGCGCTGACCACGGCGGGGTCGTCGCTGGGGCCTTCCACGCCGTGGTTCACGCTCAGGTTGTGGCCATGGCCGTCGCGGTTGTCTTCGCCGTTGGCTTCGTTGTGGCGGTGCACGTAGCTCACCAGGTCCATCAGGGTGAAGCCGTCGTGGGCGGTGAGGATGTTCACGCTGCTGTGGGCGGGGCGGTGGCCAAACACAGCGCTGGAGCCGGCCAGCGTGTGGGCCAGCTCGCCGGGTGTGCCGGTGTGGCGCAGCCAGGTGCTGCGCTGGGTGTCGCGGTAGCGGTCGTTCCATTCCAGCCAGCCAGCGGGGAAGGCGCCCAGCTGGTAGCCCCCGTGCCCTATGTCCCAGGGCTCGGCAATCATCAGGCGGTCGTTCAGCAGCGGGTCTTGGGCCACGGCCATGAGGAATGGTGCACGCGGCTGAAAGCCGATGTGCGGCGGCTCACCGCGCGCCAGGATGGGGGCGAGGTCGAAGCGGAAACCGTCGATGCCAAAGTCGGTGACCCAGCGGCGCAGGCTGTCCATCACCAGGCGCAACACCAGCGGCTGGTTCAGGTTGAGCACATTGCCGCAGCCGGCCCAGTTGACGTAGCGCGCGCGGTCGTGCGGCAACAGGTGGTAGTACAGCGCGTTGTCGATGCCGCGCAGCGACAGCGTGGGGCCGGTTTCGTCGGACTCGGCCGAGTGGTTGAACACCACATCCAGCACCACCTCAAGGCCGGCGGCATGCAGCGCATCCACCATGGCACGGCATTCGTCGCGGGCGTGTTCGGGGGCGCTGGCGTAGCGGGTTTCTGGCGCGGCCCAGCCTATGGTGTTGTAGCCCCAGTGGTTGCTCAGGCCCAGCTGCAGCAGGCGCGTTTCGTCGGCCCGCTGCGCCAGCGGCATGAGGCACACGGTGGTGATGCCCAGGCGCTTCAAGTGGGCGATGGCCGCGGGGTGCGCCAGGCCGGCGTAAGTGCCGCGCAGCGCTTCGGGCACGCCCGGGTGCAGCGCGGTGAAGGCCTTCAGGTGCAGTTCGTACAGCACGCGCCGGGCCGGGTCGATCTGCGGTCTCGGGGCTTGCAGCGCGGGCGGGTCGGCCAGCGCAAGGGCTTTGAGCGCGGTGGCGGCGTTGTCGCGCGGGTCGGGTTGCGTGGGGTCGTCGGGGCGGTGGCCGTTGTGGATGTCGTGGCCGTCGTAGCGGCCCAGCACCTCGCGGGCATACGGGTCCAGCAGCAGCTTGGCGGGGTTGAAACGCTGGCCCTCGGCAGGGTTCCAGGGGCCATGCACCCGGTAGCCGTACACCGCCCCGACCGCGAGGCCTGGGACGAAGCCGCGCCAGATGCCTTGCGCGTCGATGGCCAGGGGCTGCCGCGCCGTGCAGGCCAGGCCAGCGTGGTCAAACAGGCACAGTTCCACACCGTGCGCTTGGGGTGCCGCCAGGGCGAAATGCACCCCTTGCTGCGTGACGGTGGCGCCCAGCGCGTTCATGGGTTGAGCGGCGGTGCAACGGGCGCGGGCGCCACCGGGGCCAGGATCACGCACGCCAGCGGCGGCAGGTTGAGCACCACCGACTGGGCGTGACCGTGCGCCGCAAACGCGCTGGTGTGGCCGGCGCCGCTGTGCTGGCCGCTGCCGCCGTACACGGCGTCGTCGGTGTTGATGAGTTCTTGCCAGGCGCCGGCCAGCGGCAGACCGATGCGGTAGCCGGCGCGCGGTACCGGCGTAAGGTTGCACACCACTGCCAGGGTATTGCCCTCGGTGTCCAGCCGCAGCCAAGACAATACTGACTGGTCGGCGTCGTCGTGCGCGATCCAGGCAAAGCCGGCCGGGCTGGTGTCGAGCTGGTGCAGCGGCGTGTGGTGCTGGTAGACGCGGTTGAGGTCGCGCACCAGACGCTGCATGCCCGCGTGGCGCGGGTCGTCCAGCAGGTGCCAGGGCAGCTGGCCGTCGGCAGACCACTCGCTGGGCTGGGCGAATTCGCAGCCCATGAACAGCAGTTTTTTGCCGGGGTAGGCCCACATATAGCCGTACAGCGCGCGCAGTCCAGCAAAGCGCTGCCAGTCGTCACCCGGCATGCGCTGCAGCAGCGAACCTTTGCCGTGCACCACCTCGTCGTGCGAAAACGGCAGCATGAAGTTTTCGCTGAACGCGTACACCAGGCCAAAGGTGAGTTCGTTCTGGTGGTGCCGGCGGTGGATTGGGTCGCGGGCGAAATAGTCCAGGCTGTCGTGCATCCAGCCCATGTTCCATTTGTAGTGAAATCCCAGGCCACCACTTTGCAAGTCGTCGCTGGGTGGGCGGCTCACGCCGGGGAACGAGGTGGACTCTTCGGCCACCATCAGCGCGCCGTCGCGCTCCACGCCCACGGTGTGGTTGAGGCGGCGCAAGAAGTCGATCGCTTCCAGGTTTTCACGCCCGCCGTACTGGTTGGGCACCCACTCGCCTTCGGCGCGGCTGTAGTCGCGGTACAGCATGGACGCCACCGCGTCCACGCGCAGGCCGTCAATGCCGAAACGTTCCAGCCAATACAGCGCGTTGCCAATCAGGAAGTTGCGCACCTCGCGCCGGCCGTAGTTGTAAATGAGGGTGTTCCAGTCCTGGTGGAAACCTTCTTTGGGGTCGGCGTGCTCGTACAGGTGGGTGCCGTCAAACTGGGCCAGGCCGTGGCTGTCGGTGGGGAAGTGGGCGGGCACCCAGTCCAGCAACACGCCCAGCCCGGCTGCGTGCGCGGCGTCCACCAAATGTTGAAAGTCTTCGGGCGAGCCAAAGCGCGCCGTGGGCGCGTACAGGCCCACCGGCTGGTAACCCCAGGAGCCGTCAAACGGGTGTTCTGACACTGGCAGCAGCTCGATGTGGGTGAAGCCCATGTCGCGCACGTAGGGCACCAGCGTGTCGGCCAGCTCGCGGTAGTTCAGCCAGCGCCAGCCGTCTTGCTTGCGCCACGAGCCCAGGTGCACCTCGTAGACGCTGATGGGCTGGTCAAACCGGTTGGCACGCTGGCGCTCGGGCGCCATGGGCCGCACCGGCGGCAGGGCCTGCACCACGCTGGCGGTGTCGGGCCGGTGCTGGCAGCGAAAGGCGTAGGGGTCGCTTTTCAGCAGCCGCTCGCCGCTGGTGGTGACGATCTCGAACTTGTACAGCTCACCCGCCGCCAGGCCCGGCACAAACGTTTCCCAGATGCCGCATTCGCGGCGCAGGCGCATGGGTAGCCGCCGGCCGTCCCACTGGTTGAAGCCGCCCACCACCGAGACGCGGGCCGCGCTAGGCGCCCACACGGCAAAGCTCACGCCCTCCACACCTTCAAGCGTGCGGGGGTGGGCGCCCAGGCATTCGTAGGGACGTTGGTGTGTGCCCTCGGACAGCAGCCACACGTCCAGCTCGCCCAGCACCGCACCAAAGGCAAACGGGTCGTCCAAGCGGGTGGTGTGGCCGTCGGCCCACTGCACCACAAACTGGTGGGCAAAAGGCACGGTGTCAGCGCCCAGGCTGAGTGAAAAAACGTCGGTCCCGGGCGCGCGCAGCATCGCCCCCCGGTGGTCGCCGCTGCTGCGTTCGAGCAAGCCCACCTGGGCCGCACCCGGCAAAAAGGCATGCACCCACAGGGCGCCGCCCACGCTGTGCATGCCCAGTGTGGCGTAAGGGTCCGGGTGTTGGCCAGACTGGATGGCGTGAAGGTCTTGGGTTGTCAGCATGACCGGAACTCCCGCCCGAAGGTGTGTGTGAATGGAATGGGCGGCTGAGCCTTTCAAGTAGGCAAGGATACGGTGCGCGTGAGGGCTTCGCCAGTGCTGTCAAACAGGTGAAGGTCTTGGGCGTTCACCTGCAGCCGGATGGCATCGCCCATTTTGTGGGCGGTGGTGCCTTCCAGCTTGAGGGTGATGGTGGGTGCGCCGCCACCGAGGTCCAGATACAGCAGCGAGGCTTCTCCCAGCTTTTCGATGTGGGCCACCCGGGCTGGCAGGCTGTTGGGGCTGTTGTCCGCGTCGGCCAGGCGCATGTGTTCGGGCCGCAGGCCCATGCTCACCGGCTGGTGGGCGGCGAGGTGCTCGGCCTGCACCGCCACCTCAAAGGCGTGCCCGGCGACCGTGATGTGGGCGCGGCCCTGGTCTGCCGACTGGAAGGTGGCGGGCAAGATGTTCATCTTGGGCGAGCCAATGAATTCGGCCACGAACAGGCTGTTGGGCCGGTGGTACAGGTCCATCGGCGTGCCGATCTGGGCGATGGAGCCTTTGGTCTGCACGTCGTCACCTGCGCGCAGCAGCACGATCTTGTCGGCCAGGGTCATGGCTTCGACCTGGTCGTGCGTCACGTAGATCATGCTGGCCGTGCCAATTTCGCGGTGCAGCTTCGCAATTTCCAGGCGGGTCTGCACGCGCAGGGCAGCGTCCAGGTTGGACAGCGGTTCATCAAACAGAAACACCCGCGGCTCTTTCACAATGGCGCGGCCAATGGCCACGCGCTGTCGCTGGCCGCCCGAAAGCTCTTTGGGCAGCCGGTCCAGCAGGTGGGTGAGCTGCAATATGTCGGCCGCTTCGCGCACCTTTTTGTCGATGTCGGCCGCATTGGAGCCAAACACCTTGAGGCCAAAGCCCATGTTGTCGCGCACCGTCATGTGCGGGTAGAGCGCGTAACTTTGAAACACCATGGCCACGCCGCGGCGTGCCGGTGGCAGGTCGTTTACCCGCTCACCGCCAATGGAGAGGTCGCCCGAACTGATGTCTTCCAGTCCGGCCACCATGCGCAGCAGCGTGGATTTGCCGCAGCCCGATGGACCCACGAACACGCAGAACTCACCGTTTTCGATGGTGAGGTTGGCGTTGTTGATGGTGAGCGGCGACTGCGGCGCGTAGCGCTTGCAGACGTTTTTGAAATCGATCCGGGACATGGGTTTCTCCGTCGGGGGGTGGTGGGTTCAGGCCTGTAGAAACAGACCGCCCCAAGGCTCGAAATGGACCGTGCCGGCGTCCAGCCGTGCGCCGGCCAGGCCACTGCCGGCCAGGGTGGCGGCACCAGCCCATGGCGACGGCAGCGCCAGGCTGGCGGCCTGGTCGCTGAAATTGAACACGCACAGCAGGCGCTGCGGGCCTTTTTCGCGCACGATGCCTAGCACCTGCGGGTGCAGCGGCAGCAGAGCCATGCTGCCGTGCAGCAGGGCCGGTTGTTGGCGGCGCCAGTGCAGCAGCTGGGTGAAATAGCTCAGCAGGCTGTCAGCCCGCCCGGCTTGTTGGTCCACCGCCAGCGCGGTGTGGGTCGCGGCCACCGGCAGCCAGGGCTTGGCGCCGGTGGTGAAACCGGCGTGGGGTGCGTCGGCCACCCAGGGCATGGGCGTGCGGCAGCCGTCGCGCCCTTTGAACTCGGGCCACATGGTGATGCCGTAGGGGTCTTGCAGGTCTTCAAAGGCCAGCTGCGCTTCGGGCAGGCCCAGCTCTTCGCCCTGGTACAGGCAAACCGTGCCCCGCAGGCTGGCCTGAAAGGCCGCGGCCAGACGCAGCAGCTGCGGGTTGGGCGGCGTGCCACCCCAGCGCGAGGCCGAGCGCTCGCAGTCGTGGTTGGACAGTGCCCAACACGGCCAGCCGTCGCCCACCACGGTGTTGAAACGCTCCAGCGTGCCGTGCAAAAACGCGGTGCTGTGCTGCTCGCCCAGCAAGTCAAAGCAATACGCCATGTGCAGCTTGTCGCCGCCAGCGGTGTATTCGGCCACGCGGGCCAGGCCGTCGTCGTCGCCAATTTCACCCACCATGGTGGTGTCGGGGTACTGGTCAAGCAGGGCGCGCAGGCGCTGCATGAACGCCAGGTTTTCCGGGCGACTCTTGTCGTACACGTGCCACTGCCAACCGTAGGGGTTGAAAGGGTTCACCGCCGGGTCGGGCTTGTCCGGGTCGGGGGCGCCACGGCCGGGGTTGCTGCGCAATTCGGCATCGTGAAAGTAGAAGTTGGCGGTGTCCAGGCGGTAGCCGTCCACCCCCAGGTCGAGCCAGAACTTCACCGAGTCCAGCAGTGCGTCCTGCACCTGCGGGTTGTGGAAGTTCAGGTCGGGCTGGCTGGTCAGGAAGTTGTGCAGGTAGTACTGGCAGCGGCGCGTGTCCCACTGCCAGGCACTGCCGCCAAAGATGGACAGCCAGTTGTTGGGCGGTGTGCCGTCGTCTTGGGCGTTGGCCCACACATACCAGTCGGCCTTGGGGTTGTGGCGGGTGGCGCGGCTCTCGGCAAACCAGGGGTGCTGGTCGCTGGTGTGCGAAAGCACCTGGTCGATCATGACCTTCAGGCCCAGGTCGTGAGCGCGTTGCACCAGCACCTTGAAGTCGTCCAGCGTGCCAAACATCGGGTCCACGTCGCAGTAGTCGCTGACGTCGTAACCGAAGTCCTTCATGGGGCTCTTGAAGAAGGGCGAGAGCCAGACGCCGTCGGCACCGAGCGCGGCAATGTGTTCCAGCCGCTGGGTGATGCCGGGCAGGTCGCCAATGCCGTCGCCGTTGCTGTCCTGGTAAGAGCGCGGGTAGATCTGGTAGATCACGCCGCCGCGCCACCAGCCGTTGTTGGGTGCTTTTGGTGTCATGGTGTAGGGGTCTTGGGGGTTGGATTCAAAAGGGATATGCAGTATTTGGGCCATTGTGCTCAGGCAGCGCTCAGCCCTTGACCGCGCCTGCCGTGAGGCCCGAGACGATCTTTTTCTGGAACGCCAGCACCAAACCGAGCAAGGGAATGGTCACCAGTACCGAGGCAGCCATGATGTTGCCCCAGGGTATGTCGTATTTGCTGGCGCCCGAAATCAGCGAGATGGACACCGGCACCGTGCGCTCGTTGTTGTCCAGCACAAAGGTAAGGGCAAACAAAAACTCGTTCCAGGCCGCAATGAACGCCAGCAGGCCGGTGGACACCAGGGCGGGCCACAGCAGCGGCATGAACACGTCCCAGATGATGCGGCCGGGGCCGCAGCCGTCCATGATGGCGGCCTCTTCCAGTTCTTTGGGTAGCTGCTTCATGAAGGTGGTGAGCACCCACACGGTAAACGGCAGGGTGAAGATCATGTAAGGCAGCACCAGGCCAATGGCTTTGTTGTAAAGACCCAGAAAACGGATCAGCTCAAACATGCCGGCCAGCACCGCCACCTGCGGAAACATGGACACGGCCAGCACTGCGGTGAGCAGCAGGCCGCGGCCCTTGAAGTTGATGCGGCCCAGCGCGTAAGACGCGGTCACGCCAATGAACAGCGACAGCGAAACCACCAGCACCGAGACCATGATCGAGTTCAGGATGTGGCGGCCGAAGGGCTGTTCGGCCAGGGTGAACAGCGAGATGTAGTTGTCCAGCGTCACCGTGTTGGGCCAGAGCGTCGATTCAAACAGCGCCGAGCCGGTTTTGAGCGAGGTGGACACCGCGTAAATGAACGGGAACACCGAAATGATCACCACCACCGTGGCGGCGAAATTGAGCGCCACGCGCCAGTACCAAGCGGATTTCATGATCAGTCCTCTCCAAGTTTCATGCGGCTCAGCTTGATGGCTGCAACCGTGCACAGGCCAATGATGAGGAACAGCGCGGTGGACGCGGCCGAGCCGTAGCCCATGTAGCCGTTGTCGATCATTTCGCGCCGCACAAAGCCGGACATGGAAATGGTGCTGTTGTTGTTGGAGGTCAGCACATAGATCAGGTCGAACACGCGCAGGGCGTCGAGCAGGCGAAAAATCACGGCCACCATCAGCGCCGGCTTGATCAGCGGCAGGGTCACCTTCCAGAACACGCGCAGCGGGTGCACACCATCGACCTCGGCGGCCTCGTAGCAGTCTTTGGGCAGGGTTTGAAGCGCGGCCAAAATCAGCAGCGCCATGAACGGTGTGGTCTTCCACACGTCCACCGCCACCACGGTCCACAGCGCGTACTCGGGCTGGGCGGTCCACGCGATCTTGTCGGTGATGATGCTGGCGTCCACCAGCCACTGGTTGATCACGCCAAACTGGTCGTGCAGCATCCAGCCCCACATTTTGGCGGACACAATCGTGGGGATGGCCCAGGGCACCAGCACGGCGGTGCGCACAAAGGTGCGGCCCTTGAAGTTCTGGTTCAGCAGCATCGCCACACCCAGGCCCATCAGGGTTTCGAGCGTGACCGATACGACGGAAAACTTCAGCGTGTTCAGAATGGCAACGCCCCAGTCGCTGGCAAAAAAGCCGTCGGTGTTGTTGGGGTTGGCGAACAGCCCGTATTCGCCAAAGTAGTTTTCAAATCCGACAAATTTCGTGACCGACAGGTCGTTGATATTGGCGTCGGTGAAGCTGAACCAGATGGTGCGACCCAGCGGCCACAGGGCCACCAGCACGAGCACCAGCAGCATGGGGGCCATGAAGGTCCAGGCGGTGCGTGTCTTGTTGTTCATGATCGGTGTGTCTCCGGTTCAGACCGAGGAATGGGGCCCGGGGCGGCAAGCCCCGGGCCCTGCGAAACCCGGGGGGCAGATCACCACTTGCCGCGCTTGACCTGGTTCAGGCGGCCTTCCAGGCGCTTGAGGCTGTCTTCGGCCGTGGACTTGCCCGACAGCACGTCGTGCGTGGCGTTCCAGAGCGCCGAGCTGACCTCGGGGTATTTCGCGCCGGTGGCGGTGGCAGGGCGCGGCACGGCGCTGGTGAACACGCTGTAGAGGCTGCCAAAGAAGGGGTTGGCGGCCAACACGTCTTTGTCCTGGTACAGGGCGGCAATGGTCGGGTTGTACGAGCCCTTGATGGCGCGCATTTTCTGCACCTCGGGGCTGGTCATGTACATCACCAGATCGGCCGCTGCCGCCTGGTTTTTGGAGTATTTGCTCACCGCGAGCTGCCAGCCACCCAGGGTGGCGGCGTTCTGGCCATTGGCACCGCCCTTGGGCAAGGCCGAGACACCGATCTTGCCGGAGATCTTGGAGTCCTTGGCATTGCCCAGCGACCAGGCGTAAGGCCAGTTGCGCATGAAGGCGGCGTTGCCGTTTTGGAACACGCCGCGGGCTTCTTCCTCGGCGTAGTTCAGCACGCCCTGGGGCGCGATGGTGCCGATCCAGGACGCAGCGGTCTTGAGCGCGGCCACGGCATTGGGGTTGTTGACGGTGACCTCGCCCTTGGCGTTGACGATGTTGCCGCCGCCGAAGCTGTGAATCCATTCCACCGCATTGCAGGAAAGACCTTCGTAGGCCTTGGCCTGAAACACAAACCCCTGGAAATCGCGGTTGCCGGCGGCGCGCTCGCCGTCCTGGATTTTCTTGGCTGTAGCGGCCATTTCGTCCCAGGTGGTGGGCGGCTTGGCACCGTATTTTTCAACCAGGTCCTTGCGGTAGAACAGCAGGCCGGCGTCGGTGAACCAGGGCATGGCCAGCAGTTTGCCGTCCACGGTGTTGTTGGCGACGATGGCTGGGAAGTGTTCCTTCTCGATGCCTTTGCTGTAGGGCTTCAGGTCCAGCAGGTGGTCTTTGATCACGCCGGGCCACACCACGTCCACGTTGATCACGTCCAGGTCGGACGACTTGGCAGCGAACATCTGGCGAAACAGCGCCAGGATGTCGGTGGTGCTGTTGGGGATGGTGAACAGCTTGACTTCGTGGCCGGTTTTCTTGGCCCACTCGGACGTGGTTTGCTTGCAGAACTCGAAGTCCTGGCCCACCGATCCGCAAGAGATGGTGATGGTGGCGGCGTTGGCGCCCGCGATCCACAGCGGGGCGCTCAGTGCCAGGGCGGCCGCCTTGGCCATCAGGGCGGTTGGGTTTGGTTTCATTCGTTTGCCTCTTGGGTGTTGGTTGGTCCGATGAACTGCCAAGCGTCTGTTGCTCAGGGTGGGGCAGTGCATGAATTGGATCATTGGTGCAAACGATTGCATGATGGGGTTTTCACCTACCCAGGTGAACGTAACGCGAACGAAATTTCGTAACGGGCCTTTTGCACGCCAGCCGCGGCTGTGTGCGCGGACGGGTTTGGCGCCAGCTTTTAGCGGCTGCTTTCGCGCTCGATCAGCTCGGTGGGCAGCACCACGTTGCGTCGCGGCTGGCCGGCGATGGCCTCAAACAGCAGGTCCACCAGGGCGCGCCCGGCCAGGGCGTAGGGCTGGCGCACCGAACTCAGCGAGGGGTGCATGTGTTCGGCCAGCGCAATGTCGTCGTAGCCCACCAGCTTCACCTGCGTGGGCACGGCAATGCCGCGCTCGCTCAGGGCGCCCAGGATGGACACCGCGCACACATCGCTGCTGGCAAAAATGGCGTCGAACTCCAGTTGCTGGTCAAGCCATTGGTCGATCACGGCCCGGATGCGAGAGTCGCTGAACAAAAAAGACTGGTGCAACCGGGGGTCGGGGGTGAGTCCGGCCTCTTGCAGGGCCTTCAGATAGCCCTGGTAACGCAGTCCGGCCTCGGGGTGGTTCACGTCGCCAAAAAACGCAATGTGGCGGCAGCCGCGCTCAATCAGGTGGCGCGTGGCCAGATACCCGCCCTGCAGGTTGTCGCTGCCCACCGTGGGGTACATGGCGTCGGGCAGGTTGGCGCCCCACACCGCCATGGGCACATCCATTTTGGCCAGCTGGTTCAGGCGTTCGTGCCAGGTGAGCTGGCCAATCACCACCAGCCCGGCCACCTGCCCGCTGTCGACAATGGCAGCGAGCTGCTGGGGGGCGCCTTCTTTCATGCGCGAGAGCAACAGGCTCATGCCGCGCTCGTCCAGGGCATCGGCCACCGTGCCCACCACGCTCAGCAAAAAGGGGTCGGAAATGGCCTGCATGCTGTCACCCAGAATCACCACGCCAATCGACTGCACGTCGCGCTTGCGCAGGTTGGCGGCCCCCACGTTGACACGGTAATTCAGCGAGCGCGCCAGCTCGGTGATGCGGGTGCGCGTGGCCTCTGGAATCAGGGAGCTGCCACTGAGTGCGCGCGAAACCGTAGACGTGGACACGCCTGCCAGGCGTGCAATGTCGGTCATCTGCATCCGGCGGCGGCCCTCTGCGGGGGCCGCTGCGCTTTTGTCGGTGGGTGGTGTTGCGGATTGAACGGGTTTTGTGCGCTGCATCGCACCATTATTCCACCCGGTAAAGACCACTGTGTTGAGCCGGCAGGGGCTGAGCGACGGGCCGCAAAAAAGCCCGGTACCTTGCGATACCGGGCAACATGAAAAACCTTGAAGAAACGGTGGGGGCACCCTGTTTCAGGGGATGCCCCGCCTGATCAAACCGATCAGAAAGCGTAGTTGATGCGCACGCGGGCAGCCGTCTGGCCCTTGGTACCCGTGCCGCCCTTGGCGAAGCTGATGGCCGGGGTGATGCTGGCACCCTTCACGCCCATCAATGGCAGCGTGTAGGCCGCGTAAACGGTGGTGGCTTTCGCAGCGGCGGTGTCGCCTTTGCCGTACACGAGGCCCACGCCGGCCGCGCCGATGATGGCGTTCACGCCGAAGGACTTGTCGTCTTCCTTCTTGGCGAAGTTCACGTTGACGTTGGTGTCTTTGTTCAGCTGGTAGCCAGCCGACAGGCCCAGGCCGGTTTCAGAGCTGTTTGTAGTACCCGCCTCTTTGACGGATTCCAGACCAGCACGCAGCGTCAGTGGACCGCTGGTGTACATGACGGCCGGGCGAAAGCCTTTGCTCTGACCTGAAACGTCATCGGCGGTGCCCAATACGCCATCGGCACCGGCAGTGGGACCTTCCTTGCTGAAAACCAAGCCCAGTTCCACCCGCAGGCCAGGCGCTGCATTCAGGCCCAGGGCGCCATGGAACACGTCGCTGCCCTTGCGGCCGCGCAGGGCATTGGCCTGGTAGGGGGTGTAGCCCGCGTATTCCACCACGGTGTCTTTGCCCACCGGGAACAGGTCCATGGCTTCAAAGCGGCCCAGCTTCACGTCGGCGGTGGCATTGCCAGCCTGCACCCACAGGTCGTCCATGCCGGTGTCGCCGTCTTTTTTCAGCAGCAGGCTGGCGCGGGCGGCCACAAAAGCGTCGCCGTTGGTGGCCTTGGCACCCACGTTGAATTCCACGCGGCCGCCCAGCGACAGGTCGCTGTCACGTGCGTTGGTGGCAGGGGCGTCGATCTTGTTGGTGTAGGTGGTGTCCAGCTCCAGGTTGGCGTCCAGCGCCAACTGGGCATGGGCGGCAGCGGCTGAGGCACACAGGGCGGCCACAGCGGCCAGTTTGAAGACGTTTTGCATGAGATTTCTCCAATGATGGATTGATTTTGAGGAACCTTCAGGGTGCGTAAGTTTCAAAGCGACTGAAATTCGGCAGCAAGAAAGTGGCGCTATTCGATCATTGGTGCAAACGTTTGCTCTTGGTGTAAACCCTTGAGTTATCGGATGTACCGGTTACGTAACTGAAAATTTGATGCCCATGCAACACACAGGGAAAACCCATATGGTGCAAAGGATTGCAAAGTAATAAAGGTACATCAATGAAATTGATTTAAATGCAGCACCGGACTGCTCAACGCGGCATAGTACGGGCTCTGGCGTGAGGGGGTGCGGCACGTCCAAGACGTCGCTGCGCCGTTGCGGTGCACGGGGTCGCAGGAGTGCCGGCGCCTGCCGCGTTGACCGGATCAGTTGCAGCCGGTGGCGCTCAGCCGCAGCTGGCGCTGGGCCCGCGCGGCGGCCGCTTCGGAGTGCGTGACCAGCACCAGGGCAGCGCCGGTTTGCTTGGCCTGTTGCTGCAACACATCCATCACCTGCGCGGCGGTGGTGGGGTCTAGGTTGCCGGTGGGCTCGTCGGCCAGCAGCAGGCTCGGGCGGTGCACCAGCGCGCGGGCAATGGCCACGCGCTGCAACTGGCCGCCAGACAACTGCGCCGGCAGGCGCTCACCCAGCTCGCCCAGGCCCACGGCGTGCAGCATGTGCTCCACGCGGGCTGGGTCGGGCCGCTTCAGCAGCAGCAGTGGCAGGCCCACGTTTTGGGCCACATCCAGGTGCGGTAGCACATGAAAGGCCTGAAACACAAAGCCCAGCTTCTCGCGCCGCCAGTGGGCGCGCTGGGTTTCGTTCAGCGCACCCAGGTCCACGCCGTCGTGGGTGATGGTGCCGCTGCTCCAGTCGTCCAGCGCCGCCATGCAGTTGAGCAGGCTGGACTTGCCCACACCCGACTCACCCACGATGGCCACGAATTCCCCGGGCGCCACCTGCAGGTTCACATGGCTGAACACCGGCGTGCTGCCGTAGCGCTTGCTCAGATCGCAAATGTTCAGGCTCACTGGTGTACCTTCGCCCTGCGGGCTGTAATGCGAGCTGGCCTGGGAACGGCCCGGCTCTGCGCTCATGCGGGTGGCCCCAGCAGCGCTTCGGTGTGCCGCAGCACCTGGGCCAGCGCGTCGGGTGCGTCGCAGGCAACCGCTACACGCTCGGGCATGGCGCGCAGCCAGGTGATCTGGCGCTTGGCCAGCTGGCGGGTGGCAAAAATACCGCGGTCGCGCAGGTTGGCCAGCTGGGCCGCGTGGGGTGTGTCGCCCGCAGCGTCCAGCGCTTCCCAGGCCTGGCGGTAGCCCACGCAGCGCATCGAAGGCAGGTCGGGGTGCAGGTCGCCCCGGGCGCGCAGCTGGCGCACTTCGTTCAGGAAGCCGGCCGCCAGCATGGCGTCAAAGCGCTGGGCAATGCGCGCGTGCAGCCAGGTGCGGTCGAGCGGCTCCAGCGAGAGCAGCGCGCCGGGTGCAATCGGGTTGGGGTGGGTGGCGGTCTGGCGGGTCTGGAGCGCTGAGATGGGTTGCCCTGAGACCTCAAACACCTCCAGGGCGCGTTGGATGCGTTGCGAGTCGTTGGGCGAGAGCCGCGCCGCGGTGGGGGCGTCCACCCGCGCCAGTTCGGCGTGCAGCGCGGGCCAGCCCAGCGCGCGGGCGCGGGCTTCGATGCGCTCGCGCACGGCGGCGTCGGCGCGGGGCATGTCGTCCATGCCTTGCATGAGCGCCTTGAAATACAGCATGGTGCCGCCCACCAGCAGCGGGGTGCGCCCACGGGCGCGAATGTCGACCATGAGGCGGGTTGCGTCGGCCACGAATTCGGCAGCGCTGTAGGCCTGCAGCGGGTCGCGTATGTCGATCAGGTGGTGCGGTGCTTGCGCCAGCTCGGCGGGCGTGGGCTTGGCGGTGCCAATGTCCATGCCGCGGTACACCAGCGCCGAGTCGACGCTGATGATCTCCACCGGCCAGCGCTGGGCAATGGCGAGCGACGCCGCACTTTTGCCGCTGGCCGTGGGGCCTGCGAGGGCGATGCACGCTGGCCGCGCTTCGTGTGTGGCCATCATGGGGTGGATTCCGCGGTCATTCGAGCCGCCGGTGTGGGCACCTCGCCGTGGCGCTGCACCAGCGTCCAGGCGGTGGCAGCAATCAGCACGCTCCAGAACCAGATGCCGTTGGTGAGCGGCAGCACGCTACCGCTGCCCTCGCCAATGGCGGCCAAACTTTTACCCAGCCAGCCGCCCATGAAAAAGGCCGCCACCATCATCAGAAAACCGCTCAGCGCCGAAGCCGCGCCCGCCGCCTGCGGGAACGGGCTCACCGCACCGCTCTGGCCGCAGGGCTGGTGCACGCCGTGGCCCATCATGAACAGGTAAAACGGCACCATGATGGCCCACAGGTTTTGAACCCCCATGAGCGCCATGACCCCCATGGCAGTGCCGCCGGTGAGCGTGAAAAGGCCGGCAATGGCCACGGTTCGGCGCACGCCAAAGCGCAGCAGCAGGCGCCGGCAGGCCAGGGTGCCCACGATGTAGCTGAGCGACATCGACATCATCACCAGGCCGTAGCTGGTTTTGCTCAGCCCCAGCACCTGGATGAACACAAACGACGACGCGGCCAGGAAGGTGAACAGGCCGCCGTAAGACGTGGTGGCCAGCAGCGCAAACGCAATAAAAGTGGGGTGCCGTGCAATCTGCGCCCAGGTGCGCAGCAGCGTCAGCGGCTTCAAGGCGCGTGGGTTTTTCTGTTGCAGGGTTTCTTCAAAGCGCCACACCAGCAGCGCCAGCGTGAGCGCGCCAAACACAGCCAGCGCCAGCAGCGCGGTGCGCCAGCCAAACAGGTCGGACAGCAGGCCGCCCAGCGGCGCACTGGCGCAGGCGATCACGCCCAGCCCAGTGAGCCCTTTGGACATGATGCGGGCGCCCTCGGTGGGGGCGTACAGGTCGCGCACGATGGCCCGCGCGCACATGACACCTGCGCCCATGGCCATGCCTTGCAGCGCACGCCAGGCAATCAGGTGTTCCATGGACGGCGAAAAGCTGCTGCCGATGGACGCCACCACAAACGCGCCCATGCCCAGCAACAAAATGGGGCGGCGACCAAAGCGATCAGACAGCGGGCCCCACACCAGCTGCGACAGGCCAAACGACAGCAGCAGGGAGGTGAGCGTGAGCTGGGCTTGCGCCATCGGCGCGCCAAATCCGGCGGTCAGGGCGGGCAGGGCCGGCAGGTACAGGTCGGTGGCAATGGGCTGCAGACCCAGCAGCAGTGAGAGCACCAGCACGATCAGGCCGGGCGACATAGAAGAGAGCTTGGAAGGCATCGGTCGAGGGTAGCAGAAGCGCCCGGGCCGACGGGTTGCCGAAGCGCCGGCCCCAACGCATGAAACGGTCCAACCCAGGGCACCGCCGGGCCGGCTTTGTCGGATGGCCAGTGCCACCCTTTTGGTGTGACGCGAAGCGGCGCGCGGGGAGTGTTCTATTCCAGTCCAAACAGCTCAGCCAGCGCCACCCGGTACTGCGCCTGCCCCACCGAGTTGGTGTTGTGGTGCGAGCCACCTTCCACCAGCACAAACGCCTTGCGCCCGGTGGCTGCTTCATACAGGCGGCGCCCCAGCTCGGGGTTGATCAGGCGGTCTTGCCCGCCGTGCACCACCAGCAGCGGCGAGCCAATGTCGGGCACCCGTTTCACCGCTTCAAAGCGCTGGGTGATCAGC
This sequence comes from Hydrogenophaga sp. LT287, assembly GCF_055702805.1. Classification (NCBI taxonomy): domain Bacteria; kingdom Pseudomonadati; phylum Pseudomonadota; class Betaproteobacteria; order Burkholderiales; family Comamonadaceae; genus Hydrogenophaga; species Hydrogenophaga sp. LT287. Next base: position 28,337 of record NZ_JBVPZC010000014.1, on the reverse strand, counting down.
GGCGACACCGGCAGCCAGCCCCATTTGAAGGTGCTCACCACATCGGGGATGGAGGTGAACGTGCCTTCGACCAGGGTGCCCGCTTCGTCGCTCACCTGCGCGGCCAGTTCAATGGCGATGGCGCCGCCCAGCGAATGGCCAAAAATGTAGCGCGGGCGCCCGGGGTATTGCTGGCCCAGCCAGTCCCAGGCGGCACGCGCGTCTTCGGCGGCCAGGGTTTCAGAGGGCAGCTCGTTGGTGCTCTTGCCAAAGCCCCGGTAGTCCACCCCCAGCACCGAAAACCCCAGCTCTTGCATGCGCCGCATGCGAAAGGCCGAGCCGGTGACGTTCCAGCGCGCGCCGTGCAGGTAGAGCAACACGGGCGCGTCGGCCTGGGCATCGAAGTTTTCGTGCGGCACCCACAGGCCGTGCAATTTCACCGGCTGGCCGGTTTCTTCGGACTGGAAGTCGATCCACACATCGGCCATGCCCGCTGCGGCTTCGGCGCCGCGCGACCAGCTTCGGTCGGACGGCTGAAAGATCCACTCGCGCTGGCGCTCGTCCAGCGTGGCACAGCCGGCGAGCAGACCCAGGGCAACGATGGCGGCAAGGAACAGGCGTTTCATGGGGAGGGTGGAGGTGCTCAGGCGGGGGAAAATTCAGGGCAGAATGGCCTTTTGGGCTTTCCAACACACATTCCATGATGACCGATACCGTCTTTACCCGCATCGTCCGCCGAGAAATCCCCGCCGCCATCGTGTTTGAAGACGAGCAGGTCATCGCCTTCATGGACGCTGGCCAGGTCAACCCGGGCCATGTGTTGGTGGCCACCAAGCGCCAGGTTGAAACGGTGATGGAGCTGAGCGAGGCCGAGGCCGGGCACCTGTTTGCCATCGCCACCCGGGTGGCCAAAGCCGTGCAGGCCGCGTTTCAGCCCACCGGCATGACGCTGCTGCAAACCAACAAACCCGACGGCTGGCAAACCGTGCCCCATGTGCACGTGCACGTGTTGCCCCGCAACGCCAACGACGGCGTGGGCCTGGAATGGCCCCGCAAAGACCCGCCGCTGGCGGAGCTGCAGGCGCTGGCGGCGCGCATCCAGCTTTGAAGTACGCCACTTCGGCTGGAGCCTGAAACCTGTCCGGAGTGCAGTGTTCCCTCACAGGGCACCGCCGGGCTGGCTTTGCCAGACGGCCAGTGCCGCCCCCTTGGGGGGTGACGCGAAGCGGCGGGGGGGGAAGCCAGTATTTCCGGCGTGAAGTGCCCCACCCAGGGCACCGCCGGGCTGGCTTTGCCAGACGGCCAGTGCCGCCCCCTTGGGGGGTGACGCGCCCCCAGACGCGGCGCGGGGGGATCGTTAGATAACGCCTTGCGCCAGCATGGCGTCGGCCACCTTGACGAAGCCAGCGATGTTGGCGCCGTCGATGTAGCTCACCGAGCCGTCGGCGCGGGTGCCGTGCTTCAGGCAGGCGGCGTGAATGCCTTGCATGATCTGCAGCAGTCGGGCGTCCACTTCTTCGCGTGGCCATGACAGGCGCAGCGCGTTCTGGCTCATTTCCAGGCCCGAGGTGGCCACGCCACCGGCGTTGCTGGCTTTGCCCGGTGCGTACAACACACCCGCTGCTTCAAACGCCTTGGCCGCTTCAATGGTGGACGGCATGTTGGCACCTTCGGCCACGCAGATCACGCCGTTTTTGATCAGCAGCGCAGCGTCGGCCGCGTTCAGTTCGTTCTGCGTGGCGCAGGGCAAGGCCACGTCCACCGGCACATGCCATGGCGTCACGCCGGCTTCAAACTTCACACCGGTGCGGGCGGCGTAATCGCCCACGCGGCCGTACAGGTGGTTTTTCACGTCCATCAAGATCGCCAGCTTTTCGGGCGTGAAGCCGTCTTCGTCCACGATGGTGCCGCTGGAGTCGGACACGGTGATGACCTTGGCGCCCAGCGCCATGGCTTTTTCCACCGCGTACTGTGCAACGTTGCCCGAGCCCGACACGCTCACGCGCAGGCCGTCAAACGAGCGGCCCTTGGCCTTGAGCATTTCGTCGGCGAAATACACCGTGCCGTAGCCCGTGGCTTCGGGGCGGATCAGCGAGCCGCCAAAGCTCATGCCCTTGCCGGTGAACACACAGTCGGCGCGGTTGCTCAGTTTTTTGTACATGCCGGCCATGTAGCCCACTTCGCGGCCACCCACGCCAATGTCGCCCGCGGGCACATCGGTGTCGGCGCCCACATGGCGGAACAGTTCGCTCACAAACGCCTGGCAGAAGCGCATCACTTCGGCCGGGCTCTTGCCTTTGGGGTCGAAGTCGGAGCCGCCTTTGCCGCCGCCCATGGGCAGGGTGGTGAGGGCGTTTTTGAAGGTCTGTTCAAACGCCAGAAACTTCAACACCGACAGGTTGACCGAGGGGTGAAAGCGCAGGCCGCCCTTGTACGGGCCAATGGCCATGCTGTGCTGGATGCGGTAGCCCTTGTTGACCTGCACGTCGCCGTGGTCGTTGACCCACGAGACGCGGAACATGACCACGCGCTCGGGCTCGACCAAGCGGTCCAGCAGCCCTTGCTCGGCGTATTTGGGATGGGCCGCAATGAAGGGCCACAGGCTTTCCATCACTTCCGTGACGGCTTGCAGGAATTCGGGTTGGCCGGGGTTGCGCTGCTCAACGTGGGCGAGGAAATCGTGAACCGATGCGTACTTCATAGTGTCGTGCTCCAAATAAGTGCATGACATTATGCAAAACTGGCATTTCGCCAAGTAAAACGCTCGCGAATGGTGCGAAAGACTTGCTTATGGTGCGTGAAGTGGGTGGGTAAACCCGGGTGTTGCCATGGTTTGGTGCGGTTTCAGCGCCCGCGCAAAAACAGCGCGTCCAGTTCCTTCATGCCCACCTGGCGCCAAGTCGGGCGCCCGTGGTTGCATTGGTCTGAGCGCTCGGTGGTTTCCATCTGGCGCAGCAGGGCGTTCATTTCGTCCAGCGTGAGGCGGCGGTTGGCGCGCACCGCGCCGTGGCAGGCCATGGTGGCCAGCAGCTCGTTGCGGGCGCGTTGCACCACGGTGCTCGCTTCGTGCTGGGCCAGCTCGGCCAGCACGCTGCGCGCCAGTTCCACCGGGTCGCCTTGCGCCAGCGTGGTGGGCACGGCGCGCACCGCCAGTGTTTTGGGTGAAAACGGCACCACCTCCAGGCCCAGCATGGCCAGCACCACGCCGCTGTCTTCGGCGGTGGCCACTTCTTGTGGCGTGGCGGCAAAGGTGGCCGGTATCAGCAGCGGCTGGCTGGCCAGTTGCTCGTCGTCCAGTTGCTGCTTCAGGCGCTCGTAAACGATGCGCTCGTGTGCAGCGTGCATGTCCACCACCACCAAGCCTTGCGTGTTTTCGGCCAATATGTAAACGCCCTGCAACTGCGCAATGGCGCGCCCGAGCGGCCATTCGCCAGCGGGCAGGGCTTGCGGTGTGGCGGGTGCCGGGGTGCCAGCGGTTGCGCTTGGCGTGAATGCCGTGTCCACGGTGCCTCGGGTGGCATCGGCCCCGTAGGCCGCAACCGCGCCTGGCGGGGCTGAGGCGGCCCAAGTACCGGCAGGGTTGGCGCCCCACAGCGCGCCGAGATCGCTCACGCGGTGACCCACCTCGGGTTCGCGGTGCTGCCAGGCCAGGGCTTGCTGGTCTCGGGGCGGCTGCCAGGCAGCTTGCTCACCGGCGGGTGCGGCTGGGGCCGCATGGCCCGTTGCGGCCACTGCGCCAGCCGATGAGCGCGGTGCGGCCAGGGCCGACTCCACCGCACGGCGCACGCCTTGGTGCACCTCGCGGCTATCGCGAAAACGCACCTCAATCTTGGTCGGGTGCACGTTCACGTCCACCCGGGTCGGGTCGAGCGACACAAACAGCGCATACACCGGCTGGCGGTGTCCGTGCAGCACGTCCTCATAAGCGCTGCGGGCGGCGTGGGTGATCACCTTGTCGCGCACATAGCGGCCGTTCACATAGGCAAACTGCCAGTCGCTGCGCGAGCGGGCCGCGTCGGGCACGCCGGCAAACCCCCACACGCGCAGGCGCTGCGGCATGTCGCCGTCTCCGTCGTCGGGCTCGGCGGGCAGGTCCAGCGGCCAGTCCACCGGCACGGCTTGTTCTACAAAATCTTCGCCCAGCACATCGGCCAGGCGCTGGCGCAGGGCGCCGGTGCCGCCACCGTCCACCGCGCGCCACTGCGCCACCAGCTTGCCGTCGTGCCAGATGGCAAAGCCCACCTCGGGGTGGGCCAGCGCGTTGCGGCGCACCGCCTCCACACAGTGGGCCAACTCGGTGGCGTCGGTTTTCAGAAACTTGCGCCGGGCGGGCGTGGCGAAAAACAGCTCGCGCACCTCCACCGTGGTGCCTACATTGCGGGCCGTGGGTTGCAGTTCACCGCTGCGCCCGTCCAGCAGCCAGCCGTGGGGTTCGTCGGCGGTGTCCACCCGGGTCAGCAACGACACTTCGGCAATCGAGCAAATGGCGGCCAGCGCCTCACCCCGAAAACCCATGGTGCCCACCGACTCCAGGTCGGCCAGGCTGGCAATTTTGCTGGTGGCGTGGCGCTTGAGCGCGGTGGGCAGTTCGCTGCGCAAAATGCCGCAACCGTTGTCTTCCACGCTGATCAGCCGTACGCCGCCGGCCTGCAGCCGCACGGTGATCTGGGTGGCACCGGCGTCGAGCGCGTTGTCCAGCAACTCGCGCACCACCGAAGCGGGGCGTTCCACCACCTCGCCCGCAGCAATCTGGCTGATGAGTTCGTCGGGCAATTCCCGTATGGGGCGGCGTGGGGGCGTGGTCATGCGCGGAATTGTAGGTTTAGCGCCTGTGACCTTTGCCCCCACCGGCTGTTTCGGCCGCTGCAGGCCAGAACCCCTGCAGCCCCATAATTGGCAGGTTTTGTCTCCACTGCACGCTTCATGAAACTGTTTGGCCCCCTCTACGACCGCGTGCTCGCCTGGAGCCGCCACCCCAAAGCGCCCTGGTTTCTGGGTTTTCTGAGCTTTGCGGAGTCTTCCTTTTTTCCCATTCCGCCCGATGTGATGCTGGCCCCGATGGCGTTGGCGCGACCGAAATCGTGGTTCCGGCTGGCGCTGCTCACCACCTTGACGTCGGTGCTCGGCGGGCTCTTGGGCTACCTGATCGGCTGGGCGGCCATGGACGCTGTCATGCCCTGGGTCGAACGCATGGGCTACGCGCCCAAACTGGCGCACGCACAGCTGTGGTTTGAGCAGTGGGGCTTCTGGGCGGTGCTGCTGGCGGGGTTTTCGCCCATTCCCTACAAAGCCTTCACCATCACCGCCGGTGGCCTGGGCATGGCGCTGCTGCCGTTCACGCTGGCCTCGTTCATTGGGCGTGGCGGGCGCTTCTTTCTGGTGGCGTTCCTGATGGCCCGCTTTGGCCCGGCGGCTGAAGCCAAGCTCAAACCCGCCATCGAATGGCTGGGCTGGGGTACGGTGGCTCTCGCAGCAATCGCTTACCTGGTGCTGCGCTGAAGCCTGCCCAGCGCGGGCCCGCGCTGCGGGGCTGGCCTTATTGCTAAGTAGGCGTATCATTTTCTCTTCGACACCTGTGCGTGAGGAGACATGAACACACCGAACGAAACCGCTCGCTGGAGCGAGCCAGGCACCAGCCGCGTGCCCTTCTGGGCCTACACCGACCCATCCCTGTACCAGCGTGAGCTGGAACGCCTGTTTTACGGCCCGCACTGGTGCTACGTGGGCCTGGCGGTGGAGATCCCCAACACCGGCGACTACAAGCTGAGCTGGGTGGGCGAGCGCCAGGTGATCATGGTGCGCGACCGCGTGGCCCCCAAAGACCGCGAAACCGATCCTGGCATTCGGGTGGTGGAAAACCGCTGCGCCCACCGCGGCGTGCGCTTTTGCCAGCCGCCCATGGACGGGCAGGTGGGCAACGCGCGCAGCTTTGTGTGCCCCTACCACCAGTGGACCTACAAGCTCAACGGCGACCTCGCCGGCCTGCCCTTCAAAGACGGCGTGAAAGCGCAGGGACCCGCAGGCGAATGCGTGCACGGCGGCATGCCCGAAGGCTTTGACATCAGGCAAAACGGCCTGACCAAACTGCGTGTGGCCGTGCTGCACGGGCTGGTGTTTGCCACCTTCAGCGAGGAAGCCGAGCCGCTTGAGGACTACCTGGGCCCGGCCGTCATGCCCTGGCTGGACCGCCTGTTCAAAGGCCGCCAGCTGCAGCTGCTGGGCTACAACCGCCAGCGTATTCCGGGCAACTGGAAGCTGATGATGGAGAACATCAAAGACCCCTACCACCCGGGGCTGCTGCACACCTGGTTTGTCACCTTCGGCCTGTGGCGCGCCGACCAGAAAAGCCGCATGGTGATGGACGCGCAAGGCCGCCACGCGGTGATGATCTCGCGCCGCAACGACGGCGGCCAGAGCGCCGTGACCGAGGGCGTGACCAGCTTCAAGGCCGACATGACGTTGCACGACGCGCGCCTGCTCGACGTGGTGCCCGAGCCCTGGTGGACCATCGACGACCCGCAGAACCCCGGCCAGACCATCACGCCCACGGTGACCATGATCACGCTGTTCCCCAGCGTGATCGTGCAGCAGCAGGTGAATTCGCTGAGCACCCGCCACATCGTGCCGCGCGGCGCCGGCGAGTTTGACTTTGTGTGGACGCACATCGGCTTTGCCGACGACACGCCCGAGATGACCCAGCGCCGGCTGCGCCAGGCCAACCTGTTTGGTCCGGCCGGCTTCGTGAGTGCGGACGACGGCGAGGTGATCGAGTTCAGCCAAGACGGCTTCAAACAATGGGGCGAAGACGGCGCCACGCTGGTGGAGCTGGGCGGCACCGCCAACGGCATTGGCGAGCCGCCCACCGAGCACATGGTGACCGAAACCCTGATCCGCGGCATGTACGCCTACTGGAAGAAAGCGATGGACCTGTGAACACGACCGAGCTTGTCGGCCAGGCCGACCTGCAGAGCCTGCTGCTGCACCACGCCATTGACCGCTTCAACGCCGACTACGCCGCCGCGCTGGACCAGCGCCGCTTCGACGCCTGGCCCGAGTGCTTCACGGAAGACGCCCGGTACTGGGTGCAAGCGCGTGAAAACTTCGACCGTGGTTTGCCCCTGGCCCTGCTGGCGCTGGAAAGCCAGGGCATGCTGCGCGACCGCATTTACGGCACCAGCCACACCATTTACCACGGCCCCTACTACACGCGCCATGTGGTGAGCCCGGCGCGCGTGACCGCAGCGGGCGCCGGCACAGCGGCAGACCCGGTGCGCGCCGAAGCGCACTACGCGGTGTTTCGCACCAAACCGGGCAGTGTGAGCGAGGTCTACAACGTGGGCCGCTACATCGACGCTTTTGTGCACACCAGCGCGGGGCTGAAGCTGCAAGAGCGCCGCTGTGTGTACGACAGCGAAATGGTGTTGAACTCGCTGATCTACCCGATCTGAGCGCGCCGCCGCTGGGAGTGTGACAGGGCTCGACGTCTGGCGAGGGCTTCGACAGGCTCAGCCCGAACGGCAGGTAACCTGGCCTGAACGGACCCACGCCCTGCACGCCGGGCGTGCCGATCGAAACGCCCGTTCGCGCTGAGCCTGTCGAAGGGCTCGCACAAGCCTGTCGGCCGCTGCGATCCCCATCCAAGGCACGGCGCTCACATCTGCCGGGTGCGGGCCAGCGGCGGGTTTTGCGAAAAGTAGCGCACGATGCCTTTCAACAGGGCATCGGACAGCTCGGTCTGGTAGGCCACGCTCTTCAGGCGCAGCTCTTCTTCCGGGTTGCTGATGAACGCCGTTTCCACCAGCACGCTGGGAATGTCGGGCGCTTTCAGCACCGCAAACCCGGCCTGTTCCACGCGCGGCTTGTGCAGTTTGCCCACGCGGCCCACCTCGCCCAGCATGGCGCTGCCGAGCTTCAGGCTGTCGTTGATTTGCGCGGTGGTGCTCATGTCGAGCATGGCGCGCTGCACGGTGGCGTCTTTGGCCTTCACGTTCAGCCCGCCCACCAGGTCGGCGGCGTTTTCCTTGTTGGCCATCCAGCGCGCCGAGGCGCTGCTGGCACCCCGTGTGCTCAGAGCGTAAACGCTGGCGCCTTGTGGGCGCGGGGTATAGAAAGCGTCGGCATGCAAGCTGATGAACAGGTCGGCCTGCACCCGCTGCGCCTTTTGCACCCGCACATGCAGTGGCACGAAGAAGTCGGCGTCGCGGGTGAGGTAGGCGCGCATGGGGTTGCCGTTCACCCGGGTGGCGTTGATGCGGTCGCGCAGGCGCAAGGCAATTTGCAGCACCACGTCTTTTTCATACGTACCGCCGGGCCCAATGGCGCCCGGATCTTCGCCGCCGTGGCCGGGGTCCAGCGCCACGATGATCAGGCGCTCGGTGGTGCGGCCGGTCTGCACCGCCTGTTTGGCCGGGCTGCCACCGGGGTTGGCGCTCACGGTGGCGCCCACACCGGCGCGGTCGGTGCCGGGGCGTGTGCGCGGGGTGCTGGCCGTCACGGTGGGCGCGGGTATGCGGCCGGGGGCCACACCGGGGCGCTCGCGCAGCGCAATCAGGGCGCCCAGCGGGTCCACCGTGGTGTCGGGCACCGGCGCAGGGCCGGGCGCCTGTGCGCTGGCCATGGCACCCGTTTCCAGGCCCAGCAAGCGCGCTGCGCGTTCGCTGGCCTCGTCCAGTTCTTTCACGCGCTGGCTGATCAATTGTTCCAGCGGGTCGGGTGCGTTCAGCGGGTACAGGTCAAACACCAGGCGGTGCTGGTAAGCCGCTACCGGCTCCAGGCTGAACACCTGTGGGCGAATGGGCTGCTTCAGTTCCAGCACCAGTCGCACAGTGTTGCCTGAGCCTTGTGCCACGCGGATACCCGCAATGTTGGGGTCGTTGGTTTTCAGTTGGCCCACCAGCTCGCTCAGGCCGGCCACCAGGTCAATGCCTTCCAGGTCCACCGCCAAGCGGCTTGGGTCGCTGGCCATGGTCTGGCGCACTTTGAGCGCACCGTCCGACTCGATGGTGACGCGTGTGTAGTCTTCGGCCGGCCACAGCCGCACCGCCACCACGCTGGCGCCGTGCGCAATGTGCTGCACGCCCAGCAGCAGCACCAGCGTGCCGGCGCGCAGCAGCGTGCGGCGTTCGATGTTGCTCATGCTGTTACAGCGGCCAGCAAACACTGGCCGGCTGGCGTGCGCGCCACAAGCCGCACCAGGCGGGCTTCGTCGGGTTCGGCGTCGGTCGGGTGGGTGTGGCTCATGTCGTCGGGTTGGATGTCGATGTCGAGGTCGACCAAGGGCAGAAAGGCGCCTGCGCGTTCGGGCCACTCCACCAGCTTGAGACCTGGCGTGGCGAAAAGTTCGCGAAAACCCGCATCTTCCCATTCTCGCGGGTCGTTGAAGCGGTAGAAGTCAAAGTGCCAGATCAGCAGCGGCTCGCCCGGCGGCATCAGCGGGCAGTCGATGGCGCTGTGCGGTTCCACCACCGCATAGGTCGGGCTTTTGATGCGCCCGCGCACGCCCAGCGCCCGCAGCAGGTGGCGGACAAAGGTGGTCTTGCCGGCGCCCAGATCACCATGCAGCGCCAGCGTGGCGTGCGCCAGGGCGGGGCAGGCGGCCAGCTGGCGGGCAAAGGCCTCGGTGTCTGCCTCGGTGGCCCAGCGCCCCTGCCAGGCCAGGCCAGGGGTTTCGGGCGTTTCTACAATGGGCGGAACATGAAGTCCGGTTTTGATGCTGCTCAACTCGTCTCACAGATACAGGCCTGGGGCCGGGAACTCGCATTTTCCCAAATTGGCGTGGCCGGTGTCGACCTTTCAGCAGCCGAACCCGGTTTGCAGGCCTGGCTGGACGCGGGTTTCCATGGCGACATGGCCTACATGGCCAGCCACGGCATGAAACGCGCCCGCCCGGCCGAGCTGGTGCCGGGCACCGTGAGCGTGATCACCGCCCGCATGGACTACCTGCCGCAAGCCACACCCGAAGGCTGGCAAACCACCGAACTGGCGCGCCTGCAACGCCCCGGCGAAGCGGTGGTGTCCCTCTACGCCCGGGGCCGCGACTACCACAAGGTCTTGCGCAGCCGCCTGCAAAAACTGGCCGAGCGCATTGCTTTGGAAGTGGGCCCGTTGGGCCACCGCGTGTTCACCGACTCGGCCCCCGTGCTCGAAGCTGAACTCGCGCAGCGCAGCGGGCAGGGCTGGCGCGGCAAGCACACGCTGGTGCTCAACCGCGAGGGCGGCTCGATGTTCTTTCTGGGCGAGATCTACCTGGACATCGCCCTGCCGCCCAGCGAGCCGGTCACCGACCATTGCGGCGCCTGCACCGCCTGCATCGCCGTGTGCCCCACCGAGGCCATCCTGGGCCCACAACGGCTGGACGCGCGGCGTTGCATTTCGTATCTCACGATCGAGCACGCAGGGCCCATCCCCGAGGAACTGCGCCCACTGATCGGCAACCGCATTTACGGCTGCGACGACTGCCAGCTGGTGTGCCCATGGAACAAGTTTGCGCAGCGCAGCCCCTTGCCCGACTTCGACCCCCGCGAGGGTCTGGCGGGCTCAACGCTCATTGAACTGCTTGCCTGGAGCGAAGAAGCGTTTCTGCGCCGCACCGAAGGCAGCCCCATTCGCCGCATCGGGCACGAGCGGTGGTTGCGTAACATTGCCGTGGCGATGGGGAATGCGCTGCGGGCGGCGGACGACCCGGCGGTGCGGTCTGCGCTGGCCCAGCACCTGCAGCACCCCAGCGCCACGGTGCGTGAACATGTGGTGTGGGCGCTGGCGCAGGCCGCTTCGGTCCGGGTTGAAGCATGACGCCCGTGCGGCTCGATAAGAACGCTAGCAGCCAAATCGACCGATTCAAACCAGGCTGATCTGATCGCTTGTTTGCACGATCGGCGAAACCCGTTGAGCGATCCGCGCAGCCTGTGCGGCGCTCAATCGTCGTAATGGCCTCGGCACGCAATCACGTCCAGGTCGGCATCGTCTGCCGCGTAGACCAGCCGGTGCGTTTCATCAATCCGCCTGGACCAGTACCCGCTCAGGTTGCCCAGCAAAGGCTCGGGTTTGCCGATGCCAACAAATGGGTCTCGCGCAGTCGCTTCAATCAAGGTGTTGATGCGCTTCAGCGTCTTTGTGTCCTGGCCTTGCCAGTGGGTGTAATCGTCCCAGGCCGCCGGGGTGAAACGAATGGAGCGCGCCATGGTCGGTGACGAGTCAGTCTTTGGCCAGCTCGCGCCGGCTGGCTTTGCCCGCCTTGTGCTGCGCAATCGATTTGGCCAAGTGCGCGGCATTGGCCGGGGTGGAGAGCAGGTGCATGGTTTCCATGATGCTCTCGTAATGGTCCAGCGACATCACCACGGCATCGGCCCCATCCCGACGGCTGATCACCGTCACATCAGCGTCTTCGTGCACACGATCCAGCACCGTTTTCAATGCGCTGCGTGCTTCGGAATAGGTCACGATTTTCATGATAAAGGCCCATCACACTTGTACAAAAAGTTGTGCAATTATAGGCGGTTCTGGGTGGAGTGGAGTGCCGGTATGTCCAGCCCATGGCTTTTACGCAGCTCCCGCTTCAGCAGCTTTCCGCTCGGGTTCTTCGGCAGCGTGTCGGTGAACACCACGCGTTTGGGGCACTTGAAGTGCGCCATGTGTGCGTTGCAGTGCGCCAGCACCTCGGCTTCGCTCAGCGCCTGGCCCGTTTTCACCACAATCACTGCCGTCACGGCCTCCACCCACTTCGGGTCGGGCAGGCCAATCACCGCCACCTCGCTCACGGCCGGCAGGCGGTAAATCATTTCTTCCACTTCCCGGCTGGCCACGTTTTCGCCGCCGGTTTTGATCATGTCCTTCTTGCGGTCGACCACGGTGATGAAGCCCTCGTTGTCGATCACGGCCAGGTCGCCGCTGTGGAACCAGTCGCCTTCAAAACTGGCGGCGGTGCGCTCGGGGTCGTTGAAGTAGCCCAGCATCAGATGCGGCGAGCGGTGCACGATTTCACCCACTTCGCCCACGGCCACGTCCTGCATGGCGTCGTTCACCACGCGCGTTTCCACGTTGAGCACGGCCTTGCCGCACGAGCCGGGTTTGCGCAGCTGGTCGTCCGGGCCGAGCATGGTGGCCAGCGGGGCAATTTCGGTCTGGCCGTACAGGTTCCACAGCCGCACGTTCGGCAGGCGCGTGGCCAGCTCTTTCAGCACCTCCACCGGCATGATGGACGCGCCGTAGTAGCCCTTGGTCAGGCTGCCCAGTTTGGTGGCGTCAAACAGCGGTGAGCGCAACAGCGCGATCCACACCGTGGGTGGCGCAAAAAAGCTGGTGATCTGGTGCTGTTCAATCAGCGCCAGCAAGTTGTCGGGCACCGGTTTGCTGGTGATCACGTTGCTGCTGCCGATGTAAATGGCCGGGCCGAAGAACACGTCGAGCTGTGCGCAGTGGTACAGCGGCAGGGCGTGCAGGGTGCGGTCGGTCTCGGCAATTTCGGCATTGATCACGCAGCTCACGTACTGCCACAGCACCGCGTCGTGCGTGAGCATGGCGCCTTTGGGGGTGGACTCGGTGCCGCTGGTGTAAACAATCTGGGCCAGGTCAAAGCTGCCCAGCGCCACGTCGGGCATAGGCTCATGGCACGCGGCCAGTGCGTCGAAGGCGTGCATGCCGGGCGCGGGTTCGCTGGGGTCTTCGCTGGGCAGCCAGATGAACTGCTGCACCTGCGTGTCCAGCGCCGAGGCTTCGCGTGCCAGCGCGGCCAGGCCGCTGTCGGTGGCGAGGGTTTTGGCACCCGCGTGGCGCAAGATGTAAGCCACCTCGTCGGCCTTGAGCATGAAATTGATGGGCACCATCACCGCGCCCCGGCGGGCCAGCGCAAAGCGCAAGGCGGCAAAGCCGTGCGAGTTGCGCGCCAGCACGGCCACCTTGTCGCCGGCCATCACACCGATGGTGTGCAGCCCGGCGGCGAGCCGGGTGACGAGCGCGTCAAACTCGGCATAGGTCCAGCGGGTGGTGCCGCAGACGATGGCGGTTTTGGCCGGCAGGCGAACGGCGGTGCGGTGCAGGGCGTCGGCAATGGTCTGGCGGCGCACCACGGGGTGAAGGCTGTGTGGCATGTGAAACGTCCTCTTTGGGCGGCGCAACCACCCGCGCGCTGGCGGTGGTTGGTTGAAGGGTTTGTGGGGGTGTTGTCAGGCCACGATTGAAAACGAAATGTCCCCAACTGCCATGCTGGTTTACACCAGCGTGCTGTCACCTGCGCGCAGACGGAGCCGGTACGTGCGCACGCATTGACGCGCCACAACAGGGCGTGTGGTGCGGGGGCTATCATGCCGCCATGGACCCTGTCTCAACCACCCAGAAAACGCTCAGCCAGTGGGGCCAACGGGTGCGCGCCACCTGGACCAACTGGTGGCAGGTGTTGCTGCTGGGCGCGCAAATCGTGGTGCTGGCGTTTATGCCGTCAAGCTACCAGCGCGGCGTGCAGCGTGCGGCGGTGTTGCGCAACCTGTACCAGGCCACCGCGCCGCTGCTGACCTGGTTTCTGGTGCTCTCGGCGCTCATCAGCGTGGTGCTGATCCGCATTGTGGTGGCTACCGCCTACAGCTACGGCCTGTCGCAATATGCGCTGGAGGTGCTGGTGCGCACCCTGGTGCTGGAGCTGATTCCGCTCTACGCCGCCATGTTTGTGGCGGTGCGCTACGCCATGCCGGGTGCGCAGCGCATACGCAAGCTGCTGGCCGAGCAGCAGCGCAACGGCGTTGAAACCAGCGACCAGACCCTGCTGCGCACCGAGCTGCTGCCGCGCGCGCTGGCCACCGTGTTTTCGGTGCTGTTGCTGGCGGCGGTGAGCTGCGTGGTGGCGCTCGTGCTTGCCTACCTCACGGTCTATGGTTTTTCGCCCTGGGGTTTTCCTTCGTACACGCGCAGCGTGGGCAGCGTGTTCACGCCCGCCGTCACGCTCATCTTCAGCCTCAAGACCCTGTTTTTCAGCTTGGCCGTGGCGGTGGTGCCGCTGGCCGCCAGCGCCCAGCGCGACGCACAAGGCCGCTACAGCCGGCGCAGTGACATTTCGGAATTTGCCCGCCTGTTTTCGGTGGTGCTGCTGATTGAAGTGCTGTCGCTGGTTGGCAACTATTACTGACCCCATGAACGCCACAAACCCACCCGTGCCCGAGCCCGACCCGCCGCTGCGTTTGACGCCCGAGCCACCAGAGCCGCCACCGCCGGTGAAAAACCTGGAGGTCAAGGCGGCGCTGCTGCTGTTGCTCATGCTCGTGCTGGTGGTGGGTTCGGCGCTGTATGTGTTGTATGCCAGGGGCGCTTTCGAGCGCACGCAGCGGCTGGTGCTGGTGTCCGACGACATTGAAGGCGTGGTGGTGGGCATGGACATGACCTTTGCCGGCTTTGCCATTGGCCGCGTGGCCCGGGTGGAGCTGGGCGACGACGGCAACGCCCGCATCTTGGTGGACGTACCCAGCAAAGACGCGCGCTGGCTGCGCACGTCCAGCATCTTCACCATGGAACGCAGCCTGGTGGGCAGCACCCGCATACGCGCCTACAGCGGCGTGCTGGAAGACCCGCCGCTGGAAGACGGCGCAGAGCGCACCGTGCTGCGCGGCGACGCCGCGGCTGAAATTCCCAAGCTCACGGCGTCCATCAGAGACCTGCTGGACAACCTGAATGCGCTCACCAAGTCCGACGCCGCCCTGGCCCAGAGCCTGACCAACCTGCAGCAGACCACAGAAAAACTTAATGGACCGCAAGGTGCCATGGGTGTGCTGCTGGGCAACGAAGCTGACGCGAAAAAGATCAGCGAGGCGCTGACCCGCAGCAACGCCCTGCTGGCCCGCGCCGACACCCTGGTAGCGCGGCTGGACGGGCTGGTGAAAAACGCCAACCGCCAGGTGTTTGGTGAAGGCGCCGCCCCCGGCCAGGGCGGCTTGGTGACCGACGCGCGCGCCACGGTGCAGCAGCTCAACGGCCTGCTGGGCGAAGCCCGCGGCAGCTTGCAGCGGGTAGACGCGGTGTTGGTGGAAGCCCAGGCCATTGCCAGCAACACCCGCGAAGCCACGGTGGACCTGGGCGCGCTACGTGCCGAGGTGGAAGCCAGCCTGCGCAAAGTGGACAGCCTGGTCAACGAAGTCAACCGCAAGTGGCCGTTTGCCCGCGACACCGAGATCCGTTTGCCATGAACACACGTTTGTTGACTCTGTGCCTGGCGCTGGGTTTGGCCGCCTGCAGCAACACACCGCCGCCGCCCGACTGGCAGATGAACGCCAAGAGCAGCCTGGAGCGCGCCGCAGACGCCTGGCTCAGCGGCAACAGCGCCATTGAAGCGGTGGAATTTGCCCGCGCCCGCAGCGAAGTGGCGCGCACCGGCCAGCCCGAGCGGGTGGCCCGTGTGGAGCTGCTGCGCTGCGCCACGCGGGCGGCCTCGCTGGTGTTTGAACCCTGCACCGGTTTTGAGGCGTTGGCCACCGACGCCGCGCCCGCCGAGCAGGCCTACGCTCGCTACCTGGCCGGCCAAGCGCAGGCGGCTGACGCGCCGCTGTTGCCCGAGGCGCACCGTCCATTGGCCGTGCCTACCGCGTCAGAGAGCGCTCTGGCCGGTATCAAAGACCCGCTCTCGCGCCTGGTGGCCGCTGGCGTGCTGCTGCAGCGCGGCGCAGCCAGCCCGGCCGTGGCTGCGGTGGCGGTGGATACCGCTTCAGCCCAGGGCTGGCGCCGGCCGCTGCTGGCCTGGCTGCGGGTGCAGCAGGCGCGCGCACAGGCGGGCGGTGCGGTGGAAGAAGCCGCTCGGCTTCAGCGGCGTATCAATCTGTTGGTCGGTGTTCTCGCACCCATTAATCGCCGGTAATTTGAAGCGAACTCAACCCTAGCAGATACAACCACATGTCCAACTGGATCAAGCACTCGGTAGATTTAAGATTCAATTCGGCAGGATTCACAGGTTCGGACCTAGATGAACTCTTGCCAGACTTCGTCACTGAGCGGGATACCAATGTCGGATTGACTTGGTATCCAAGCGCTAGTGGACCTGAAAGCTTTACGTTGGCTGTGATCGCTGCGGTGGCTGTATCCGCTTTTGTAGGTGAGTTCGGCAAAAAGCTTAGTGAGGACCTCTACGCTTGGTCGAAGTCAAGGTTGTCGAAGGTGCTTTCGCGAAAGCGGTACCCAGATTGCGCAATAGTCATCAAGCTCGACGACATAGAGTTATTGTTTCATGATGAACAATTGTTCGACGATCCCGATGCTGCAAATCTTATCGCTGATTTTTTCAACGCAGTTCCAAAGCTTCTTCTGTCGATCAATTCAACCAAGGGTAGGTTCTGGATTGCCTCGCATGATCGTTCCAGCGGTTCTTGGACGGTGTCTGTCGATGAGGACCGCCAGTAGTAGTAGTGGTGACATGAGTTACGAGTTTCCCAGCACCCCCAGCGCAAACGGCAGACTGGCCATACCCAGCAGGGTGGACAACGTGACCAGCCCCGCCACATAAGGGCCGTTGTAGCCCATACGCGCCGCCAGCACGTAGCAGCTGGACGCGGTGGGCACGGCCGAAAACATGAGCAGCACCGTGGTCTGGGTGGCGTCCAACTTAAACAGCAGGGCCAGGCCAAACGCCATGAGGGGCATGCCCAGGTGCTTCACCGACAGCACCATCACACCCAGCGTTTTGGCCGATGCGAGGGTGCCAAACTGCATGCCGGCGCCGGCGGCCATGAGGCCCAGCGCCAGCGACGCCTGGCCAATGCGGTTCACTGTGGGTTCCAGCCACACCGGCATGGAAAACCCGAGCAGGTTGGCCACGAGGCCGCTGGCGGTGCCAATGATCAGCGGGTTGCGCACCAGCTCGCGCACAAAGCCCTTGCCGGCGTGGCGCGCCATAGGCCACACGGCGCCCACGTTGAACAGCGGCACGCACACGCCAATCAGCACCGCAATCATCAGCAGCCCTTGCGGCCCCGCCACCTTGTCGGCCAGCGCCAGCGCAATGAACGAGTTGAACCGGAACCCCACCTGGGCGCTGGCCGCGTGCAACCGCACGTCCAGCTTGTTGCCCAGCCACGGCCAATAGGGCAACGAGTAGCTGAGCGCAATGGCCGCCACGCCCAGCGACAGGCCAGCCCCCATGAGGCTGGAGGCGGCAGACAAGTCCAGCGGGCTTTTCACGATGGAGTGGAACAGCAGCACCGGAAACAGGAAGTAATAGACCAGGCTTTCCACCTGCGACCACACGCCGCGGTTGAGGGCGGTGAAGCGGCACAGCAGGTAGCCGATGAGGATCAGCGAGAAATCGGGGAAGAGGAGTTGGGCGAAGTTCACGCGGGGAGCATATCAAGCGCCAGTCGGTCAACGGATGGCGGGATCGCGGCAGGCGATCAGCCGCGTGACGCCGCCGTCAGACGGCAGCCAGGCCGACATGGGCTGGCACTGGCCGCTCAAACACAGCTCGTAGTCGGGTGTGAACTCTGAGCGGGTCAGGCGCAGTTCGGAGGGGTTGCGCAGGTGTGGGGTGTAGGTGTACCAGCCGTTTACCAGGCGGGCGTCGCCGGGCGGCTCCATGCCAGCGGCCGAGCCGCGCACCCGGGCAGCCAGTGCGTGCAGCGTGGGCGGTTGTGGTGTGACGGCGTAGTCCTCTTCCCAGCGCACCTTTTCAATCGAGTGGGTCCAGGCCAGCGTGAAGCGCTCGGTGGGCACAAACACCGGCGCGGCCGCCGTGGCCGCCAGCGCCAGACAAATTCCCACCAGTGCCACCGCGTGCCCTCAGCGTGCCGCAGCCAGTGCGCGCTCCTGGCGCGTGCGCCAGAAGTGCCAGGCCAGGAAAACGGCCACGGCGCCCAAGCCAATTTCGTCGGTCAGCGGCAACGCCACCACGAGGAAGCTGGCCGACCCAAAGGCGACGATGCGTTCCACCACGTTCAGGCGGCCAAACAAGAAGCCAATGGCCGCCGCGCCCCACATGGCAATGGCCACCAGCGCCTTGAAGACGATCCAGGTGGTGTCCATCCAGTCGCCGCTTTGAAGCATGAGCGCCGGGCTGTATACCGCCATGAAGGGCACGATGAAGCCGGCAATGGCCACGCGGATAGCCTGCATGCTGATCTTCAACCCCGATTCGCGGGCAATGGGCGCCGCCGCAAAACAGGCCAGCGCCACCGGCGGCGTCAGGTCGGCCATGATGCCGAAATAGAACACGAACATGTGCGAGACGATCAGCGGCACGCCCAGTTCCAGCAGCACCGGCGCGGCGAGCGAGCTGGTGATGATGTAGTTGGGAATGGTGGGAATGCCCATGCCCAGCACCAGGCAGGTGATCATGGTCAGCACCAGCGCCAGAAACAGGCTCTCGCGGCCGATGGCGATGATGTGCCCGCCCAGTTCGGCGGCCACGCCGGTGAGGTTGATCACGCCAATGATCACGCCCACCAGCGCGCAGGCAATGGCCACGGGCAGCGCATGGCGGGCGCCGTCCACCAGCGCCTTCACCGCCAGCGCGCGGGCGTCGCCACCGGTGCGCAAGATGAAGGTGAGCGCCACCAGCAGCGCGCTCACCACAAAGAAGGTGCCCACGCCGAACTGGAAGAAACCCGCGCAGGCAAAGCCCAGCAGCACCCAGGCCAGGCCGCGCAGCACCATGGGTTTCACGCCACTGATGACCGCCGCGCCAAAAATCAAAATGACGGTCAACCCTAGGCCCACGGTGCCCGAAAACAGCGGCGTGTAGCCTGAGAACAGCAGCGCCACCAGGCCCGCCAGCGGCAGCAGCAGGTACCAGCGCTCGCGCACCGCCGTCCAGGGGTTGGGGCATTCTTCTTTGGGCAGGCCCATGAGGCCTTTGCGTCCGGCTTCCAGGTGCACCATCCAGAATGCGGTGACGAAATACAGAATGGCCGGAATCAGCGCCGCCTTGACGATCTCGATGTAGGGCACGTTGATGGTCTCGGCCATGATGAAGGCCACAGCCCCCATCACCGGCGGCATGATCTGCCCGCCCATGCTGGCCGTGGCTTCCACGCCGCCAGCAAACGCCGGGCTGTAGCCAAAACGTTTCATCAGCGGAATGGTGAACTGCCCGGTGGTGACCACGTTGGCCACGCCCGAGCCGTTGATGGTGCCCATGAGGCCCGACGAAATGACCGACACCTTGGCCGGGCCGCCGCGCGTGTGGCCCACGGTGCCCATGGCGAAGTCGTTGAAAAGGCGGATCATGCCGGCCTGCTCCAGAAACGCACCAAACAAAATGAACAGAAAAATGTAGGTGGACGACACATAGGTGGGCGTGCCGTACAGGCCCTCGGTGCCAAAGCCCAGCGTGCTTACGATCTGGTCGAGCCCGTAGCCGCGGTGCGCCATGTTGCCCGGCAGGTGTTCGCCAAACAGGGCGTAAAGCAGGAACGTCAAACACACCAGCGGCAGGCCCCAGCCCATCACGCGGCGGGCGGCTTCAAACACCAGCGCAATCAGCGCCACGCCCACCACCCAGTCGGCGGGCGTTAATGTGCCCGCGCGCTGGGTCAGGTCGGCTTCAAAAAACCACTGGTACAAGCCGGTGGCAAAGCCGGCGATGCCCAGCACCCAGCCCAAGGCGCGCCACAGGCCCGAGCGCCCGCCCATGGGCGGAAACAGCGCAAAAATCATCAGCAGCACAAAGCCGACGTGGATGGCGCGGATCACCTGGCTGGAGAGCGGGTGAAACGAGGCCATCCAGAGCTGGTAGGCCGAAAACGCGATGGCGACCCAGAAGATCGCGCCGGTCAGAGCACTGCCGTGGCCGCCTTGATCGCCGGGGTTGTCGTGGGGTGGGGTGCTGTTGTGGTCGTTCATGGGGTGCTGGGATCGACAGAAATGGAAACGGCCCCGGGTAGGGGCCGCGTCGCAAAAGGTGGGTGCCGATGCGGCACCGCCTTTCAGGGCCTGCTTACTTGATCAGGCCCACCTCTTTGTAGTAACGCTCGGCACCGGGGTGCAGTGGCACGGGCATGCCCTTGATGGCGTTGTCGCGCTTGATGCTCTTGGCTGCATTGTGTGCGGCGTACAAGGTGTCGATGTTCTCGTACATGGCCTTGGCCATGCGGTAAGCCAAATCATCCGACACGCCGCTGTGCGTGATCAGGAAGTTGGGAATGGCGGCGGTGGCCACGGCTTCGGTCTGGCCGCCGTAGGTGTTGGCGGGAATCATGGCGGGCTGGTAGGCAGCGTCGCCCACTTTGGCCACCACATCAGCGGGCACCGGAATCACCACAATCTTCACAGCCGTGGCCAGGTCGCGGATGGACGCCACGCCCAAGCCGGCGGACTGCAGCGTCGCGTCAAGCTGGCGGTTCTTCATCAGTTCCACCGACTCGCCAAACGGCAGGTATTCCACCTTGGCCATGTCGCTGTAGGCCAGGCCGGCGGCCTTGAAGATGGCGCGTGCGTTCAGCTCGGTACCCGACTTGGCGGCACCCACCGAAATGCGTTTGCCTTTCAGGTCGGCCAGGGTCTTGATGCCCGAGTCCGCGTTGGCCACGATCTGGATGTAGTTGTTGTAGGTGCCCGAGAGGCCACGCAGCTTGTCCAGCTTTTTGGGGAAGCCCGCTTCGGCCTCGCCCTTCCAGGCGTCAGACACGGAGTCGGCCAGGGACAGCGCCAGCTCACCACGACCGGCTTGCAGCAGGTTCAGGTTTTCGGCCGACGCCTTGGTCACCTGCGCGGTGGAGCGTGCATTGGGAATGTCTTTGGCGAAGATTTGCGACAGCGCCACACCCATGGGGTAATACACGCCGCTCTGGCCGCCGGTGAGCACGTTGACGAACTGTTGCTGGGCATTGGCCGCACCGGTAACGAGGGCTGCGCCCAAGCTCAAACCCAGACCGATTTTGTGAATCAAACGCATGCTGTGAGTCTCCTGTCGTTGGATGAAATCAAAGGGGCAGAATACAGCAACTTGGCCGCATCTCGATGGGGGAAACGCGTACCGCCAAGGGCGGGTTTTCCCGGGTGTGGCTGTCTTTTTGGGCGGCTTTTTTCTCAACGTTCACACTGCTGAACCAACCGCACTGCGCAACCATGGCCGACACCCTTGCACCACCGCCAGCCGCTGTCCTGTCGCCCCAAGCGCTGGCCAGCCGCGCTGCGGCCGACGCCTTTGCCGACGCGCTGTGGCTCGAAGAGGGCCTTTCGCGCAACACGCTCGACGCCTACCGCCGCGACCTGGTGCTGCTGGGCCAGTGGCTGGCGGGGCACGGCAAAACCCTGGTGGACGTGCGCGAGCACGACCTGAACCAGTACTTTGCCGACAAGCACAGCCAGACCCGGGCCACCACCGCCAACCGGCGGCTCACCGTGTTCAAACGCTACTTTCGGTGGGCGCTGCGCGAACGCTTCATCACCGCCGACCCCACCCTGCGCCTGGTGGCCGCGCGCCAGCCGCTGCGCGTGCCCAAGACCATGAGCGAAGCGCAGGTGGAAGCGCTGCTGAATGCTCCCGACACCACCACACCGCTGGGCCTGCGCGACCGCGCCATGCTGGAGCTGATGTACGCCAGCGGCCTGCGCGTGAGCGAGTTGGTGAGCCTGAAAACCTGGCACGTGGGGCTGAACGAACACGTGCTGCGCATCACCGGCAAGGGCAACAAAGAACGCCTGGTGCCGTTTGGCCAGATTGCCGCGCAGTGGCTGCAGCGCTACCTGGGGCAGGGACGGGTGGATATTTTGGCCGGGCAACAAACCGAAGACCTGTTTGTGACCGCGCGCGGTTCCCGCGCCGGCGAGGCCATGACGCGCGCCATGTTTTGGCAACTCGTCAAAAAATACGCGTTGCTCGCGGGCATCACCAGCCCGCTGTCGCCGCACACGCTGCGCCACGCGTTTGCCACCCATTTGCTCAACCACGGCGCGGATTTGCGCGCGGTGCAAATGCTGCTGGGCCATGCCGACATTTCCACCACCACCATCTACACCCACGTGGCCCGCGAACGCCTCAAGACGATCGTGGCGCAGCACCATCCCAGGGGGTGAAGGTGACAATTCCCGCAGCGCTTCGCTCTCCCCTCAAAGGGGCGGCGCTCCGGCTTCATGAACAACGGACGCGGGTTTTGGGGTTGCCGTGTTTGAACGCGAGCGCCTATGCGCCAGCCAGCGCTGGTCACTGCGCCATGCGCAGCCGCCGCGCCGCGTCTTCGTCGCGCGCATCGTCAATTTCCCGCATGATGCTGGCCAGGTCCACGTCGTTGCGGGTGGGCGTGTAGCGGCCGGTGAGCACGGTGTCGTTGCTCAGCAAACCGCTCTGGTACAGGCTCCATATTTCGGGGCCGTATTGGGTGCGGCGCAGCTCGGGCGCAAACTGGCCGAAGAAGTCGCGCAGGTTGGCCACGTCGCGCATCAGCATGCGCGGGGCGTGGTTGTTGCCAGCGGCGTCCACCGCCTGCGGCAGGTCGATGATCACCGGGAAGTCGGTGCCGCCCGCGTCGTCGCCTTCACCCGGGCTTGAATGCGCCAGCAAGATGTTGAATTCCGACAAGTCGCCGTGTACCACACCCGCACACAGCATGCGCACCACCTCGGCTACCAGCGTGGCGTGGTGCTGGCGGGCCTGCTCGGGCGTGAAACGCACATCGTTCAGGCGCGGGGCGGCGTCGCCGCTCGCGTCGGTCACCAGCTCCATCAGCAACACCCCGTCAAAAAAGTTGTAGGGCGTGGGCACGCGCACCCCTGCGGCGGCCAGGCGGTAGAGCGCGTCCACCTCGGCGCTTTGCCAGGCTGCTTCTTGCGCTTCGCGGCCAAACTTGGTGCCCTTGGCCATGGCTCGGGCCTGGCGCGAGTTTTTCACCTTGCGGTTTTCGGTGTAGTCCACCGCCTGCCGAAAACTGCGGTTGTTGGCTTCTTTGTAAATCTTGGCGCAGCGGGTTTCGTCACCGCAGCGCACCACAAACACCATGGCTTCTTTGCCGCTCATGAGCTGGCGCACCACCGAGTCGATCAGGCCTTCTTCAACCAGCGCTTGCAGCCGGGGCGGGGCTTTCATGCGGGGCGGCGCCGGTTCAGTCGACCACCACCGACCAGCCCGCGCGCTGGTTGGTCTTGTCGTTGGTGTAGTGCCAGTGCGTGCCGCAGCGGTCGCAAAAATAACCGGTCACGGTGACCTGCACGGTGCCGCGCAGTTCTTTGCGGTGGTTGCCTTGCTGCAGCTCTGCGTGGCCGGGTGCGCCGCGCCAGTTGCGCTGAATGCCCTGGCAGGGCTCGCACAGCGGAGTCGGTTCGGATGGGGTGGCGGCCTGGGTTTCTGTTGTCATGGCGGGGGCTTGTGAGGGGCTGTGCGCGCAAGCGGGCGCGCTGTTTTTGAATAGAGAGATTGTGCGCCCTGTGCCGGGCTGGTTTGCGGGCCCATCAAGCCCTTGGACAATCTCGTTTTAAGCGCTGGCTGGTCATTGCCGGGAAAATAGGCAACCAGAACGGCAGGGCGCTGCACCTGCCGTGCCCTGCACCCACCTTAGGAACCCCATGCCCGAAACCCGGTTTGAAATTGCCCAGATGCAGACGCAAGACGACGCCGATGCCGTCATGTTTGAACTGCAAGACCTCCCCTGCGTCAACATGGCCGACGTGGACCTGCCCAAGCGCCAGGCCTGGGTGAGCCACACCAACATGATTGCCGCCGAAGACATTGCGGCCAAACTGGAAGAGGCCGGCTTCAGCGCCGTGTTGATTGAAGGCTAAGGCGCCGATCGGCTGAAAGGCTGAAAGCCGGGCGTCTTCAGTCTTCCAGCACCCGCACCTTCACGCTCTTGCCCTTGATGCGGCCGTCGTTCAGGCGGCTGGCCACTTGCTGGGCAATGGCGCGGTCCACCGCAACATAGGTAGACCACTCGTTCACATTGATCTTGCCCACCTGCTCGCGGGTGTAGCCCAGGTCGGCGGTGAGCGCGCCCAACACGTCGCCGGGGCGAATCTTTTCTTTGCGCCCGCCCTGAATGTGCAGCGTTGCCATGGGCGGCACCAGCGGGCCTTTGCCGGTGGGCGTCAGCTCGCTCAGCTCGTGCCATTCCGACTCGCGACCTTGCAGCAGCTCAATTTTGCCCACCGAGCCCATCTCGTTCATGCTCGCCAGGTTCAGCGCCAGGCCGCTTTCACCCGCGCGGCCGGTGCGGCCAATGCGGTGGATGTGCACCTCGGCGTCGGGCGTCACGTCCACGTTGATCACCGCCGCCAGGCTGGCAATGTCCAGCCCGCGCGCGGCCACGTCGGTGGCCACCAGCACCGAACAGCTTTTGTTGGCAAAGCGCACCAGCACCTGGTCGCGCTCGCGTTGCTCCAGTTCGCCAAACAGCGCCAGCGCGCTGAAACCTTGCGCCTGCAGCACGGCCACCAGGTCGCGGCACTGCGCCTTGGTGTTGCAAAACGCCAACGTGCTCGCCGGGCGAAAGTGCAGCAGCAGCTTGCTCACCGCGTCCAGCCGCTCGTTGTCGCTCACCTGGTACCAGCGCTGCTCGATCTGGCCGCCCGCGTGCTGCGCCTCTACCGTCACCGTGACCGGCTCGCGCATGAACTGCGCGCTCAGCTTGGCAATGCCTTCGGGGTAGGTGGCCGAAAACAGCAGGGTCTGCCGGGTTTTGGGGCACTGCCGCGCCACTTTCACAATGTCGTCAAAAAAGCCCATGTCCAGCATGCGGTCGGCCTCGTCCAGCACCAGCGTGTTCAGCGCCTCCAGCTGCAGGCTGCCGCGCTCCAGGTGGTCCATCAGCCGCCCGGGCGTGCCCACCACAATGTGCGCGCCGTGCTCCAGCGTGGCCGTTTGCCCGCGCAGCGGCACACCGCCACACAGCGTCACAACCTTGATGTTGTCTTCAGCCCGCGCCAGCCGGCGTATTTCGGTGGTCACCTGGTCGGCCAACTCGCGCGTGGGGCACAGCACCAGCGTTTGCACCGCAAAGCGGCGCGGATTCAGGTTGGAAAGCAGCGTGAGGGCAAAAGCGGCCGTTTTGCCGCTGCCGGTTTTGGCCTGCGCAATGATGTCTTTGCCCAGCAAAGCCGCTGGCAGGCTGGCCGCCTGGATGGGCGTCATGCTGAGGTAGCCCAGCTGCTGCAGGTTGGCCAGCATGGCCGGGCTGAGCGGCAACTGGCTGAAAGAGGGGGCGGCGGATGCCGGGGCGGTGGGGTTCGGGGTAGCGGAGGTCATGCCGGATTATCCGGGTTGCGCCGGGTGGGCTGGCGCTTGCCTGCAACACAGGCCAAGTCAGAAGGCGCCCAGCAGAGCATCCAGCGGGCTCGCCGTTCCGCCTGCCGCCACCTTCAGCACATGGGTGTGGACTATGGTGGTGCTCACGTTGCTGTGGCCCAGCAGCGCCTGCACCGTGCGGATGTCTGTGCCCGCCTGCAGCAAGTGGGTGGCAAACGAATGGCGCAGGGTGTGCACAGAAACAGGTGTCACAATGCCCGCCGTAGATACGGCTTTTTTCAAGGCGCGTTGCTGCCGCTCTTCAAACAAGTGGTGGCGGCGCTCCACGCCACTGCGCGGATCAACAGAAAACGTGGGCGAGGGAAACAACCAGAACCAAGCCCACGAATAGCCCACCTTCGGATATTTTTGTTCCAACGCATGTGGCGTTTCCACCCCCCCCTCGCTGTGCCTGCCGATCAGCCTCCCACTGTGCCCGCGCCGCCAACATTTGCAAACGCAAGGCCGGTGCCAGCGAGCGGGGCAGCATCACCACCCGGTCTTTGGCACCCTTGGCCTCGCGCACGATGATGACCTGACGCTCAAAATCCACGTCTTTGATGCGCAAGCGCATCCCGTCCATCAAGCGCATGCCCGTGCCTTGCAAAAGTCGAGCCAGCAGCGCATTCACACCATCCAACTGCGCCAATAGGCCAGCCACTTCGTCCTTGGTCAATACCGCTGGAATGCGCTTGGTCTGCTGCGGTCGCCCAATGTTATTGATCCAAGGCAAATCAATGCCCAACACCTAGAGGTACACAAACAGCACAGCACTGAGCGCCTAGTTGTGCGCAGAAGCAGACACCTTGCGATCGTTGGCCAGCATGGACAAAAAGGACTCCACATCGGCCACGCCCATGTCACGCGGGTGGCGCATACCGACAGGCTGCGTGGCACTCCAGCGAATAAAAAAAGCGAATCCAGTAGATGTAAGCTTTTTCGGTTTTGTGGCTATAGTGCATGTACCGAATTCGCTCGCGAACCTGATCAAGCAAGGGGGGGCTGCAAAGAAGGAGCGCCGGGTTTTATGGATAATCGATACCAGAATATGGGTCTGCAAGCCACGACGCAAGCGGCTTGCTGCCCTATCAACAACTTGATTTATCGTCTTTGCCCGGATGTATCAACCGGGTTTTTCGGTCTACATTACGTTGGGCGTCTTCATCAGGAGGTATCAGATGACATTGATTCTAAAGAACGTCCGGATAGATAACTGTGGCACTGGAATCAGTGCCCCAAAGGACGCACACATAAAGGCGGACGGATTGGAAATCACCAATACTGCACGCGCAATTGAGTTGCGCGATCCGCCTGGGCTTCTTCAAACTCTTGGTCTCCCCGCGCATACTCCACCACATTACCTGATCGAGGCCCTGAGGATTTTGGAAGGCGCGAGTGCGTTACCAGAACAATCTCGCATAGAACAACTTAGAGATTCGGCCTTGGTTAAGTGGCTTGGAGTAACAGCGGACCTGTCTGACCTTGGTGCTACTCTTCTATCAGCACAGTCCCAAGGTCTTATTTCGTCTGTCGTTGAGCGCATCTTTAGTTAAACACGAAATGTCACAGACGCCCAACTCGGCAGTCGAGCTGACCTGCGCGAAAAGCCGCGCAGGCCGTTCACTTCTACTACAAGGGCTTCCCCCCAGATTGCAAGCAGCCTCCATCCTGGGTCTATTGCGCAGCAATAGACCCAGGTATCGGTATTCCAGTTTTTCCAATCAGATCCAACATTCGCAGCAGACGGCGGGCGGTTGATGTCGTGATGCAAAGGGTGCGGACGGCGGTACTACAAACGGTCATTGGTGCTGCATCTGCTGGCAGCGGACCCTGATGAAAGACGCGCGCCGGGGGCTCCATTCGTTAGTCGGGCTTGGGGAGATTTCTCCCCCGTTATCCCCTTGAGCTAATCGAGCATTCCCCAGCGCAGGTCCAACCTTTGCACATCAACTTTAGGCCTTCACGCGGCGGACTGTGGGATCTCGGATGTCATGTCACTTCAAGTCGTGGCAGGCGTGGTTCAGGCAGGCATCTTGAACCCCTCCCCACGTTGCAACACCGCCCAGCACATGCGCGCGTTCTTGGCCGCCACGGCCACCACCGCGCGCCAGTAGCCGCGCCGCTCGGCCAGCGCGCGAGCCCAGCGGCTGACCGGGTCTTGTCTGGGGTTTGTCTTGTTCATCGCCAGCGCCAGCACCGCCCTGGCGCCCATCACCAGCAGGCTGCGCAGGTACGGGTCGCCAGCCTTGGTGATGCGGCCCAAGCGCTGTTTCCCACCTGAGCTGTACTGCCCGGGCACCAGCCCGAGCCAGGCGCAGAACTGGCGGCCGCAGGCAAAGTCGTGCCCATTGCCCACGGTGCTGACCAGCGCCGTGGACGTGGTCTCGCCAATGCCCGCCAATTGCATCAAGTGCTGCGCGGGCGTGCTTTGGCGGGCCATGGTCTGGATGTGCCGGTCGTACTGGCCAATACGTTCGTCGAGCCGGGCGACCTCGTTCAGCAGGTCCCCAATCACCGTGTTGGCCCAGCCGGGCAAATCCTCCAGGCGGGCCATGGCTTCGCGGCGCACCACGGCTGCCTTGAGCGGCAGCACGATGCCCAGCTCCGAGAGCAGACCCCGGATGCGGTTGAAGGTGGCGGTACGCTGCTCCACAAAACCCTGGCGGGCACGGTGCACCAGCAACTGGCCTTGTTGTTCAATCGATTTGATCGGTACGAAGCGCATGTTGGGCCGGGTGACGGCTTCGCAGATGGCGGCGGCATCGGCCGCGTCGTTTTTGCCGCGCTTGCCCGAGAGGCGGTAGGGGATGACGAACTTGGGCGCCATTAGGCGCACGGTGTGGCCGCACTTTGCAAACTCACGCGCCCAGTGGTGGGCGCCGGAGCAGGCTTCCATGCCGATGAGGCACGGCGGCAGCGAGGCGATGAATTCGAGCAGTTTGGCGCGCGGCACAGTGGGCCGCACCAGGGCGGGCTTGCCTGTGGCGTCCACACCATGAACGGCAAAGACATTCTTGGCGAGATCGATTCCGACGGTGACAATGGCAGACATGGACTTCCCCTTCCGCAAAAACGAGTGAGTTGATGAAAAGTTCGAGCTTCCCATCGTGGCACTCAGTTGCCGAAAACCGCAAGCCTCACGGTGCGCGGCTCGCTCGGGACGGGGAAGTCCCTTTCATTCGTTAGG